>JARGFN010000007.1:31711-33275 GCA_029210665.1 Desulfobulbales bacterium
GAGGTCGCCGCCGGCCAGCGGCGCCCGTCGATCAACTGCACCGCCCCCGAACTTTACTCGTTCAGCCGGGAACTGGAGATCGATTCCGCTGAACTGCCGGAAGGGTGGCGGCAAATCTGTTTGGTTGCCGACGGCAATCGGGCTGATTAACGTTCTTCGCCCTGCCTGATCAGGTCGACCAGCGCGCTGGTCGAAAAATTTTCGACCAGCGGGATGCTATGCACCTCGCCCCCCGCCGCCATAACCTCTTCGGCGCCGACGATCTTTTCCACCGGCCAGTCGCCGCCTTTAACCAGGACATCGGGAGTCAGCGTGCAGATCAGCTTCAGCGGCGTCTCCTCTTCAAAGACGACCACGTGGTCGACGCATCCCAGACCGGCCAGGACCCTGGCCCGGGACCGTTCATCGTTCAAGGGGCGTTCCGGCCCCTTTAATGAGCGGACCGAGGCGTCGCTGTTCAACCCCACCACCAGACAGTCGCCGAGACGGCGGGCTTCTTCAAGATAGGTGACGTGGCCCCGGTGGAGGATATCGAAACAGCCGTTGGTGAAGACCACCTTGCGGCCGATCTTCCGGTAGTTTGCCACGATCTTCTTCAGGGTCGGCAGATCAACGAACTTATCCTTGTCGTGGAATCGATATGGGGCCGCGGCTACGGCGGTGAAAAGTTTGCGGCCGCGGGTCAAGAGGTGCGGATCGATGGCGATCATCGCCTGTTCGGCCTGGTCGCCGGCTTCGTAGAGAACCTTGCCGTCCGGGGCGACGACCATCGAATGGCCGCCGAACTCGATCCCGTCGCTGGTCCCGCAGCGGTTACAGGCGACCACGAAGATCTGGTTTTCGATGGCCCGGGCCTTCAAGAGAGTTTGCCAGTGTTTCCGGCGGGCGGCGGGCCATTGGGCGCTGACCGCCAGCAGTTGGGCGCCCCTGGCCGCCTGGCTCCTGATCAGATCGGGAAAGCGCAGATCGTAGCAGACCACCCCGGCCAAAAGCCCCAGTTCGCCGACACCAACCGGCTGGGGATTGTCGCCGGGGCTAAAATGGCGGTCCTCCTCCATCGGCGCGAAAAGCTGTTGCTTGCGGATCGAGCCGGTTACTCCTTCCGGTCCCACGAAATAGAGGGTGTTAAAGATCCGGTCCGTGCCGCTCTGCCGTTCCGGCAGCGAGCCGGCCATGAAAATGTTGTATCTGGCCGCTTCTTCCCTTAACGCGGCCAACATCGCCGCTCCCCGCTCGGCATGTTCGGTCAGGCGCGGATAGTCGAAACCGGCCGCCCACAGTTCAGGAAGAACGACCAGAGCGGGGGATTTTAGGTCCATCGCGGCTAATCCCGTGCGCACCTCGGCCAGATTCCGCTCGTTCTCGCCGAGCTTGACGTCGAACTGAATAAACCCGACCGCAAAGGGCGGCAGGTTGCTCGGATTGAAATTATTGTGAACCATTATTTGTCACTCCCTTGCTGGATGTTCCCTTATTTATAAACAAATACCCGGCTCGCGTAAAGGTAAAGCCTTTTCGAGGGTCGAGGGACGCCCCGCCCCTCACCCCGCGAACCTTGTCCGTT
>JARGFN010000008.1:0-10570 GCA_029210665.1 Desulfobulbales bacterium
GTTAAGCTGACCTCAGTGGGACCGGTTTTATATTGGTCTGACCGGGTCGGGCGGGATAACCGGATTTTCAGGATGCCCAAGTTTCGCAGCATGCGGGTGGGCACCCCGGCGGTGGCGACGCATCTGCTCGCCGATCCGGCCGCGCACCTTACCCCGATCGGCTCCTTTCTCCGCAGATCCAGCCTGGACGAACTGCCCCAGTTATGGAGCATTTTCAGGGGCGACATGAGCTTTGTCGGCCCCCGGCCGGCCCTGTTCAACCAGGAAGATCTGATCGCCTTGCGCACCCGCTACGGCGTGGATCAACTGCTGCCGGGGTTGACCGGTTGGGCCCAGATCAACGGGCGGGACGAGCTGCCGATTCCCGAGAAGGTCAAACTCGATGCGGAGTATCTGCACCGGCGCTCACTTCGCTTCGATCTGCGGATTTTGTGGCGCACCTTTCTGAAGATAGCGGCGCGGGAAGGGGTTTCGCATTAAGGACAGGTTCAAGCTGCAAGTTTCAAGGTTCAAACCGCAAGATTAAGGAATTAAGGGCAGTTATATGGGTCGATGGTGTTTAGGGGCCGGCTAGACTTGACTGCCGCGTCGTTTCGCTTCTCGCGGGACCAAAAATGGTGGGGGAGGCAGGGAGACGGAATACAGTAGCTTTCGGAAAAGTGGTGGACGAGACGTCGCCATTTATCTTGACATTCCGTCTTTTTTGGTCTACATAAAGTTATATTATATGTATCTTTATGTAGACTGGAGTGCTTCCGTGCAACCAATCAAAAAACTTGCCAAAATTCTCGCTGAGCTTGCCGATGAAGAACATTATCTGTTTTCCCTTGCCGACTTGAAGGGTGCGATGCCCGAGCAAAGTAAGGGCGGATTCAAGGCGTTGCTAAGCAGAGGGGTAAAGGATGGTTTGTTGAAGCGTATCTGCCGCGGGCTGTATCTGTATCCCGGGGTGGAATATGCCGGTGGACTGGTGCTCTTTCACGCGGCGGCGAGATTGCGGGCCGGTGAGTTTAATTATATCAGTCTTGAGACGGTATTAAGCGATGCCGGGGTGATTTCGCAGATTCCTATAAACTGGATCACCTTGATGTCTTCCGGTCGCAGTCATATTGTCAATTGCGGTGATTTTGGCCGTATTGAGTTTGTTCACACCAAGAAGCGGCCGGAAAACCTGACGGACTATCTAATCTACGATCCGGATTGTCGTTTGTGGCGCGCCTCCGTCGCCTTGTCGATAAAGGACATGCTGGCCACCCGACGGAGTACCGATTTAATCGACTGGGATGCCGCCAATGAACTTATTTGATCGGCTTGTCCTTGAGGCAATGAAAAACAAGTCCGAGCTTGCGCCGTTGCGTACGGTGGTTGAGAAAGAACTCCTTCATCACGATATCCTTCGTGAAATGGGCGGTGCCGGCTTTCTCGACACCCTGACCTTTATCGGCGGCACCTGCCTGCGGGCCTGCTATGGCTCTCACCGACTGAGTGAGGATCTGGATTTTACGGGGGGAAAGGAATTCAACCGCAAGACCCTGCGCGATTTGGCCGCCGTGCTTGTTGACAGGCTGGAAGCGAAGTATGGGCTGAAGGTTACGGTGGATTCGCCGCGGAAGGAAACGGGAAATGTCGATATCTGGAAGATGAAAGTTGTCACCCGCCCGGAACAGCGTGCGGCAGCTTCACAAAAAATCAATATCGATATCTGCATGATACCCAGTTATGATCGGCGGCCGATGATGCTTCGCAACCATTATGGCGTTGAGATGGGGACCTCCGGTCTGATCATTCAGGCCCAGAGTCGTGAAGAAATCCTGGCCGATAAACTTGTTGCCCTGGCGTTACGGGCAAACCGGTTGAAAAACCGTGATCTTTGGGATATCGGCTGGCTTAAACAGCAAGGAGTCGAATTGCCGCTTGCCTTGCTCCCGAACAAGATAATTGATCGACATCAAGGTACGGCCGAATTTGTGGATTTGTTGAATAAGCGCAAAGCAAAATTACAACGCGATCCTTCGTTGCGTCATGATTTTATTGAAGAAATGAGGCGGTTTCTGCCGGTGCGCATCGTCGAGGAAACCATTGAAAAAGAAGGGTTCTGGGCCTATCTGACCAGCGTTGTCTGCGCGGAAGGTGAACAGGCAATAAAGTCGCTGGTGAATAATCCCGAACCATTCAACTTCAAGATATAGGGTTTTTCGGTCGGAACAGTTTTTGCGTAGCCATCCCGTGATTCTTTGTGAGTTTATCATTATTAAAAAATATATCGGAACGGAGTAGCGCTGGTGATTAAGGGTTACCTTACAAGATTTTTATTCAATCGTTGGGCCGCGTTTCTGCACGATCTTTTCTGGGTGCCGGCGACCTTGTTTCTGGCCTTCTGGTTCCGCTTCAATCTCCAGGAAATCCCCGCCGAGTACCTGGACGGCTTCTACCGTCTGCTGCCGCTGTCGTTATTGGTTCATGCCGTTATTTTCCGGTTGTTCGGCCTCTACCGGGGGATCTGGCGCTATGCGTCCCTGCCGGACCTGATCAGGATCGTCAAGGCGGTCCTGCTGGGCGCTCTGATCGTCAATCTCTTCGCCTTTATCTTCTTCCGCCTGCAGGGGATTCCCCGGACGGTTCTGCTCCTGAGCCCGCTCTTTCTGATCATCGGTCTGGCCGGCACCCGCTTGTGCTATCGATTGCTGAAGGACCGCAAGCTGCGGCTCAACAAACAGGAAGGGGTGCGCACCCTGGTGGCAGGTGCCGGCCAGGCGGCCGAACTGCTGCTCCGCGACCTGCTCCATAAACCGGAATTTCAACCGGTCGCCCTGGTCGATGACGATCCGCGCAAGTATAAACGGGAGCTGCACGGGGTGCGGGTCTACGGCAGCCTGGACCGGATCGAGGAAGTTGTCCGGCTCTACGAGATCGAACTGGTGCTTCTCGCCATCCCCTCGGCCGATCCCGCTACGATCAAGAAACTGGTCGGCGAGTGCAGCCGGATCGGGGTCAGGTGTAAAACCCTGCCGTCCCTGGCCGAACTGTCCGGCGATACGGTCCAGGCCGAGCAGCTGCGGGCGGTGACTCTGGAGGACTTGCTGGGCCGGGACGCGGTCGAGCTCGATTACCGGGCCATCGCCAATTATCTCGAAGGCAAATCGGTCCTGGTGACCGGGGCCGGCGGCTCGATCGGTTCGGAACTCTGCCGGCAGATTGGAGCCCAACAGCCATCCCGCCTGATCATTCTGGATCATGGCGAATTCAATATCTACACCATCGACCACGAGTTGCGGAGTTCCTTTCCCGAGCTGAAGATTGCCACGGTGCTCGGCGACGTGAAAAATCCGGAAAGGGTGGATTGGCTCTTCAAGGAGTTCTCGCCCCAGGTGGTTTTTCATGCCGCGGCCTATAAACATGTGCCGATGATCGAACTCAATCCCGCCGAGGGGGTGGTCAATAACGTTTCCGGTTCCAGGGTGGTCGCCGATGCCGCCCATCTTTACCGGTCCGAGGCCTTTGTCCTGGTTTCCACCGACAAGGCGGTCAATCCCGCCAACGTGATGGGGACCACCAAGCGGATCGCCGAGATCTACTGCCAGAACCTGGCCAAGCGCTCGCAAACCCGGTTTATCACGACCCGCTTCGGCAATGTTCTCGGCTCGGCCGGCTCGGTTGTGCCGCTCTTCGAAAAACAGATCCAGACCGGCGGCCCGGTAACCGTTACCCATCCGGATATTACCCGCTATTTCATGACCATTCCGGAATCGGTTGGCCTGATTCTCCAGGCCGGGGCGATGGGCCGGGGCGGCGAGATCTTCGTCCTCGATATGGGCGAGCCCATGCTGATCCGCGAGCTGGCCGAACAGATGATCAGACTCTCCGGACTGGTGCCGGGCCGGGATATCGAAATTATCTATACCGGCCTGCGGCCCGGAGAGAAGCTCTTCGAGGAGATCTTCCATGAACGGGAAAACCTGCAAAAGACCAACCACCCGAAACTCTTCCTGGCCAGCAGCCGGGAGGTCGACTGGCAATGGTTGCAGGAAGAGCTCGCCGCCCTGCACCGCTCCGCCTCGAGCAGGGATATCTCCGCCCTGATCGAGCATCTCCGGCAAATCGTCCCCGAGTATCAAGGCGATCATTTGAGCGGCCGTTTTTGATCTTGTTGTCGACATAAACTCTTAACTTCGCTATATTCCCACTTTTTTAACCAGGGCAGGATATTCAAGATGACAGGAAAACCGGATAACCAAAGAATCGTGATCACCGGGGTCGGCCTCGCCGCGCCGAACGCCGCGAATCTCACCGAATATCGCGAAAAGCTTCTCAGGGGGCAAAGCGAGATTGCCAACATCGATCTGCGCTATATGGATCCGGCGCCGGCCGGGGTCTGCTCCTTTGCCGAAACCAGATACCGCAAGAAAAAAGACAACAAGCGGGGGACCAGGGCGGGCTGCATCAGCGTCTACTGCGCCCACGAGGCCGTAAACGACGCCGGGATCGATTTCAGCGAGTATGACAAGGATAAAACCGGGGTTTATCTCGGCCTGACCGAGCACGGCACGGTGGAGACCGAAAACGAGGTCTACAATATCAGCAAGTTCGATTACAACACCGACTACTGGACCCATCACCATAACCCCCGAACCGTCCTGAACAATCCGGCCGGCGAGGTGACCATGAGCCTGGGGATCACCGGTCCCCATTATTCGGTGGGCGCGGCCTGCGCGGCCGGCAACGCCGCCCTCATCCAGGGGGCTCAGATGTTGCTGCTGGATGAAGTTGATCTGGCCCTCTGCGGCGGCATCTCCGAGTGTGTCGGCTCTTTCGGGATCTTCGCCAGCTTCAAGGCCCAGGGCGCCCTGGCCCAACACGCTGACCCCACCAAGGCGAGCCGCCCCTTCGATATGGCCAGAAACGGCATTGTTATCTCCGAGGGCGGCTGCATCTACACCCTGGAGCGGTTGGACCGGGCCAAGGCGAGAAGGGCAAAAATTTATGGCGAGCTGGCCGGCTACGCGATGAATTCCGACGCCCGCGACTTCGTCCTGCCCTACGGTCCACGGCAGGCAGAATGTATGCGCAAGGCCCTGGCCAAAGGCGGGCTTAATCCCGCCGATATCGATATCGTCAATACCCACGCCACCGGGACCAGGCAGGGCGATATCGAGGAGTGCCGGGCGATCCGCGAGGTGTTCGGCAATTCCCCCTCTACCTATATCAACAACACCAAGTCCATCATCGGACATGCCATGGGGGCGGCCGGGGTCCTGGAACTGGCCGGCAACCTCCCCGCCTTTGCAGACAATCTGGTCCATCCCACCATCAATCTCGACAATCCCGATCCCGAGTGCGACCTGGCCAATATCGTCGCCAACCGACCGGTCGAGCTCAAAGCGGTCAAGGCGATTCTCAACAATTCCTTCGGCATGGTGGGGATCAACTCCGTGGTCATCATAAAAAAATACGAATAGTGCAACACTCTGATTTACAAATTATTTATTTGTGCTAAGATACCTCGCTTTTGTAAGTCAATGATTTGTAATTCTGTTCAATTTACGGTTCAGATGCGGTCGTGCTCAACCGGCCGTTTTCGATTCCTGGGGAATACTTGATGACAAGGGACGAGATCAAAGACGTTATTCTGGAGATCATCCAGGATATCGATGAGGATGGCGAAGTTGAAAACCTGAATGCCGATGAGCCCTTGCGGGACCAGCTCGATCTTGACTCCATGGACTTTCTTGACATAGTGATGGAGCTTCGAAAACGCTACCAGCTCCAGATTCCGGAGGGGGACTATCCCGAACTTGCCTCCCTTGCCAGCTGCGTTAATTACCTGGAGCCCCGCCTTAAGGACGTTTAAATCGATTGGCATCCTACGATCAGGTAATCATAGGCGGCGGTCTTTCCGGCCTTGCCGCTGGTATTCGCCTGGCCCGTTTCGGCTATAAGGTGCTGATCCTCGAAAAACACGCCATTGCCGGCGGCCTTAATTCCTATTACTACCGCCAGGGGCGTCTGCTCGAAACCGGTCTCCATGCCATGACCAATTACGCGCCGCCCGTCAGTAAATCGGCGCCTTTAAACCGCCTGTTCCGCCAACTGAAACTTTCCCGCAAGAAATTCCTCACCCATCAGCAGCTCCGTTCCACCATCTACTTCCCGGACGGCCATGCCCTGTCATTCTCCAACGATCTTGAGCTGTTACGCGGCGAAGTCGCGCGACTTTTCCCAGGATCGATCAACCGCTTCAACTCCCTGGTCGAATTGATCGACCGCTATGACCCTTTCGTCAACCGGCCCTGGCGGTCGGCCAAAGACAGATTGCACGAACTTCTCGACAACGAGCGTCTGCTGAACATGCTGCTCTGGCCCCTGATGATGTACGGCAACTGCAATGAGCATGACATGGACTTCGATCAGTTCGTTATCATGTTCCAGGCCGTGTTCCTGGAAGGCTTTTTCAGGCCGGCCGGTAATATCAAGGATTTTCTCGATCTGCTGCTCGGCCATTATCGAGCCCTGGGCGGCGAGATCAGATTCCGCGCCCCGGTCAAGCATTTCGCGATCGTGGACAAACAAGTAAATACCGTGGTCCTTGAATCGGGCGAAGAGATCGCCGCCGGACAGGTCATTTCAACCGTGGGGTATCCGGCAACCCTTCAATTCATGGCGTCGGAGAGTGGTCCGGCGGAAACGGCCGGTTACCGCGGCCGGATGAGTTTTATCGAGATCATCAATATCCTGCCCTCCGAATATCGTAAAAAGATCCGGAGCGACGAAACCATTATTTTCTACAATCTCGACGAGCCTTTTGATTATTGCTGTCCGGACGAGGCGGTCAATGTCAATTGCGGGGTGATCTGCTTTCCCGACAACTTCCATGACCTGGCGCCGGGCGCGGAATTCCAGCTCCGGGTCACCCATCCGGCCAATTACCAGGTCTGGAAATCGTATGCCCCGGAAGAGTACGCGACAATGAAGAAGTTATGGGCGGACCGTTCGGCCGGGAAGGTCGGGGAAATCATTGGGAATTACCGGGAAAAGGTATTATATCAGGATGTCTTCACGCCGACCACCATCGAAAAATTCACCGGCAAGGCCAACGGGGCGATCTATGGCAGCCCGATCAAGCTCAAGGAAGGGACCACGCCGCTCGCCAATCTCTTTGTCGCCGGAACCGACCAGGGCTATCTGGGCATCGTCGGCGCGATGCTTTCCGGGGTGACCATGGTAAACAAACATATCTTTAAAGAAAATTGAAACATGCCTTATAAATCCATCGCAAAAGCGGCCGCCAAATACGATGTGGTGGTAATCGGCTCCGGCCTGGGCGGCCTCACCACCGCCAATCGCCTGGCCAACGCCGGCCACCGGGTCCTGCTGGTTGAGCATCATCATCGCCTCGGCGGCCTGGCCACCTGGTTCAAGCGTAAAGGCCACATCTTCGATATCTCCCTGCACGGCTTTCCCCACGGGATGATAAAGACCTGCCGCAAGTACTGGAACCGGGCGATCATGGATTCGATCGTCCAGCTGAACAATATCGTTTTCGACAACCCCCAGTTCACCATCAGGACCACCTTCGATAAGGAGGACTTCACCTCGATTCTCACCAATCGGTTCAAGGTGGACCGCGCCTCGGTCGACGATTTTTTCAATACGGTGGCCGGGATGAACTTCTACGACGACCGGACCATGACGACCCGGGAACTTTTCGAGCAGTTTTTCCCCGGCCGCGGCGATGTCCATCGGCTGCTGATGGAGCCGATCAGCTATGCCAACGGCTCAAATTTCAACGATCCGGCGATCACCTACGGCATCGTCTTCTCCAATTTCATGAACAAGGGGGTCTTCACCTTCAGCGGCGGCACCGACAAGCTTATCGAGATGATGGTCGAGGAACTGGAAAAGAACGGGGTGACCATCTGCACGAACTCCCGGGCGGAACGGATCGTCATCGACCGGGGGCGGGTGCGGGGGGTCGAGATCGACGGCCGCTTTATCGAAGCGGCCTGCGTGGTCTCGAACGCCGGTATCCTTAATACGATCGACGACCTGGCCGGGCGGGCATCGTTCTCCGCCGAATTTCTCGAAAAGATCAAGCCGGTCCAGGTCAATAATTCCAGCTGCCAGGTCTACATGGGGATCAGGGAAGGGGAGAGGCTCGACGATGTCGGCGATCTCCTCTTCACCTCGACGGCTCCGGCCTACGATGTCGACGAGATGCTCGACATGGAAACCCGCAGCCGGACCTTCTCCCTCTATTATCCGAAGACCAGGCCGGGCCATGACCGCTATACGGTGGTAGCCTCGATGAACGCCCGTTACGACGACTGGGCCGCTCTGCCGGAAGAACGCTACCGGGAGGAAAAGGAGAAGATGATCGAGCGGAGTCTCGTCGATCTGGAGAGATATATCCCCGATATCCGTCAAAAATGCGACTGGCTGGAGGCGGCGACTCCGAGGACTTTTCAGCGCTATACCCTCCATACCAAGGGCACTTCCTTCGGGACCAAATTCGAAGGGCTCGAGGTGTCCCGCACCCTGTTCAACGACGTCAAGGGGCTTTTCCATGTCGGTTCGGTCGGGATCATCATGTCCGGCTGGCTCGGCGCAATCAACTACGGGGTCATCGTCGCCAACGACGCCGACGCCTATCTGCGGAGCTGAATCGGCATGGTTTTTACCGGCCAAGACTAGGGAGTAAAAGCGATCATGGGTTTTCTACGACTTGAAGGCAAAACATTTGTCGTCTTCGGCCTGGCCAATCGCAAGTCGATAGCTTGCGCGATCGGCCAGGTTCTGGTCGAGGAAGGGGCCGAGGTTATCCATGTGGTCCGTTCCGAGCAACGACTTGCCGCTGTTGAAAAGCTTTTCCCGAATGCGAGGGTGTTTATCTGCGATGTCGAGAAAGAAGAAAATATCATCGGGCTGAGCCGGGAGATCGAGACTTCGCTTGACGGCGGCAAACTGGCGGGAATCGTCCATTCCATCGCCTTCGCCAATTATTCGGAAGGTATCAAGCCGTTTCATGAAACGATCAAGAAAGATTTTCTCCAGGCCATGGATATCTCCTGCTTCTCCTTCATCTCGATCGCCAACCATTTCAAGGATCTCCTGGCGAAGGACGCCTCCATGATCACCGTTTCAATCTCCACCACCCGGATGGCGGCCGAAAACTACGGATACATGGCGCCGGTCAAGGCGGCCCTCGAATCCTCCCTGTGCTTTCTGGCCAAAAGTTTCGCCGCCTTCTCCAATGTGCGATTTAACGCGGTCTGCCCCGGCCTTCTCAAGACCTCGGCCTCGGCAGGCATTCCCGGTTACGTCGACAGCTATCTGTACGCCGAAAAGGCCACTTTACGCAAACGGGCCCTGGAAACCGCCGAAGTAGCCGACACGGCCGCCTTCCTTCTCTCCGAACGCTCCTCCGGGATCAACACCCAGGCCATCGTTATCGACGCCGGGATGGCGGTCAACTACTTCGATTCCGAGATCGTCAGCGGGGCTATCGACCGATGAAATTCACCAGGGTCCACCTCCATGGTTTCGGTTATGAACTGCCGCCCCGGGTGGTGACCTCGGCACGGCTCGAAGAGCGCTTGGCGACGCTCTACGAACGCCTGAAGCTGCCGCCCGGCCGGCTTGAAATGATGTCCGGGATCGGCGAACGGCGTTTCTGGAATGAAGGCGCCAGGCCCAGCGACGGAGCCGTTCTGGCGGGCAGGAAGGCTATCGCGGCAGCGGGGATCGATCCGGCCGAACTGGAGTGCCTCTTTTTTACCGGGGTAAGCCGGGATATGATGGAACCGGCTACCGCCACCTTTGTCCATCGCCAGTTGGGGCTGCCCGAGAAATGTCTGGTTTACGATATTTCCAACGCCTGCCTTGGCTTTTTGAACGGGATGGTGACCCTGGGGGGCATGATCGAACTGGGGCAGATCAAGAACGGTCTGATCGTCTCCGGCGAGACTGCCGAGGAACTGGTTGAATCGACCATTGTCAATCTGCTTAACGATCCGACCGTGACCCGGAAAAGTATCAAAAACAGTTTCGCCTCGTTGACCATCGGTTCCGGAGCCGTGGCCCTGGTCATGGGCGACGCCGGTGGGCGGACCAGCGCTCATAAACTGATCAACGCGACTTATCGTGCCAAGACCTCGTTCAATGATCTTTGCCAGGGCGGCCAGGTATCCGCGTCGGGAACTCTGATGGCCACCGATTCCGAGGAGCTTCTTAAGCGAGGTGTGGAAACGGCCGCTGAAACATGGCGGGATTTTCTGACCGAATCAGGCTGGAGCGCCGATTCCGTTGCCCGATTTTTTTGCCATCAGGTCGGTTCGGCCCATGCCCGCCTCCTTTTCGAGACCCTGGGGCTTGACCAGACCCGCAATTACGAAACCCTGGCCCGACTCGGCAATGTCGGTTCGGTCTCGGCTCCCATTACCCTGGCGATGGGCATCGAGGCGGGTATGCTTAAAGATGGGGGAAGGGCGGCGGTTCTCGGCATCGGCAGCGGGATCAACTGTCTGATGCTCGGCATCGAATGGTGAAAAGGACTGGTTCAAGGTTAAGGACAGGT
>JARGFN010000008.1:10670-14822 GCA_029210665.1 Desulfobulbales bacterium
CTGGCTTTTAAATGTTGTTATAACCTTTCCCAATACAGATTCGCAAACTATCTCATGTTAAGTAACCGGGGTATTAAATGCCAAGCAACAGCCTGTATCCATTTAAAACCCGCAAATTCATGATCGACGGCCATCGGCTGTCCTATGTCGATGAAGGGGAGGGCAGGGTGATTGTCATGTTGCACGGCAACCCGACCTGGTCCTTTTTCTACCGCAACCTGATCAAGCTGCTTCGGGACCGCTACCGGGTCATTGTTCCGGATCACATGGGCTGCGGCCTTTCCGATAAACCCCAGGATTATCCTTACCGGCTCGCCGATCATGTCGGTAATCTCGAAAAACTCCTCGACCATCTCGGCATCGAAAAGCATTCCCTGGTCGTTCACGACTGGGGCGGCGCCATCGGCATGGGTTACGCCGCCGAACATCCCGAACGGATCGAAGCGCTGGTGATCATGAATTCGGCCGCCTTCCGCTCCAAAAGGATACCCTGGCGGATCGCGGTCTGCCGGCTCAAGTACCTGGGCCCGCTCCTGGTTCGCGGCCTCAACCTTTTTGCCGGACTGGCCGTGTTCATGGCGGCCAAAAAACACCTGCCCGGGCCCGTACGGAAAGGTTTTCTGGCCCCTTACGACAACTGGCAAAACAGAATCGCCATCATGCGCTTTATCGAGGACATTCCCCTCGATATCCATCATCCCTCCTGGGAGCAGCTACTCAGGGCGGAGGGCGGCCTGGACTACTTTAAAGACAATCCGACCCTGATCCTCTGGGGAGGCAGGGATTTCTGTTTCGACAACAGTTTTTTCCACGAGTGGAAAAGGCGCTTTCCGAAGGCCCGTTCGATCTACCTGGAAAGCGCCGGCCATTACCTTCTTGAAGACGCCGGCGGGGAAGTCGACCACCTAATCACCGGGTTTCTCGATGAATATCTGGGATAGATATCTGTCTCATGAATTGTGAGTAAAAGCCAGGAACATGGAAGATTTTAACATCGCCCACACCCTCGGCCAGGTGGCCGCCAGGCAACCGGGCCGGATCGGCTTGATCGAGAAGGTATTCGGCGGCTATCGGAGCTGGACCTTCAAGGAACTGGACGACCATGCCTCGGCCTATGCCCATGGCCTGAAGGCGGCCGGACTTACTGAACGGGACCGCACCGTCCTGATGGTCCCGCCCTCCAGGGACTTCATCTGCCTGACCTTTGCCCTGTTCCGTCTCGGCTCACCGGTTATCCTGATCGATCCCGGCATGGGCTACCGCAACCTCCTGCGCTGCATCAACTCGGTGAAGCCCACCGCCTTTATCGGCACCCCGAAGGCGCATCTCTTCAGACTGCTCAAATATCCGGACTTCTATTCGGTGAACCGAAATGTCTGCGTCGGACCCGGTTTGGGGCTCCTGGGTTCCCAGCTGGAAGGGCTGGCCGATTTTGCGGCCGGGTCTTTTCCCTACCGGCAGACCGGGCAGGAGGATCCGGCCGCCATAATTTTCACCACCGGCAGCACCGGCCCCCCGAAAGGCGTCCAGTACAGCCACGGCAATTTCAGGGCCCAACTGGATCTGATCAGGGACTATTACCGGATCACCCCCGACGATATCGATCAGCCCGCCTTTCCGCTCTTCGCCCTGTTCTCCGCCGCGCTCGGGGCCTGCGCGGTGATTCCGGAGATGGATGCCGCCCATCCGGCCCGGGTCGATCCGGAACTGTTCGTTAAATCGATTATCGAACGCCGGGTCACCTATTCCTTCGGCTCGCCGGCGATCTGGAACGTGGTCAGCCGCTACTGCCTCGACCGGTCCATCCGCCTCGATTCGCTGCGGCTGGTCCTGATGGCCGGCGCCCCGGTATCCGGCGAACTGATCGACCGGGTCCGGCGGATAATCTCCGAAGAGGGCGAGATCCAGACCCCTTACGGGGCCACCGAATCCCTGCCGGTGACCTCGATCAGCGGTTCCGAAATCCTGGCCGAAACCTGGCCGTTGAGCCGCCGGGGCAAAGGCACCTGCGTCGGCCGCCCCCTGCCGGGCATCGAGGTCGCGATCATCAAAATGAGCGACGCGCCTCTTGGCGACTGGTCCGAGGTGGAGGTACTGCCGGTCGGCGAGGTCGGTGAGATCGTGGTCAGGGGAGGGGTGGTCACCGCCTCCTACTACAATAATCTCAGCGACAATGGACTGGCCAAGATCACCGACGGCTGCACCTTCTGGCACCGGATCGGCGATCTCGGCTATTTCGATGAAAAAAACCGCCTCTGGTTCTGCGGCCGCAAGGCCCATCGGGTCGAGACCGGCGGCCGGGTGATGCTGACCATTCCCTGCGAGGCTCTCTTCAACGAACATCCCAAGGTCTATCGCTCGGCCCTGGTCGGGGTGCAAAGGGTCGGCGGCAGGGTGACTCCGGTGCTGATTGTCGAACCGGCGAAAAGCTGCGATCGCCGCAAACTTATCGAGGACCTGAAACGATTGGCCGCGGCCAATGACCAGACCAGGGAGATCAAGCATTTCCTGATCAACCATGATTTCCCGGTCGATATCCGCCACAACGCCAAGATATTCCGGGAAAAGCTCGCGGTCTGGGCCGGCAAGGAACTGGGCTGGAATCGACCATGAATCCGCCAGGCGAAATCGATTCCCCGGGACTTGCCGGAGTGGGCATCAAAAAGGCGCTGGTCACCGGCGGTGGCGGCTTCGTCGGCCGGGCCCTGACCAGGCGGCTGCTTGAGCGCGGCCTGGAGGTGGTGGTGGTCGGCCGCAACCATTACCATGATCTCGATCAAGCCGATCTCACCCAGGCGAAAGGCGATATCCGGGACCGCGACTTCCTGGTCTCGGTTTCCCGGGGCTGCGACACGGTTTTTCATGTGGCCGCCAAGGCGGGGATCTGGGGCAGCCACGAAGAGTATTACTCGATCAACGTTACCGGCACCGAGAATGTCATCGCTGCCTGCCGGACCAACCGGATCCCGCGGCTGGTCTACACCTCCACGCCCAGCGTGGTATTCAGGGGCGGCAACCTCCGCGGGGTTGACGAGTCGACCCCCTATGCCGAGCGCTTTCTCTGCGCCTACGCCGAGACCAAGGCCATGGCCGAAAAGGGTGTGCTGGCCGCCAACTCCGAAGAGCTCAAAACCACGGCCCTGCGCCCCCACCTGATCTGGGGGCCCGGCGATACCAACCTTATTCCCCGGCTGGTCGAAAGGGGCCGGCAGGGAGTGCTGAAGAGGGTGGGAGACGGCGAAAATCTGGTCGACATCTCCTATATCGATAATG
Source organism: Desulfobulbales bacterium (assembly GCA_029210665.1). Lineage (GTDB taxonomy): Bacteria > Desulfobacterota > Desulfobulbia > Desulfobulbales > JAGXFP01 > JAGXFP01. The sequence continues at coordinate 13,944 of JARGFN010000008.1, forward strand.
TCGTCGCGGCCCATTTATTGGCGGCCGACAGTCTCGCCAAAGGCGGCGCGGCGGCGGGCCGGGCCTATTTCATTTCCCAGGGGGAGCCGGTCAAGCTCTGGAAATGGATAGATCATTTTTTCGCGATGAACAGGATCCCCGCCGTCAACCGGAGGATCGGTTTTCGGAAGGCGAGATTTGCCGGGCTGCTGATGGAAAGTTTTTATCGGCTTTTTAAAATTGAAGAAGAGCCCCCGATGACCCGTTTCCTGGCCGAGCAACTGGCCCATTCCCACTGGTTTTCCATTGCCGCCGCCCGTCGCGATCTCGGTTATGAACCCGAGGTCAGCACCCCGGAAGGGATGCGGCGCACCACGGAATGGCTGAAAAACTCTTACCCGCGCCTCACCGATTAGCGCTCTTCCATGGTCCCATATTTCTCCCTGCCACTTTCTGGTACGATTGAGGGTCTCCCTCGTCTCACGATAAAAATCCTCATCGTAACGACCTGATTCAAGCAGACTCGGCGCTTGACCAACGACTTCCTCTGATGCGTAACCAGAAGTCTCCCTGAAAGCAATGTGTATAAAAAACATTGGGGACGAAGGCAGGTTGGGATTCTTATTTTTTTCTTGCTCTGAAGATAGGGCCGATAATAGAATTTGATAAAGTATCCGTTCAGCCCCGAGGGATATTGGTGAATTTGGATTTGCCCAGGGCACACAGTTTTGCCGGATCAGGACGATCCCTGATCAAATCTTGTAAGTGACCGGGATCTGCTCGAACTTGATGGGTAAGCAATAGATTAATGGGGCAGGGAGGTGTATTATGAATCGTTCTTTTTATAGTTCTCTCTTGCTTATACCCACAGGGCATAAGTCTCGTGCGAGCAGACCAGCT
>JARGFN010000008.1:14922-33063 GCA_029210665.1 Desulfobulbales bacterium
GGGCATAAGTCTCGTGCGAGCAGACCAGCTGCTCAACTCGGCTTTAAATTCAGCATGGCCTTGTGCTTGTTGTCTTTACTCCTTGCCTTTCCGCGGATTTCCCAAGCCAATCACGAAGAAGGCCTCAAGCCCGGTATCATTGTAGCAAAGGCAACCATCGAGACTCCGGCCCGGGATAGTTCGCCAATGGGACTTAAAACAGCCATGGCGGCGCAACAGCGCCATACCCAAAGGTTGTTTGGAATACCGGAAGTGGTCGGGACCGCCACCGCCGTTGACCCGGGCGGCAACCCGGTAGTCCTGATCATGTTGGAAAAAACCGTCGGACCGGGCCTTTTGCCGACTCAACTTGACGGGGTCCCGGTGGTTTCCAGGGTTACCGGCAGAATTCTTGCCATGCCCAAGCCACCTTGGGCGGGCGGCCCCGGTTCCGGCGGCGATAGCGAGAAAGTCGATCCGACTTCGAGGGTCAATCGGCCGGTGCCGATCGGAGTTTCCACCGGCAATGCGGGCGAATGTTCGGCCGGGACAATCGGCGCCCGGGTGACGGACGGCGCCAGCGTTTATGCCCTCAGCAATAATCATGTTTACGCCCTGGAAAACGAGGCGGAACTTGGCAGCGAGGTTTTGCAGCCGGGACGATATGACAGCGGCTGCGCCTATAATCAGGACGACGTCATCGGAACCTTGAGCGCTTTTGAGCCCCTGGATTTCAGCGGCAGGGAAAACACCATGGATGCCGCCGTCGCCCTTTCCTCTGTTGACGACCTGGGAAAGGCCACTCCCTCGGACGGTTACGGGTTGCCCAAATCGACCATAGTCGAGGCAACCCTGGGGACCCAGGTCCAGAAATACGGAAGGACATCCGGTTTTACCCAGGGTGAGGTCACCGGTATCAATGGTTCGGTCCGGGTCGGCTATAATGCCGGCACGGCCTTTTTCGCCGGCCAGCTTATTGTCGAATCCAACAAGCCATTCATCAAGGCGGGCGATTCAGGTTCCCTGCTGGTCACAAGCGGACGGGAGCCAACCGGGCTTCTCTTCGCCGGCAACAAAAGCGGCAAGCTCGCCGTTGCCAGTCCCATCGGTTTGATTCTGGACCATTTCGGGGTAAGCATCGACGGAGAGTAACCAGAATCCGTGGGCGCCCGATAACGGCGCATCTGCCGTGTTGGCAACTCGTTGATATACCATTAGTATTATCAACATCGTTGCCGCCTTGCATCCACGTCGTTCTCGAACGCCCACGGATCCTGGGGTAGGTTTGGAAAAGGCCACCGGCACTTTTCGAATCCAGCGGCTGTGGTTCCGTTTTATTGAAAATCAAGACCGTTTATGCGGATATTAAATGCTAAGAATCGGTGGTTGGCGGATCTGGGCTGGCGCATTTCTGGAGGGATGTTCCGCCTGGCGCTCTGTCTACTGATAACCGGTTTAGCGTGTGCCTGCGCGATGCCTGCAAACAACGGCGCCAATCAGGAGAAGGCAATGATGTCCGCCGAAGATATCGATAAGGCGATGGAAAGGCATGGTAAGGAATTACTGGCCCTGCCCGGTGTTGTCGGGGTCGCCAGGGGGCTATGCCGGGACATTCCCTGCCTTAAGGTTTATGTCAGCGTAGTGGGTCCCGGGCTAAAAGAACGGGTTGCCGAAATTCTCGAAGGGGTGCCAGCTGTTATCGAACAGAGCGGTTCATTTCAGGCGCTTTAAATCTTCTCCATGCCGCTTTTTTCCAATATATACGAATCCCTGGTCCTCAAGCGGCCGGTGGCGACCTTGATCGTTACCCTGCTGGCGGTATCCTTTTTTGCCTGGCATATTCCCGATTTCAAGCTCGATGCCTCCGGCGATTCGCTGGTCCTGGAGAATGACGCCGATCTCTACTACTACCGGCAGATCACCGAGCGCTACGGCTCCGGCGACCTGCTCCTTCTCGCCTATACCGTAGCAAACGATCTTTTCGCGCCCGAGACCCTTGCCGACCTGAAAGAACTTCGCGACCGCCTGCGCCGGATAGAGGGGGTGGAATCGGTCACCACCATCCTCGATGTTCCCTTGATCTATACCACCGGCACCTCGCTTAGCGAAGTGGCCGATGCCGACAACCTGCTGACCCTGGGAAAATCGGGGATAGACAAGGAGACCGTGGTCAGGGAGTTAAGGAAAAACCCGCTTTACAAGGGGAGGCTCCTGAGCGACGACGGCCTGACCACCTCGCTCCTGATCTACCTCCCCGTCGATCGGGAATATCGCGATCTCCTGAACCGCCGCTATAAACTGCGGGACAAGGAAGCCAAAGGCGAACTCACCGGCCGACAGGCGCGGGAGCTTGAGGAGGTTTCCCGGGCCTACCGCGAGAAGCTGACCGAAATCCAGCAGGAGGATACCCGGATCGTCGAGGAGATCCGGGCGGTAGTCGACCGCCACCGGCAGGAGGCCGAGCTGTATCTGGGCGGGGTGGCGATGATCGTCGCCGACATGATCGGCTTTATCGAAAAGGACCTGCTCATTTTCGGGGCCGGGGTCTTTATCCTCCTGATCGTCACCCTGACCGTCATCTTCCGGCAGGCGCGCTGGGTGATCCTTTCCCTGCTGTGCTGCGGAGCGGCGGTGGTGACCATGATCGGCATGCTGGGCCTGATGGACTGGCGGGTCACGGTGATCTCTTCAAACTTCATCTCCCTGACCCTGATTCTGACCATGGCCCTGACTATCCATTTAATCGAACGCTATCTCGAAATCCATGCCCGCAATCCCGAGAAAAGCCAGCGGCAACTGGTCCTGGAAACCGTGAAGACCATCGCCACTCCCTGTTTTTATACGGTCTTGACCACGGCGGTCGCCTTCAGCTCTCTGGTGGTCAGTGAAATCAGGCCGGTTATCGATTTCGGCCTGATGATGGCCTTCGGCCTGGTGGTCAGTTTCCTGCTGGCCTTTATTCTCTTTCCCGCTTCGGTCTGTCTCCTCGAAAAAACCGACTCCGGCGCCGTTGAGGATTTCAGCCATCCCTTCACCATGGTCTTCGCCGATTTTACCGCACGTTACGGCAAGCTGATCATCGTGCTGACCCTGATTGTTGCCGCGGTCAGCGGAATCGGCATCACCCGGCTTACGGTCGACAATCGCTTTATCGATTATTTCAAGGAAGATACCGAGATATACCAGGGTATGAGCCTGATCGACCGCAAACTGGGCGGCACCACTCCCTTGGATCTGATCATCGATTTCGAGCCGGTTGCTCCGGAGGAGGGCGTTGAAGAGGATTTTTTCGAGGAGGAGGGCGGCGGCGATGAACAAAGCCGCTGGTACGCCGACGCCTATACCATGGAGCAGTTCGACAAGATCCACGATTTTCTCGATTCCGAGGCCAAAATCGGCCAGGTTCTCTCCCCGGCCACCCTGGTCAAGATAACCACCCGGCTTAATGACGGGGTCCCCCTGGCCAACTTTGAACTGGCCATCCTCTACAAGAACCTGCCGCCGGAGATCAGGGAGATGGTGGTCGAACCCTACGTGGCGGAAGATCCCACCCAGGCCCGCTTCGCGACCAGGATAATCGAGTCCCACCGGCAGGGGAGTCGGGGCGATTTCCTGGTCCGGATCGAGAATTTTTTGACAACCGAGATGGGTCTTGACCGGGAACGGATTCAGTTCACCAATATGTACATCCTCTACAACAACATGCTGAACAGCCTGTTCCGGTCGCAGATCGCCACGATCGGCATGGTCTTCATGGGCATCGGCCTGATGTTTTTGATCCTGTTCCGCTCCCTCTACCTGGCCCTGATCGGGATTGTTCCCAACATCATGCCGGTTACGGTGGTACTGGGGAGCATGGGCTGGCTGAACATCCCCCTCGACATGATGACGATCACCATCGCTTCGATCACCATCGGCATTTCTGTCGACGATACCATTCATTACATCCATCGTTTCCAGAAGGAGTTCCCCGCCGACCGGAATTATCTTGCCACCATGAAACGCTGCCACCGCAGTATCGGCCGGGCCATCCTGTATACGTCGGTCACGATCACCATCGGCTTTTCGATCCTGGTGCTGTCGAACTTCATCCCGACCATCTATTTCGGGATCTTCACGGGATTTGCGATGCTGGTCGCCTTTATCGCCGATCTGACCCTGCTGCCCCGGCTGCTGATCCTGTTCAAGCCCCTCGGGCCGGAAAGGACAACTTGACTCGGCGGCTAAAAATGGTTAATAAAAAACATGCGGAAAACTATCATCTATTTCGGTCTGACTATCTTGTTGGCCGGGATTTTTTGGCCCTGGCTGGCCAAACTGCCGATCGGCAGACTGCCCGGCGATATCGTCATCAACCGGCCTGGTCTTAAGATGTTTATTCCGATCACAACCATGCTGCTGGTCAGCGTGGTTGTAAGTATTTTCTTTTGGATTTTCAGGAAATGACGAATAAATCCAGCCCACTCCCTAACCTCTTGGCAATTAGCGCCGGTCTCGATTAGAATCATCGAGATGACTAATTTTGATCAGTTCGAAGGGGATGACAACCATGCCATATCTTATCGTCGAAAAGGCCAACCGGAACCATAAGATTTTCAAGTTTCATTCGGAAATCAAGATCGGCAGGGGAGGAGACAACGATATCATCCTTTGTGATCATGATGACTCGCCTGTTTCCCGCAACCATATGTATATCAGTAAAAAAAGAGGCGGTTATCTCCTCCGGGACACCAGCAGCAACGGCACTTTCATCGACGGCAAGCCTGTCAAGGAGTGTTTGCTTGCCGACGGAATAAGATTCGATATAAATAATTACCGTTTTACTTTCGTTGCTAATCCAGGCAATCGCGACGAGGAAGAGCGATCGGCCGGGGAGAAGGGCGGGGCAACTGAAGAAGCCTCTCGTAATGACGGGAAAACAATATTCACCTCGACCCCCCAGCAAACCTTTGAGGAAAAATTTAAGCTGAAAAGACAATTGAAGGAGGACGGCGTTATTGTCGAAAATGACAACATGCTCACCCTCTTCATGGATCTCAAGGAAATCATTAAAATCAACGTGCCGCTTCTGCTGATCGGGGAAAGCGGGACCGGTAAGGAGTTAGTCTCCCGGATTCTGCATGAATTATCCAACAGCGCCGGTGAATTCATGCCCTTGAGCTGCTCGGCGTTGCCGGCAGGTATTTTCGAAAGAGAACTGTTCGGTAATGGTAAAGAGGGTTCCCCCGATAACGCGACTTTGTTCCTTGATGAAATTGACGAGATGAGTTTGACGCTACAGGACAAACTCCTCGGATTCCTCGAAGAACACAGGAAAAGAAACACGGGTTTGAGGTTGATCGCCGCAACCGGTCATGATCTCAAGGCGCTGGTCGAAAGCGGGCAATTCAGGAGAGATCTCTATCAGCGGTTGACCTGGATCACGCTGAACATTCCGCCGCTCCGGGAGAGGAAGGAGGATATTATTCCCCTGGCGGATTTTTTCCTGAATCGGTACGCCCGGGAATACGATGTTGCCGTCAAGAAATTGTCCGGCGAGGCCGAGCGGATGTTGATCTCGTACGAATGGCCCGGCAATATAGGTGAGCTGAAAAACGTCCTGCTTGATGCCGCGCTCAGAAGCAGCCGTTCCGTGTTAGGCGAGGCGGATCTTTCCTTGGCCCCCGAGGATGAGGGGGCCGAGACCATGCGGATTCACCTGGATCAGGTATGGTCGATCGAAGAGATGGAGAAGCGCCAGATCGTCAAGGCCCTGGACCAGATGAACGGGGTTAAGCTGAAAGCCGCCAAAGTCCTGGGGATATCCCGCGACACCCTGTATAAAAAAATCAAAAAATACCGAATCAAAACCGCCTCGTCCGATAGGTGAATTTCAGACCGGTTTCTTTTAACGGCTTTTAACCTGCGCGGCCCGTTCAGCCATATCTCTTCTGATCTGTTGGTATCTCTCCAAGCTCAGGCCGGCGCCCAGGGCAACGGTCTCGGCCATTTTCGCGGTCAGAAAATCACCGGGACCGTGCGCGTCGGCGTTGACGGCCAGCAGCGCCCCGGTTTTCAGGGCGATTCCCGCCACATGGCCGTTGGTCAGCGAATGGCCCTTGCGCCCGGAAAGTTCCAGAAAAACGCCATTCCGGGCCGCGAGTGTCGCCTCCTCGGCGGTTATGAAACCGGGGTGGGAGAGAATATCGACACCCGCCTCGATGGCTGCCCGGTTGGTCCCCGGCCTGACCGGTTCGACCGGGGTTTCACCGTGGGCAACTACGATCGCGGCGCCCAGTTCCCTGGCTTTGGCGGTCAGTCCGGCCAGCATTGCGGGGGGGACATGGGTAAGTTCGATACCGGGAATCAAGCGGGTTTTCGAATGTCGATTGAGGTCTTCGGCGGCCCGGACAATTCGGGGGATGATCCAGTCCATATTTGAGGAATCGGCATGGTCGGTGATCGCCACGGCTTGATAGCCCATGACTTCCACCCGGCGGAGATGCTCGGCCGGGACCAGTTCGCCGTCGCTGAAAAAGGTATGGGTGTGCAGATCAATCATAGTTATATCCTCATATCAGGTTGCCCCGCAGGGAGTGTTGGCAGGCTTCATCGATCCTAACTTCCAGGATCTGTCCGGGTTGCAGGGTTTCGCCGCCGCTAAAATTCACGATATGGTTCGAGCCGGTCCGGCCGCTCCACTGGCCCTCGCCGTTGCGGCTTTCCCCTTCAACCATAATCTCCATGACATGACCGAGACAAGCACGATATCGTTCGGTGGTTATTTCCTGCTGCCTGGCCTGTAAAATCCGCAGTCTCTCGCTTTTAACCTCTTCCAGAACCTTGTCCGCGAAACCGGCCGAAACCGTGTGGGGCCGGTCGGAATATTTAAACGAATAGGCGCCATGGTAACGGACTTTTTCGAGAAGAACCATGGTGGCGGCAAAATCCTCGGCGCTCTCGCCGGGAAAACCGACGATGATATCGGTGGTTATTGCGATATCCGGGCAATATCGGCGCAAGCCCGCGATCTTCTCAAGGTATTGGCCGATGGTGTATTTGCGGTTCATTTTCTTGAGAATCACATCGGAGCCGGACTGGACCGGCAGATGAAAATGGGGGCAGAGATTATCGAGCTCGGCGAAACATTTCATCAACTCTTCGGAAAGATCCTTGGGGTTCGAGGTGGTAAAGCGTAATCGCGCAACTCCGGCGATCTCGGCGACTTTCCTCAACAAGGTGGGGAAATCGGGATAGTCGCGATCCTTGCGATCAAGGCCGTAGGAGTTGACGTTTTGACCGAGCAGGGTGATTTCGCGTACATTGTTAGCGGCCAGATGTTTAACCTCGGCGATGATATCGGCGGGGGGGCGGCTGACTTCCCGGCCTCTGGTATAAGGCACCACGCAGTAGGTGCAGAAATTATTGCAACCCTGCATGATCGTGACAAAACGCTTGTGGGGCAGGGCAGAGTTTCCCGGATCGGGCAGCAGGGAAGGAATGGTGAAGGAAGCGGCCTGGTCGATTGCCGTCATTTTTCCGCCATTTTTTTGGAGCGAATCGAGCAATTCCGGCAATCGATAAATCGCCTGCGGCCCGATGACAAGATCGACATGGTTCATCCTTTCCTGGATTTTGCCCCCTTCCTGCTGGGCGACACAACCGGTAACCGCGACAATCAAACCGGGCTTTGTTCTTTTGGAGTGTTTGAGGCGGCCGAGCAGGCTCATGGCCTTTTGCTCGGCTTTGCCTCTGATGCTGCACGTGTTGACCACCACCAGGTCGGCCCGGTCGGGCTCATTGGTCATCTCGTAGCCGGCCCTGGTCAAAAGCTGGGCCATGATCTCCGTGTCGCGCTCGTTCATCTGGCAGCCGAAGGTTTCGATACAGGCGATTTTTTCAGGATTTGTCATTTTTAAATGTATTGGTGTTTTCTTGGTAAATCAATATCTTGATTAGACTAGATAAGGTTGTTTATAGCTTTATCCATTAAATGTAATTTACCACGAAGCCGTCACGGATTCAGGGTTATATGCAGGGCCGCGAGCAGGGCAACCAGCTCTTCGCGACAATCCGGGAAGCAGGCCATGGCAACCAGACCGCGTTCGCGATCAATAGTGGTCAGCGTCGCGAGGCCGTCGTAACCTTCAAGGATGAATTTCAAAAAAGCGATCCGCGCAACGGGGATTTCGGCGAACAAGACCGCCAGTGTGGCTTCTTGATGAAGATTCATTTTCGGTGACCAATCACGCAATGAGACGTCCGGCGTCGGCCCATCTTCCCATCCGGTATAGGGTTGCGGGCTGCCATGAAAAAAGGGCGACGGTTTGTGAAATGTAACGGTTATGCCCCGGCCGATTGGGGAAAGTCCGCGTCGGCCTCCCCATTTTCAGACCGAAAGCGAACTGTCCACGTCGCCCAGCAGGTCTTCGTACCTTTGCAGTCGGGGCATGACGACCTCGTCGAGAAATTCATCGGTCTGGGCGGCGGCCCGGCCGGTAAACTGGCTGCCGTCGCCGACCAGTTCGAGCAATTCCTCAAGGGAGAAGGGGATCGCTTCGTCCTCAGCCAGCCGGTGAAGCAGGTCGTTGTCAAGCCCTTCTTCCTTGACCACCCGTCCCGCCTCGACCGAATGGACCTTGATGACCTCATGCATCTCCTGGCGGCTCTTGCCGCGCGCGACGCTGGCCATTAGAATCTTTTCGGTTGCCATGAAGGGCAGCTCCTGCATGAGGTGCTTGTTGATTTGTTTCGGGAAAACGACCATATCGCTTGTAATATTAAGGTAAAGCTTTAACACCGCATCGCTCAACAGGAAGGCCTGGGGGATGTCCATTCGCCTGATCGCCGAATCGTCCAGGGTTCTCTCGAACCATTGGTTGGCATAGGTGGCGGCGAAATCGGCGGTCAAGCCCATCAACTTACGGGCCAGCCCGGTCATGCGCTCCGAGCGCATCGGGTTTCTCTTGTAGGCCATGGCCGAACTGCCGACCTGTTTTTTGGCGAAGGGCTCCTCCTGGACCTTGAGGTTGGAAAGCAGCCTCAGGTCTACGGCGAACTTGTGGGCCGAAGCGCCGATCCCGGCCAGGGTTTCGCCGGTTTTCATATCGAGCTTACGGGTATAGGTCTGTCCAGTTACGTCAAAAACATCGTTAAAACCGAGCTTTAAGGAAACTAGCTCATCTAGTTTCCTAACTTTATCGTGGTCACCCTTGAATAGCTCCAGAAAGGTGGCCTGGGTGCCGACGGTGCCCTTGGCGCCACGGGCCTTAATCTGCGGATCGAGATATTCAAGATAGTCCAGATCCATCAGAAGATCCTGGATGTAAAGGGTGTGGCGTTTGCCGACCGTTGTGGGTTGGGCCGGCTGATAATGGGTGTAGCCCAGGGTGGCGAGGTCCTTGTGCTTACGGGCAAAGGCGGCAAGGTTGGCGATAACGTTCACCAGCGCTTTTTTTATCAGCCCCAGAGCCTGTTTCTGCAGGATGAGGTCGGTATTGCAGCCCACAAACTGCGAAGTTGCCCCCAGGTGAATTATGCCTTCGGCGGCGGGACATTGCAGGCCATAGGCGTAGACGTGGGCCATGACATCGTGGCGAATCTCTTTCTCCTTGGCGGCGGCCGCCTCGAAATCAATGTCAGCGGCGTGCGCCTTGAGTTCAACGATCATTTCCGGCTTGACCAGGTCGCCCAAACCCAATTCGTACTGGGCCTCGGCCAGGGCGATCCAGCAGCGCCGCCAGGTTGCAATCCGGTTTTTCTCGGAAAAGATTTCCTGCATTTCCCGGCTGGTATAACGTCCAACCAGAGGTTCCTGGTATATTTCTCGATTCATTTAGTTGCTCCTGGATGAATTTTTGTTCGATTTTTTATAACCGTTCAGCAGTGGTGCGGATTTGGACAAGTGTACCGGCGCAGCGTACCTCGTGCAGGTAAGCCGGACCGCTTGTCCGAAGAAGCGGTGCTCGGAACGGTTACGATTTTTTAACAAAATAAACCCCAAAATGCTCGGATTAAAGACCCTTAACGACATTTCCGAGTCATCGCGAACGGCATATCCGACGATTTGAATCCTGGGCCGCACGGATAAGCGATTCCGGGCGGTTATATCCTATGTCGCATAATATATATTATGTATAGTAATATTAAAATAACGATAATACAATCTGTTACCCATCTGGTTTGATGTCTTCCGCCCTAATTTCCCAATTAATTTTTCCGCGAAATTTGTTTTTGAAAATCTTGTAGGCCAGACTGATCGGGACATCTTTGATGATCGGCAAGAGTTCCGCCATTCCGAAGCCGACCCCTTTGATCATCGAGCCGTTGCCATCCACCTTGAAGCGCAACGAGTTATTGCCTACTTTTTGCAGTTCGCGCAAAGATAGGTTTTCCTCCGAGTTGCAAAACACAGGTTCCGGGTTGCCCATGCCGAACGGTTCGAGTTTTTCAAAAAATTCAAGAAAACTTCGGTCCATCAGTTCGCCGATTGAGGCCCTGAGATTTACGTATATGGCCGGCCGCGGTTTCGTCCTCTTCATTATGCGATTCACGGAGTCTTCGAATTGCTCGGTAAAAGCCGCGATCATTTCGCACCGGATGGTCAGCCCGGCCGCCCCTTTATGGCCGCCGTATTTTGCAAGAAGATCCGAGCATTCCGCGATTCTTGCCAGAAGATCCAACTCTCCAGCCGACCTGGCCGAGCCTCTGGCCAGTCCCTTATCGTCACGGGACAACACCACGGTCGGCCGTTGATACCGCTCGGCCAGCCTTGAAGCGATCAGGCCGATAACCCCGACATGCCAATTCTCACCGACCAGGACAAGGGTCGCGCCGCCCTCTTCCACCCGTATTTCCGCCTGGCGGCAGGCTTCCCGGTAGATCTCATCCGATAATTCCTTTCGGTAATTGTTGGCTTTTTCAAGAAGCCTTGCCGGTTCGGCCGCCGCCGTTTCGTTTTCAGCCAGCAGGACTTCCAGCGCCAGACCGGGATCCGCCACTCTTCCGGCCGCATTGATTCTAGGCGCGATCCGGAAGGCAATCTGCTCCGCGGTTATCGGGAAATCGGTTATGCCGGAGTTTTTCAGGATCGCCCCGAGCCCCGGTCTCGGATTGCTACTCATTACCTCCAGTCCGGCTTTCACCATTATCCGATTGGCGCCGGTCAAGGGAACCTGGTCGGCGATGGTGCCGATCGCAACCAGATCGAGATATCGTTTCAGATTTGGCTGCCGACCGGCGGGCCAATACCCCAGTTCCGTCAATCGGCTCCGCAAACCAATCAGCAGATAAAAAGCCAGTCCGACTCCGGCTAGATTTTTATCCGGGAAAGAGCACTCTTTTTGAAGGGGATTTACAATCGCGTCGGCGGCCGGCAGTTGGAGCGAAGGGCGATGATGATCGGTGATTATTACCCTGAAGCCCAGGTTTCGGGCCTCCATTACTTCGGCATGAGAAGATATGCCGCAATCAACGGTGACCAGAATCGGTTCGGGAGAGTTCGGGTTCGCCAGCCCGGCCCGAAGTTTAGGCAGGGCTGCGATGTTTAAGCTATAACCTTCGCTTATCCGGTCGGGAATATACCAGGAACAGGCAAGGCCGATCTCCTTGAAAAATAAAAGCAGCAAGGCGGTCGCGGTTATTCCGTCCGCATCGTAATCGCCGTGGACAACCACCTGCCTTTTCTCGACAACTCCCTGGGCAAGGATGTTCGCCGCTTCAAGAAGCCCCGCCATACCGGTCGGCGCGGGCAGTTGTTCAAGGGATGGATTAAGAAATTTCTCCACCTCCTCGCGTCCCCCGATCCCCCGCTGGGCCAGCAGGGAACAGATCAAGGGGGGGATTCCGGCGATTTTTTCGCCAGGTGCGGCCGGTTCGATGAGCCATTCTTTATCGGGAAAATGGGGCATCAGTTTGTAGAATCTACATTAATATTTATTTCTAAGTTGCTATTCATACGTTGTCATTTGCCGTCGCCTAGCAGCCGAAAACCGATAAGCATGTACCTCGTGCCGGAAATGGCGGTAAAGAGTCCGGTCGAGGTGATCAGGGGGTGGTATAGCCATTGGTATGAGCCGATATATTGTTGGCTCAGCAGGAAGCCGATGGTCAGCACCTGCAGGAAGGTGGTTATTTTCCCGTCGATTGTCGGTTGAATGGCGGGGAAATCGTTGTCCCATGCCAAAATGCCGATGCCGGTAATAATCAGTAAATCGCGGCTGACCACCATGATCGCCAGCCAGGTAGGGGCCAAACCGAAAACGGCCAGGACAATGAAAGAGGTGCTGAGCAGCAGTTTGTCGGCAATCGGATCGAGAAAGGCGCCGAGCCTGGTCTTCTGGTTGAGGATCTTCGCGAAAAACCCGTCCAGCCCATCGCTTAAGGCCGCGACCACGAAGACAATCAGGGCCGAGAGATTTTCCCCTTCGATAAGAAAATAGAGCATTACCGGCACGAGAATTATCCGGAAGAGGGTTATGCTGTTGGGAACATTCATGGTTAACCTTGCAAATATTCTTTTACCAAATCCATGACCCCGTCGCTGCGCCCGGGATCAAACCATTTGATTTCCCGATCCTTTTTAAACCAGGTGAACTGGCGCTTGGCATAGCGCCGGGTATCCCGGGCCATCATCCGGATCGCCTCTTCCCTGCCCCATTCACCGGACAGCAGCTTTACGGCATGGCGATAGCCGATTGATTGCATGGGCTTAAGATCGGCGCCGTACCCCCGGTCAAGAAGGGATTGCACCTCTTCCAAGAGCCCCGCGTCAAACATTTTTGCAGTGCGCCGGTTAATTCTTTCGTAGAGCTGATCCCGGTCCAGAACCAAGCCTATCTTTAAAATCTCGCGGCGCGGAACGAAATTGCCGGCGGCCACCGTCGCCCGTTTCTGGCGATCAAGATGAACGGACCAGGGAACCCCGGTTTGTTCAAAGATCAGGAGGGCCCGGAGAAGACGGTAAGTGTCGTTGGGATGAACTCTTGCCGCGGTAGCGCTGTCGCATTTTTCCAGTTTGGCGAAAAGGTGTGCTCTCCCCTTCTCCGCCAGCTCATTTTCCAGTTTTTCCCGGAGCCGCGTTTCTTCCATGTTCCTGGCCGCGGCTTGATCTTCGCTAAGACTGAATACGCCTTCCTGAAACCCCTTCAGATAGAGACCGGTGCCGCCGGTAAGCAACGGCAATTTATTGCGGGAGTATATTTCCGCGCAAGCCCGTTCGGCATCATCAAGATATCGGCAGACATTATACTCCTCATCCGGATCAGCGATATCGAGGAGATGATGCCTGATAGCCTGCCGTTCCCGCAGGGACGGCTTGGCAGTACCGATATCCATCCAGCGATAAACCTGCATCGAATCGACATTGACGATTTCCGCATGCAACTCTCCGGCAATCCGAAGCACCAGGTCGGTCTTCCCCACCGCCGTGGGGCCGACCACCGCCACCAGACGCTGTTTTGTCCCCCCGGAAGTTTCAATCATTTTAAAGCAGGCAAGAAATTGAGGGTATGGAAAAATGGCGAGAGAAGATCCTGGCTCCGTGACGGCTCAGTTTCGTACGAAACTTTTGCCCTTGTGGTATAAGATCTTGAGTATCGGCGACGATGTCGCCAAGAAGAAAGCAACTTATTCCTGAACCCTTATTGTTTATTGTCTTCGGCCTCAATCCGCGCAAAAGCCTGTTCCGCCGCCATGAAAAGCATCTCCAGCCTGGTCGGTTTGGTAAAGTAATCGTCAAAACCGGCTTTGCGGCAATCGGCAAGTTCAAAAAGAGAGGAATGCCCGGTCATCGCGAAAATACTGGCTGAAGGATGTTTCTTTCTGATTTCACGACAAAGATCAAGCCCGCTTACCTTGCCCGGTAATTTCAAATCCAGAAACATGACCTTTATGGCCGGATTCAGAAGCGCCAGCGCTTCGGAGGCATTGGCGGCACAGGCGACCTGACAACCCTGCTGGGTGAAGGCCTCGGTAAGCATTTCCCGGATCTGCCTGTTGTCATCGACTATCAAGATTTGTTTGTTCATAGGATTATCATTCAATGAAAAATTTCAATTCATCCTTATCCTGCCAACCATTATATCGTAAAAACTTAACTATAATCAGAAAAAATAATATTATCAATCTTTCCGTGAGGCATTATTTTAAGGATACGGTCGTCATGATAAAAATGAAACGATACCTTTTGCAAAACCAACCGCTATGGGTTAATAATACAAGATTGTTCGCGATTTAAAACTATTTGTTTTACATATTTTTCGGAGGAAGTAATGCCAGACAGAATATTCAATTTCAGCGCCGGTCCGGGCACCCTGCCCATGGAAGTCTTGGAACAGGCGGCCAGGGACGTGGTCAATTTCAACGGCAAGGGCATCGGCCTGATCGAAATGAGCCATCGCAGCAAGGAGTTCATGGCGGTGGCCGAGGAGGCCGAGGCCCTGGTCCGCGAACTGCTGCAGGTGCCCGACAACTTCAAGGTCCTGTTCCTGCAGGGCGGCGCTTCCACCCAGTTCGCCATGGTGCCGATGAATCTCCTCGGACCCGGTAAAAAAGCGGCCTACCTGAACACCGGCACCTGGTCGAACAAGGCGATCAAGGAGGCGAAATTCTTCGGTTCGGTCCAGGTCGCCTATTCCAGCGAGGAAAGCGTCTTCAACCATGTCCCCTCCAGTGAGGATTACCAGGTGGACGATGACACGGAATACCTCTACTACGTTTCCAACAACACGATTTACGGCACCCAGTTTCACGAGTTGCCCAAGACCGACAAGATGCTGATCTGCGACATGTCCTCCGATATCATGTCGCGTCCGGTCGATTTCAGCAAATTCGGCCTGATTTTTGCCGGCGCCCAGAAGAATATGGGCCCTGCCGGTTGCGCGGTGGTAATTATCCGGGAAGACCTGCTCGACCGGACCCCCGAAAACGTGCCGACCATGTTCCGCTACAAGACCCACGCCGACACGGGCTCGATGTTCAACACCCCGCCCTGCTTCTCAATCCATGTGATCGGCCTGGTCCTGAAGTGGCTGAAAAAACTCGGTGGCATCCCGGCCATCGAAAAAATCAACCGCGACAAGGCGGCCCTCTTGTACAACGCCATTGACGGAACCGATTTCTATCGCGGCCACGCCCTGAAGTCGTCCCGGTCGCTGATGAATATCACCTTCAACCTGCCCACTCCGGAACTGGAGGCGAAATTCATCGCCGAGGCCACCGCAAAAGGATTCGACGGCCTGAAGGGACATCGTTCGGTAGGGGGCTGCCGGGCCTCGATCTATAATGCCTTTCCCCGTGAGGGCGTTGAAAAACTGGTCGCCTTCATGCGGGAATTCGAGAAAAACAATTAATCCTTCCGCTCCGATTCCGGCCCGATGAATTACGAAGGCAATGTGATCAGGCCGCCCAGCGAGGCCGACAGCATCATCCTCCAGGTCACGGTCGGCTGCTCCCATAACAGGTGCGCCTTCTGCGGCACTTACCGGGATCAGCTATTCCGCCTGAAAGACGAGGGGGTTGTCGACAAAGACCTCGATTTCGCCGCCCGCTATTGCCAAAGGCAGAAGCGGGTTTTTCTGGCCGACGGCGATGTCTTGAGCCTCCCCCAGAAAAAACTCGTCGATCTCCTGACCAAAATAAGGAATCGGCTGCCCTGGGTAAACCGGATCGCTCTTTACGGCAATGCGAAAAACATTACCCGCAAGAGCGAAGCGGATCTGCACCAACTCAAGGAACTCGGCCTGGCCCGGGTCTATATGGGACTGGAAAGCGGCCACGACCCTACCCTTGCGACAATCGACAAGGGAGTCGATGCGGCCAAACAGATCGAGGCCGGCCGCCTGATCGGCCGGGCGGGGCTATTCCTGTCGGTAACCGTTCTGTTGGGGATCGCCGGCATCGAGAATTCCGTAGCGCATGCGGGGGCCACCGGCCGGGTGATCTCGGCGATGCAGCCCAGCCAGGTCGGCATCCTTACCCTGATGCTCCTCCCCAATACCCCTCTGTTCGAACAGGCGCAAAGAAAGGAATTCGCCCTGCCCGACCAGACCGGTCTTCTAAAGGAACTCTACCTGATCGTCGAAAATATCGAGACCGACCGGATGCAGCTCCAGGCCAACCATGCCTCAAACTACCTGCCGATCAACTGTCGGCTGCCGAAGGATCGCGATGCCGTTTTGGCCGCTATCGAAAAAGCCCTACATGGGGAAACCGCCCTGAAGCCGGAGCACCTGCGAGCCTTATAATTCCAATGGAAAAAACCGATCTGAAAAATTTCACCCAGGAGCAGCTCATCGACTACCTCCAACGGGAGTTCAAGCTGCCGGCCTTTCACGGCCGGCAGATCTTCAACTGGCTGTACCGCCCCGATATCACCGAATTTTCCCAGATGACCGATCTGAAAAAAGAGCTGCGGGCAAAACTTTCCGAAACGGCAAGGATAAGCCTGCACACCATTGCCAAAAAGGAAAGGTCCGAGGACGGCACGGTCAAATACGCCTTCCGTCTCGATGACGGCGAGATAATCGAATCGGTCCTGATCCCGGAGGAAGACCGCAATACCCTCTGCGTTTCCTCCCAGGTTGGCTGCGCCATGGGCTGCGACTTCTGCCTGACCGCCACCTTGGGCTTCAGAAGAAACCTCACTCCCGCCGAAATCGTCAACCAGATCTGTACGGTGATCAATGACATGGATGAGGAGATGTGTTGCAGCGGCGACAAGAAAAGCGGCTGCATCAACAACCTGGTCTTCATGGGGATGGGCGAGCCGCTGGCCAATTTCGACAATCTCCTCACCGCCCTGGATATCATCATGGACCAGCGCGGCCTCGATTTCTCCGGCCGTAAGGTAACGGTCTCCACCTGCGGGCTGGTCCCGAAGATGCGGGAACTGGGCGAAAAGGCCCCGGTCAACCTGGCCGTCTCACTGCACAGCGTCGACGACGAGGTCAGAAGCAGACTGATGCCGGTCAACCGTAAATATCCGGTCGAGCAACTCCTTCAGGCCTGCCGGGATTTCCCCTTGCCGAAACGGCGGATGATCATGTTCGAGTATATCATGATCGAAGGGGTGAACGACTCGGAGGCCGATGCCCGGCAGCTGGCGAGACAACTCAAGGAAATCAGATGCAAGATCAACCTCCTGCCCTATAACGAAAGTCCCGATTCGGATTACAAATGCCCGCCCCGGGCAAAATGCGAAGCCTTCCAGGAGATTTTGATCAAGGCCGGCTACACGGTTTTCATCCGATCGAGCCGGGGCAGCGACATCTCGGCCGCCTGCGGGCAGCTGGCCGGCCGCAACTGAACATGCAAAGCGAAAATCATTCCTCGCAGCTTATGCGAGGGGGGAGCGCCCCAAAAAAACAATCGCATAATCGCACCAAATTAGAGTATAATATGGCATCAAGTAAGATTCACGAAAACCAATAAGGGTGAAACAGATGCCAATCAGCATAACCGAAGACATCAGATCCATAACAGAGCTAAAACGAAACACTAATGCCGTATTAGATCAAGTTCACAGAACAAAACGTCCTGTCATATTAACAGTTAATGGAAAAGCCGAGGCAGTTTTGGTGGATGCCAAAGAATATGAAAAAATTTCCAATGCATTCAATCTGTTAAAGCTACTCGCACCAGCAGAAGAAGATATCAAAACTGGGAGATTTACCGAAGCTGAAGAATTCTTCCAGGAGTTTAAACGTGGCAAAGAAATATCAAGCTGAGTTGAGTCCCGCAAGGGCGGGGCTCGTACGAAACTGATGCCCTTACGGTATCAAGCTGAGTCGAGTCCCGAGCCGGGTCCCGTACGAAACTTAACCCTTGGTGGTGCCCTTGCGGTATAAGGTCAATATATCATTCAATGCCCAAAAAGACCTGGAGCATATCTTCTATTATATCGCCGAAGACAGTATGAATAATGCTAGAAATTTCATACTCGGATTAGAGAAGAAAATTAACAGCCTTGACCCAATGCCTGAGCGTTTTGCCTTAATACCGGAAAACATCTTTTTCGGCACAAATTACAGGCAAATTACTCACAAAAAATATCGCGTTATATACAAGATAAGCGGTAATTCAGTTTTCATCATGAGAGTAGTTCATGGTGCAAAACTTTTTGATTTATAAAGGGTGTTGAAAAAATCGGTTAAATATCGAATAAAAACAGTTGGTTAAAACAGA
>JARGFN010000009.1 GCA_029210665.1 Desulfobulbales bacterium
CCCCCCCTTGCCTTCGTCGAACCCATCCCTTTGTCATCGATGTCTAGCTTCGATGGTGATAGTGAAACCAATTTCCCATTCAACTACCCTTGACCATGCCTGAATTGCACCCGTAGCATCAGGTTTTTTGACATTTCCCATGATGTGGATTAATATAGCTATAAAAAGCCATGTTATGGAGGTGAGATATGAGAACAATTCAAATGACCCTTGATGATAATCTCGTCAAAGCGGTCGATCACGTTGCAAAGGAACTCCACACAAGTCGTTCCGCTTTTACAAGAAAGGCTCTGCAGGATGCACTGGACCGATATAAGATCGAGCTGCTTGAGCGTAAGCATCGTCGTGGGTACGAACAAAATCCGTTAGCCTCGGAAGAGTTTTCAATTTGGGAAACAGAGCAGGCCTGGGGGGATGAATGAAACACGGCGAAATACGTTGGTATAAATTCCTGGCCCCGGATAAACAACGCCCAGTCCTTATTCTGACGCGTGATTCCGTGTTGGAATATCTGGGAGAGGTGACTATCGCACCCATCACAACTACCGTACGCGATATCCCATCGGAAGTGTTTCTCTCGACGATCGACGGTATGCCAAAGGATTGTGCTGTCAATTGTGATCATTTGCAGACAGTTTCCAAAGGGAAAATTGGCGCATTGATCACCTCCCTACCCCGGACGAAGATGTTAGAGGTCGGGCGGGCAATACGGTTTGCACTCGATATTTAAGCCGAGCGAGTAGGGTGCGCTCCCCGCACCTTTCTTTGTTTTCTTGCCCGATTTGTCATGCCGAACACAATGTGGTGCGCTGAGCGCACCCTACGGTGAGATTGCTCTAATGATCAAAAAAAATCGTCCTTTATTGTTGGTTGTTTTTCCTTGTTTCTTTGGGGTGTTGTGGCATGGCAGGGGCCACACTGACCATCCATGCCCAGCAGAGCGACGGCGTCGAACTGGTTGGCTTTGATAGCCTGGCGGAAACCTCCCTATTCAAGGGGGATGTTTCTACCGACGGCGGGAAAGAAATCAAAACACCCCATCGGGGCCTCGCCCTCCTGGTTTTCCCTGCCGGCCGGAGTTACCCGGTCATTATCGGCGATACATCCTTTACCCTGGGAATTGCCACCCCTGCCGCCCCGCCGACTTTTAAGGACAGTGGTGAAAACGACTTCTTTTATCGGTTGCTGGCGGGAGCGGAATCGACCCCAAAGCAAAACTATCGTTTCGCCAAGCTGATGATTCGGGCGAAGCAACTTTTGGAATCAACCCACTCTGTCCGGAGCGTTGTGGAATTAACCGCCAAGAAAACCGAAATCCATGATTTTGTCCGGACAAATTACGAAGACCTGAAGCACAGCGACATGATTCGCCGCTTGATCGCTCAATACTTCATGATGCATGAATATGTCCAATATCACTTCGAGGGCAGGCCCGCGACCGATATTAAAAAGAGGTATGACGCGGCAGTACTGGGCGGGGTCGGCAGCTGGCTGGATATCCTCTCTCCCTATCTTTCAAAACCCGAAATCCTGAACTACTGTGTTTCCCTCTACTACGACCGGAGTATGGTCTCGCTGGCCTCGCTGATCATGGAGAAATACCGCGATTATGCCTTCTGCGCCAGTGAACAACAGAAACCTATGGTGTTTCCCGGCGAGACAAAAGTCACCGACATATCTGGGCAGGTGCAAGGAACGCTTGCGGATTACAACGGCAACAAGGTGATCGCCTTTGTCGCGAAGGATTGCCCGGTATCAATGGTTGTCGCCGTGAGCAAGGCACGCGAACTGTCCGATCAAAAAGGGACGGTTCCCTTGATTGTGGCAGCGGTGGAGAAACTTTCGGCACAACACCTGGCCATGGCTAAAATGGTCCGGGGTGAAAGGATGCTGTTCATCGATGACGGGGGGTGGCGGGAAAGCAGCTTGCCGGAAAAGATTCGGCTGCCATTATTCGTCGAGATTGAAGAAAAATAGGTTAAAGAACAAGATTTCTCACATCCGTCCGAAATGACAGCTTTTTCCCGACGGCTAGGGGGTTCCCGGACTTTTTGCGACGCATCAATCCGCGGCTTGCGGCACTGCCTTGCGCAAAAGGGCGCCGGCCAGCCATTTGTCAGGTCGCGGTTCGGTGATCAGATGGACCAGGTTGCCGGGGTTGGCTTTTTCGAGGCGGACCCCTTCCGAATCGATGATCTCGATGACCCGGTGGGAGCTGCCCGTCAGGCGTCGACCGAGATATTCGACGGTCTGCCCCGGCAGGAGGGGATTTCTGATATCGATCAAAGGATTGTCGCCGCCTTCGACGACAATGCCGGCCGGATGATGGGTCGGGGCGAGATGGGATTCGTCATAGAGCATGTCCTTGCGCTCGGGCGGGTCGCTCAGGAAATTTTCGGTATAGCCCCGGGAGCCCACTTTTTTCAGTTCGGCCATGAATTTTTCGTCGAGGACCGGCAGGCCGGTTTCGGGCCAGTTGTCGAAGAGATCATCGAGGGCGGCCCGGTAGACCCTGGTCACCGCGCCGGTATAGTAGATGGTCTTCATCCTCCCCTCGATCTTCAGGCAGTCGACCCCGGCGCCGATCAGCTCCGGCAGTCGGTTCAGCAGGCAGAGGTCGCGGGAGTTGAAGATGTAGGTGCCCCGCTGGTCCTCCTCGACCGGAAAATACTGGCCGGGCCGTTTCTCTTCGATCAGTTTGTAGCTGTAGCGGCAGGGATGGGCGCAGTCGCCCCGGTTGGCGCTGCGGCCGGTCAGATAGCAGCTCAACAGGCAGCGGCCCGAATAGGAGATGCAGAGGGCGCCGTGGGCGAAGACCTCGATCTCGAGATCGGTGCCGTTTTTGATCTCGGCGATCTCGGCCAGGGAAAGTTCGCGGGCGGCGTTGATCCTCTTTACCCCCTGCTCCTGCCAGAAGCGGGCGCTCTCCAGATTGGTGACGTTGGCCTGGGTGGAGAGGTGGATCGGCAGGCCGGGTACGGTGTTTAGGGCCAGCCGCATGATGCCGGGATCGGAGACGATCAGGCCATCGACCTGCGCTGCCCCGAGGCTTTCCAGGTAAGCGGGCAGCGCCGCGAAATCGCGGTTATGGGCGAGGATATTGACGGTCACGTATATCTTGACGCCGCGTTCATGGGCATAGTCGGCGGCCCGGGCGATCTCGTTTTCCGAAAAATTGGCGGCATGGGCCCGGAGGCTGAATTCCTGGCCGCCCAGATAGACGGCGTCGGCGCCGTAATGAATCGCGGCCCGCATCTTGGCGAAGCTGCCGGCCGGGGCGAGTAGTTCGGGTTTTTTCAGCATAATATTCCATGGTCGATTAAGTTACGATGGCGTCGCAAAAATCGCCAGCTCCGGCGTTGCTGCAAATTGTCTCGTCATTGCAGCGTCCTTGAGTACGCTTCATTCCTCGAAATTTGCGCGCCTTGGATCTGACGATTTTTGCTTAGCCATAGCCATTTTGATTTTTTACGAGCTCAAATTTTTTCTACCCCGCCAGGGGTAAGGCAAGCTATGGTCCTGAATCCGTGAGCGTTCGAGAACGGTGCAGATGCAAGGCGGCAACGATGTTGATAATACTAATGGTATATCGACAAGTTGCCAACACGGCAGATGCGCCGTTATCAGGCGCCCCGCTGGGCGGCGGGGTGAACCATGGCAACCTAGGGAAAATCATTATCAAATGCAATTACAAACGAATAAAGTAAAATTTACCACGAAGCCGTCACGGATTCAGGATGGTGTTAAGCCGGGATCCGGGACAAGGGCCCTATCTTACTCTTATCCCGAGGTTTATTGCAATCTTTCCTTTGCCGGAGTTTAAAGAGTAAATGACAGGTAAAAAAGCGGCGGTGGCGATGAGCGGCGGGGTGGACAGTTCGGTGACCGCCGCCCTGTTAAAGAAACAGGGCTATGAGGTCCGGGGGGTTTTCATGGCCCTGGCCCAGCCCGATCTCGACGAGCAGGTGGCCCGGGTCCGGGCGATGGCCGAGCGGCTGGGGGTCGAGCTTGCCGTGATCGATCTGCGGGCCGACTTTGCAAGAGCGGTTCTCGATTATTTTCGGGACAGCTACTTCCGGGGCCTGACCCCCAATCCCTGCGTGCTCTGCAACCGCCGGATCAAGTTCGGCCTCTTTCTGGAAAAGGCCCTGGCTTCAGGCGCCGACTTTCTGGCCACCGGCCATTACGTCAGGCGCCAGAAGGGGGAGGACGGCCGCTACCATCTGTTCAAAGGCGTCGATCCGGCCAAGGACCAGTCTTACTTCCTCTGCCTCCTTGAGCAGGCCCGGCTGGCCAGGACCCGTTTCCCCCTGGGCGGCTACCATAAGGACCAGGTCTATGAACTGGCCGGCGAACTGGGCCTGGAGTTCGAGCGCAGCGAGGAGAGCCAGGATGTCTGCTTCCTCAAAGGGCGGGAGATCGGCGCTTATCTCGATAGCAGCGGCGCGGTCCGGGATGGGAGCGGTCCGGTGGTGACGGTCGACGGCAGGGAGGTGGGGCGCCATTCGGGTATTCACCACTTTACCGTGGGCCAGCGGCGCGGCCTGGGTATCCCCGATGCCACCCCCTGGTATGTGGTGGGGCTCGAGCCGGCAGGCAACCGGGTGGTGGTCGGCAAGCAGGAGGATTTGTACCGTTCCCGGCTGCGGGTGGCGGAACTGAACTGGCTGGCCGGCCGGCCTCCCGGGTTGCCGGGTGAATTCGAGGTCCGGATCCGTTACCGTCAGCAGCCGGTGCCGGCCCGGGTCGAGCCGGGCGAGGGGGGCGGTTTCGACATTTTTTTTACCGAGCCCCAGCGGGCGGTTTCACCGGGCCAGTTTGCCGTCCTCTACCGGGGCGATGAGTTGTTGGGCGGAGGGCCGATTGTTCGTTAAGCCTTTAAAAAATCCCGGCGGCCATCCCGCTTGACTAATTCGGGTAAACATATATAAATGATGGCGTCGCAAAAACTCCGATCTACTGTGTCGCACCGTGGGGCACTTCCCTCGGCCGGATATCGGAGTTTTTGCCTAGTCATTCCCTGGTTTTTTGCGAAATTATCGTAAACGGCGGCGTCGCAAGAAGGCACCGGCTCTCCGCGTTGCGGTAATTGTCCGGTTTGTTGCGTGGATATGAGTCCGCACACTTGGCTCGAATTTGAGATGGTTTTCACCCCGCAAGTGGATATTTAATGGAAGATGCGTTTTCCCCCTTTCTAATTTAAAGTTCTTTCCCATGAGCGATTCTTCGACAAAAAAGCGGGTGGCGCTGGCCACCCTGGGCTGCAAGGTGAACCAGTTCGAGTCCGCCGCCTTTCTCTCGTCGCTGGCGGAACGCGAAGTCGAAGTGGTGCCTTTTTCGCAGGTGGCCGACGTCTATATCGTCAATACCTGCGCGGTTACCGCCAAGGCCGGAGCCCAGTCCCGGCGGATGATCAGGCGGGCCCTGCGGAAGAATCCCGAGGCGCGGCTGGTGGTGACCGGCTGCTATGCCCAGATCGCCTCCCAGGATATCCTGGAGATCGTCGAGCAACCCCTCTGCATCGTCGGCAACGGCTTCAAGCAGAAGCTGGTCGATGCCGCCCTCTCCGATGGGCATTGCGATCTGGAGATGCTGATGGGCGATATCGGCCGGAGCAGGGAGGTCACTCCGCTTACGGTCAAAAGTTTCGGTGAGCGGACCCGGGCCTATCTGCGCATCCAGGACGGCTGCAACAGTTTCTGCACGTACTGTATCGTACCCTTTACCAGGGGGCGGAGCCGCAGCCAGCTGCCGGACCGGGTAATTGACCAGGCCCGGATTTTTGCCGACGGTGGCTACCGGGAAGTGGTGGTGACCGGCATCCATACCGGCACCTACGGCCACGATCTCGAACCGGCCACCGATCTGGTCGGCCTGCTGCGCCGCCTCCTTGCGGAATGTCCGCTGCGCTACCGGATCAGCTCCCTCGATCCGGGCGAGATCGGCGATGAGCTGCTCGAATTGATCGCGGCCGAGAAAAACCTGCTGCCCCATCTCCACATCCCGCTGCAGAGCGGCGACGAAGGGATTCTCGCCAAGATGCACCGGCGCTACCGGGGCGAGGATTTTGCCGAACTGATCGGCCGGATCAGGAAAATTCTGCCGACGGCGGCGGTCGGGGTCGATGTGATGGCCGGTTTCCCGGGCGAGGACGAGCGGGCCTTTCGGAATACCTACGATCTGCTGGCCCGGCTGCCGGTCACCTATCTCCATGTTTTCCCTTATTCGAAGCGGCCGGGAACGGTAGCGGCCTCCATGGCCGGCCAGGTTTTGAAGCAGATCAAGGATGAACGGGTCGCCGCCCTTCGGGAACTGGGCGACCGGAAAAGGCAGGAGTTTTATACGGCCCATCTCGGCGAGACCAGGGAGGTGCTGGCCGAAGGGGGCGGCGGCCGCAAGCCCGGCTGGCTGAAGGGTTTTACCGACAACTATATCCCGGTCGCCTTCAAGGCGCCGGCCGGGATGATTAACCGGCTGGTCAAGGTCAGGCTCGATCGCTTGGCCGAAGACGGGGTGATCGGCACCATGCTGGAGGGGGAGAGATGATCGGTGAAATAATCGCCATCGGCGATGAACTGACCTCAGGCCGGATCCTCAACACGACCAGCTATTTCGCCGCCGGTCAGTTATTCGCCGCCGGGCACGAAGTGAAGGCGATGAACACCATCGGCGATGACCCGGAGCTGATCGGCAAAACCCTGCTCGACTCCCTGGCCCGGGCCGACTTCGTTATCGTCACCGGCGGCCTGGGGGCGACCAGCGACGACCTGACCAGCGAGGCGGTGGCCGATGCCCTGGACCGGCCCGCGACCTTTTATCCCGAGATTCTCCAGCGGATCCGGGCGGCCAACAATAACGGTTCCCCGCAACCTCGGCCTTCCCTGGAGAAGCTGGCCTGGCTGCCGGCCGGGGCCCACGCCCTGAAGTTTGATGCCAGTACGGCCGGCTATTTCCTGGTTCATGGGAACAAGCCGATTTTCTTTCTGCCGGGGGTGCCCCATGAAATGGAGGAACTGCTGGTCGAAACGGTGATCAGCCGGCTGGCGGTCTGGGAGGGCGAGGAGGTGCGCCGGGTCGGGCAACGGCTCTATCGGGTGGCCGGGCTGCCCGAAACCGCGATCAACGAACGGCTGGCCCCCCTGGCCGAGGGTGAAGAAAGAATCCGGATCGGTTACTATCCGGTCTTCCCCGAGGTCCATGTCAGTTTGACCGTGGTCGGCACCGACGTAGCGGACATGGAACGTCTCTTCGGCGAGATTGACGCGAAGATCCGCAACCTGTTGGGCGACAATCTATACGGCACCGGGACCGACAGCCTGGAAACCGTGATCGGCCGCCTGCTGATCGATAACGGCATGGTCCTGGCCCTGGCCGAGTCCTGCACCGGCGGCCTGATTGCGCATCGGATCACCAGGGTGCCCGGCAGCTCCGAATATTTTCTGGGCGGGGCGGTGACCTACAGCAATGAATTGAAGGAGCGGATGCTCGGGGTGGAAGGAGAGCTGCTGGCCGAGTATGGCGCAGTGAGTCCCGAAACGGCCCGGGCGATGGCCGAAGGGATCCGCCGGGAGACCGGCGCCGATATCGCCCTGGCGGTGACCGGTATAGCCGGACCATCGGGCGGAACCGTCGCCAAGCCCGTCGGCACCGTCTATTTCGGCCTGGCCACCGCCGGCGGAACCGAGGATTCCAAGTTCAGTTTTAACGGGGCGCGCTGGCAGATTCAGGAAGCGGCCTGCAATAAGGGCCTCGATATACTAAGATTGGCCATGCTCAGGCATGACTATGCGAAAAATCAATCCTGTCAGCGTTTGTAATTAAACCTCTTCCGGGAGAAATGCACAGATGAGCTCATCCACAGATAAAGGCAAAACGATAGACTCGGCGATACTGCAGATTCAGAAACAGTTCGGCAAGGGCTCGATTATGCGGCTCGGCACCGATACGGCCGAAGCGGTACCGGCGATTCCCACCGGCGCCCTGAGCCTTGACATCGCCACCGGGGTCGGCGGCATTCCCCGGGGCCGGGTCACCGAGATTTACGGGCCGGAGTCCTCCGGCAAGACCACCCTGGCCCTCCATGTTATCGCCGAGGCCCAGAAGAGGGGCGGGGCCGCCGCCTTTATCGACGCCGAGCACGCTCTGGACACCACCTATGCCGAGCAGCTTGGGGTCAATGTCGACGATCTCCTGGTCTCCCAGCCCGATTACGGCGAGCAGGCCCTGGAGATCGCCGAGATTCTGGTGCGCAGCGGCGCGATCGACGTAATCGTCATCGATTCGGTCGCCGCCCTGGTCCCGAAAGCCGAGATCGACGGCAATGTCGGTGATTCCCACGTCGGTCTCCAGGCCCGGCTGATGTCCCAGTCGATGCGGAAGATGACCGGCATCCTCAATCGCTCCAAAACCGCCTTGATCTTCATCAACCAGATCAGGATGAAGATCGGGGTCATGTACGGCAACCCCGAAACCACCACCGGCGGTAATGCCTTGAAATTCTACAGCTCACTGCGGATGGATATCCGCAAAATGACCGCCATCAAGGACGGCACCGAGGTGATCGGCAACCGGACCAAGGTCAAGTTCGTTAAAAACAAGGTGGCGCCGCCCTTCAAGATCGTCGAGTTCGATATTATCTACGGCGAGGGAATCTCCAAGACCGGCGACCTGCTCGATCTGGCCGCCGAGCAGGATATCGTCGAAAAAAGCGGGGCCTGGTACTCCTACAACGGCGAGCGCATCGGCCAGGGCCGCGAAAATGCCAAGGCCTTCCTGAAAGATAACCCGGACGTCTACGCCGATATCGAGCATAAGGTGAAGCTCGGTTACGGCATCGTCGTCGAGGGCGCCGAAAAAAAGGCTCGGGCCTGAGAGATCCGGGTTGGTCCGCCGGACGCCTGGGGTAGCCAGGGACCCGGCTAATCCTAATATGCCATCACGCCTCCCGTCTTTGGGCCAGCCGCCTTGACCGTGGCTCAAGCGGCGCGACCAAGGATGAGGCATATATTGGTGTTTGCCGACGCCCTTAAGCAACAATTCAATCGGATAGAAGAGAAGTATTAAAAATGACTGGTAATGAGATAAGAGCTCTTTTTTTAAAGTATTTCGGCGATCGCGGCCATGAAATTGTGACCGGTTCTCCCCTGGTTCCCCACGACGATCCCACCCTGCTGTTCACCAACGCCGGGATGGTGCAGTTCAAGCGGGTGTTCATGGGCGAGGAAAAGCGCGACTATGTCCGGGCCGCCACCTCCCAGCGCTGCGTCCGGGCGGGCGGCAAGCACAACGATCTCGAAAACGTCGGCTATACGGCCCGCCACCATACGTTCTTCGAGATGCTCGGCAATTTTTCCTTCGGCGATTATTTCAAAAAGGAGGCGATCCGCTATGCCTGGGATTTCTTGACCGTCGAGCTGGGTCTTGATCGGAACAGGTTGTGGATCTCGGTGTTCGACGACGACGACGAGGCGTTCGGGCTCTGGGAAATGGTGGAAGGCGTAACCGCGGCGCGGATCGTCCGGATGGGCGAAGAGGAAAATTTCTGGGCGATGGGCGACACCGGTCCCTGTGGCCCCTGTTCCGAGATCCATTACGATCAGGGCGCGGAAATGGCCTGCGGGCCGGATTGCCGGCTGGGCTGCGACTGCGACCGGTTTTTGGAGGTCTGGAATCTGGTTTTCATGCAGTTCAACCGGGCCGAGGACGGGACCCTGACTCCCCTGCCCAGGCCGAGCATCGACACCGGCATGGGATTGGAACGGATCACCGCCGTCATGCAGGGCAAAACGACCAATTACGACTCCGATCTGTTCACCGCCATCTTCGCGCGGATCGGCGCGGTAACCGGCCGGGAATATGGCCGGGAAGCCAAGATCGATACCGCCATGCGGGTTATTGCCGACCATAGCCGGGCCACCGCCTTTCTGGTTGCCGACGGGGTTTTGCCCTCGAACGAGGGCCGGGGTTATGTCCTGCGGCGCATCATGCGGCGGGCCATCCGCTTCGGCCGGTTTCTGGGGATGAACAAGCCCTTTCTGGCCAGGATCACGGCGGCGGTCGTCGAGCAGATGCGGGAGGCCTATCCCCATCTTGCGGAAAGCCGGGATCTTCTCGAAAAAGTGGTCAACAACGAGGAAGAGCGCTTCCTGGAGACCATCGATCACGGCCTGGTGATGCTTAACCAGGAACTGTCCCGTCTCAAGAAGGGCGGCGAGAAGATGGTCGCCGGCGAATTTATCTTCAAGCTCTACGATACCTATGGCTTCCCGGTCGATATCGTTCGCGATATCGCCATCGAGAAAGGGCTTTCCGCCGATGAAGCGGGCTTTAACCGGGCCATGGATATTCAGCGCCAGCAATCGAGAAAATCCTGGAAGGGCGGGACTCTTGCCGAACTGGGGACGGGCGTTAAGACCCTACTGGCGAGAGGCGTTCGCAGCGAATTTGTCGGTTACGAAACCCTGCAATGCGAGACGGAAGTTGCCGCTGTTCTTGACGAACGGGGCGAGTTGACCGCCGGGGCGGCGAAGGGCGACCGGGTCTCGATTGTCTGTCCCGAGACCCCTTTTTATGCCGAGTCCGGCGGGCAGAGCGGCGACCGGGGCGAAATCAGGGGGCCGAGCGGCGCGGCCGTCGTCCGCGATACGGTCAGGGCGGGGGAGGGTCTGGTCATCCACCGGGCCGAAATCAGGGCAGGCGCCATTGCCGAGGGGGATAAGGTTACCCTGCAAGTTGACCGGGAACGGCGGCAGCGGTCCGCCGATAACCATACCGCCACCCATCTGTTGCAGGCCGCCCTTAAAGATGTGCTGGGCGACCATGTCAAACAGTCCGGTTCCCTGGTCGATTCCGACCGGCTGCGCTTCGATTTTACCAGTTTTTCGCCGCTTACAGCGGCCCAAATCGAGCAGGTCGAGGAGTTGGTTAACCGGGAGATCCGGGGCAACCGCCGGGTCGACACCACGGTCCTTGATCGCGAGGAGGCGATCAGGCAGGGGGCCACGGCCCTGTTCGGCGAAAAATACGCGGACAAGGTCCGGGTGGTGAGCGTCGAGCAGTACAGTAAGGAACTCTGCGGCGGCACCCATGTCGGCGCCACCGGCGAGATCGGCCTGTTCAAGATCGTCAGCGAGGCCGGGATCGCCGCCGGGATCCGCCGGATTGAGGCGGTGACCGGCCCCGCCGCCCTCTGTCGTTTTCAGCAGGTTGAGCGGCAGCTGGCCGGGATTGCCGAACAGCTGAAAAGCACTCCGGAAGAAATTTCCCTCCGGGTCGGCAGAATCCAGGCCCGCCAGAAAGAACTGGAGAGAGAACTGGCCCGGCTTGCGGCCCGGCAGTCGGTCGGCGAACTGGATGAAATCGTCGAGGGGGCCCGGCTGATCGGCGGGACCAGGGTGATTGCCGCGAAAATCAA
The DNA here is from genome assembly GCA_029210665.1 of Desulfobulbales bacterium. Classification (GTDB taxonomy): domain Bacteria; phylum Desulfobacterota; class Desulfobulbia; order Desulfobulbales; family JAGXFP01; genus JAGXFP01. The sequence continues at coordinate 11,414 of JARGFN010000009.1, forward strand.
GGTCGATTCGCCGAAGACCATGCGGGAGGTCGGTGATAAGCTGCGCGACAAGCTCGGTTCCGGCGTGGCGGTGGTGGGGGCGGTTTTCGATGACAAGGTCAGTCTGCTGGCCATCGTCAGCAAGGATCTGGCCGAGACATTCCATGCCGGCAAACTGGTCAAGGAGGTGGCGACAATCGTCGGCGGCAGCGGCGGCGGCCGCCCGGATATGGCCCAGGCCGGCGGCACTATGCCGGATCGGCTTGACGAGGCCCTGGCGGCGGTATATGGCGCGGTCGAGAAGCAGGGAGCATGACACTTGCCAGCGGTTTTGCCGGTACCGGCCCATTTCCCCGTTTTCACGTTTTCCAAGGCTGCTGGGCCGATGTTCAGGAAAATTATTGACAGCGCTTTTCTAATGGGTTAGAAATCCCTATTTTAAATGAACGGCTATTCATTTGCTGTTTGGGTGATTAACTCCGTGACATGACGGGATAGCCGTCAATTTCCTTAAAAAACCGAATTATTAAAGCAGGGACCAGGGAGTGGATAATGATAACCATTGATTTGACTATGCCTATCCAGATCGTCAATATTCTGATCCTCATCGTGATCATGAATATTGTCCTTTACAGGCCGATCCGGACCATTCTCGCCGAAAGAGAGAAACGGATAAGCGGCCTCGAAAAGGACGTCGATGAATTCAACAAGAACGCCCGGTTGCGCCTTGAGGAATTCGACGCCAAGCTTAATGATGCCCGGAGCCGGGCCAAGGCCGAGCTTGATGCGGCCCGGGGCGCGGCTCAGGCCGCCGGGGCCACGAAAGTCGCCGAAATCCGGAAAGAGGCGGACAGCCGGAAGAGCGAAAGCCTCGCCCGGATTCAGGAACAGATCAACCAGGCCGGCGCCGAGCTTAAAGGCCAGGTTAACGGCTTTGCCGCCGAAATGGCCGCCAAGGTTCTGGGGAGGGCGCTCTAATGAAAATGATTGATCGGTCCGGCTGGACTTCCGTATGCATCGCCGCGTTCCTGATTTTTTGCGCTTCTCTGGCCCATGCTTCAGGTGGCGAGGGCGGCATTCCCAAGGAGAAGTGGATGGATCTGCTCTGGCGGACCCTTAACTTTGCCGGGTTGCTGATCATCCTGGTCTGGGCCCTTAAAAAACCGATCGCCAATGCCTTGACCAGCAGGCGCCGGGGCATTATCGAGAAATTCGAGGACCTGGAGGCGCAGAAACGCGAGGCCGAAAGGATCTACAAGGAGTATGAGGCCAAACTGACCGGGATCGAGCAAGAGGTTCAGGCGATCATCAGGAGCGCCGTTCAGCAGGGCGAGGCCGAAAAGGCCAGGATAATCGATGAGGCCAACCGGGCGGCCGAGGATATTCAGCGTCAGGCGGAAATGGCCGTCCAGCATGAACTTGCCGGCGCCAAATTGAGATTGCGCAGCGAGATCGCCGAACAGGCGGTGCGGATGGCCGAAGATCTGCTCAAGCAAAATCTTAAGGAGACCGATCAAGCCGTGCTGGTCGAAGATTACCTCGAAAAGGTGGGGGCTCTACAGTGAATAATACGGTTCTAGCAAAACGATATGCCAAGGCCTTGTTCCAGGTCGGCAAGGAAGAGGACCTCCTCGATGATTTCAACGGGGCATTGGCTGAAATGGAGCGGATGTACAACGAGGTTCCCGAAATCGGCAACGTCCTGACCAACCCGTTTTACCCCCAGGATGTCCGTGAGAAGGTAATGGTCCATCTGGTTGAGGCGCTGCGGGCGCCGGCCCTGATGGCTAATTTCTTTAACCTTCTGGTTCAGAAACGGCGAGCGGATGTCCTGCCGGACATCGCCCAGGTCTTCCGGGCCCTGGTCGATGCGGAGAGGAATATGTGCCGGGGCACGGTAATTTCGGCGGCCGGAATATCCAGCGACCTTAACGACAAGATCAAGGCCACTCTGGAAAAGATCACCGGCAAACAGGTCGTGGTCGTCAATGAGGTCGATCCGGCCATCATCGGCGGCATCATCGCCAGGGTCGGAGATCTGGTTCTGGACGGCAGCATTAAAACGCAATTAAAGGGTTTAGAAGAATCCATAAAAGGGAGTGAGTAGCCAATGCAGATCAAAGCTGAAGAGATCAGTCAGATTATCAAGGGACAGATCAAAAATTACGAAAGTAAAGTTGATCTGAGTGAGACCGGGGCGGTTATCTCGGTTGGTGACGGTATCGCACGGGTTCACGGCGTTGAAAACTGTATGGCCATGGAGCTTCTTGAGTTTCCCGGCGGTGTTCTCGGAGTGGCCTTGAACCTTGAGGAGGACAACGTCGGGTGCGCTGTCCTCGGCAGCGTTGTGGGGATCAAGGAGGGCGACCTGGTCAAGCGGACCGGCAGAATCGCCGAGGTGCCCGTCGGCCCCGCCATGGAAGGCCGGGTGGTCGACGGCGTCGGCAAGCCGATCGACGGTCTAGGCCCCCTGGAGGCGACCGAATCCCGTAAAATCGAGGTTCTCGCCCCCGGCGTAATTTCTCGAAAGGGCGTTCATGAACCCTGCTATACCGGCAGTAAGGCGGTCGACGCCATGACTCCGGTCGGCAAGGGCCAGCGCGAGCTGGTCATCGGTGACCGGCAGATCGGCAAGACCGCCCTTTGCGTCGACGCGATCATCGCCCAGAAGAATACCGATGTTCACTGTATTTACGTGGCCATCGGCCAGAAGAAGTCCACCGTGGCCCTGGTTGTTGAAAACCTCCGCAAGCACGGCGCCATGGAATACACCACCGTGGTAGCCGCCTGCGCCTCCGATCCCGCGCCGATGCAGTATCTGGCCCCGTTCGGCGGCTGTTCGATGGGCGAGTATTTCCGCGATAACGGCCAGCACGCCCTGATTATCTATGACGATCTTTCCAAGCAGGCGGTTGCCTATCGCGAGCTTTCGCTGCTGCTCAGGCGGCCGCCCGGCCGGGAAGCCTATCCGGGCGATATCTTCTTCAACCACTCGCGGCTTCTGGAACGCGCCTCCAAGCTGAACGACGAGCTGGGCGCCGGTTCCCTGACCGCCCTGCCGATCATCGAAACCCAGGCCGGTGACGTTTCCGCCTATATTCCGACCAACGTTATCTCGATTACCGACGGCCAGGTCTATCTTGAGCCTAACCTGTTCTTCTCCGGGGTTCGCCCGGCGATCAACGTCGGCCTTTCCGTCTCACGGGTCGGCGGCGCCGCCCAGGTCAAGGCGATGAAGCAGGTGGCCGGTACCCTGCGGCTCGATCTCGCCCAGTATCGCGAACTCGCCGCCTTTGCCGGTTTCGGCTCGGATCTCGACGCCGCCACCCAGGCCCAGCTGACCCGCGGCGCGCGACTGGTTGAGATCCTCAAACAGCCCCAGTATCAGCCCCTGTCGATGGAAAAACAGGTAACCATTCTTTTCGCCGGGACCCGCGGTTTACTCGATACCCTGCCGATCGACTCCCTGACGGATTTCGAACAGGAACTTTACGCCCATGTTGAACAAAACGATCCGGCCATTTTCGATACCCTGAAGGACAAAGAGGAAATCGATGCCGGCCTCGAAGAGAAGATGAAGAATACGATCTCTGCCTTTGTTGAGTCGTTCAAGGGAGCAAGGGGACTCAAATAGCGGGAGGATGAGCTCTAATGGCTAGTCTTAAAGATGTTCAGATGAAGATCGGGGGGGTCAAAAAGACCGCCCAGATCACCAAGGCGATGAATATGGTCGCGGCGGCCAAGTTGCGCGGCGCTCAGCAGCGGATGGTCGATTTTCGCCCCTATGCCGACCAGTTCGACGATGCGATGACCAGCATGTCCGGCAGCATGGAGACCTCGCTGTTCCCGTTGATGGAGGTAAGGGAGGTAAACTCCGTTGAACTGATTGTCGTCACTTCGGACCGGGGATTGTGCGGCAGCTTCAACGCCCACATCATGAAAACCGCCGAGAAGCAGATGGCCCGCCTGGAAGAGGAAGGCAAGAAGGTTTCCCTGGTCTGCGTGGGCAAAAAAGGCAGTCGTTACTTCAAAAAGACCGGCAAGGTGAGAAAATCATATCCCGATATCATGGGCACCTTCCAGATGTTCAACGCCAGGGAGATCGCCCAGGAGGTCGCGGCCAATTTTCTGTCCGGGGAGACCGACGAGGTGCTCCTCGTCTACGGCGCCTTCGTCAGTGTCGCGGTTCAGCGCCCGGCGGTGAAACCCCTGCTGCCGATTCAGGCCGTCAGCGGCGAAGAAGTCGGGGATCGGACGGTTGACAGCGTTGACTTTATCTACGAACCGAGTCCCACGGAGATCATGGACGTGCTTCTCCCCCTTTACCTCAATGTCATGGTCTATCATATCATGCTGGAGGTCGGGGCCAGCGAGCATGCCGCCAGGATGACCGCGATGGACAATGCGACCACCGCCTGTGTCGATATGATCAGTAATCTGACCCTGATCTATAACAAGGCCAGGCAGGCTGGGATCACCGCCGAGTTGATGGACATCGTCGGTGGGGCGGAGGCCCTTAAGGGATAGGGTATATGTTCAGGTCTCGGCCGCGGGTGGTCGGACTTGAGATCAGCAAACAAAGCTTAGGAGGCTTGATGTCATATGAGTGAGCAAAATGTAGGGAAAATAGTTCAGGTCATTGGCCCGGTGTGCGACGTGGAGTTCGAGTCCGGTCAGCTGCCGAATATCATGAATGCCTTGCTGGTATCCAATCCCGGCATCGACGACAAGGAAGATAATCTGGTCATCGAGGTTGCCCTGCATCTGGGCGATAACGTGGTGCGCTGCATCGCCATGGACCAGACCGACGGTCTGCGCCGCGGCCAGGATGCCAAGGATACCGGCAGGCCGATCGAGATCCCCTGCGGCGCCAGTGCCCTGGGGCGGATCATGAACGTGGTCGGCCGCCCGGTTGACGGACTTGGCGAGATCGCTTCCGATAAGATGCGGCCCATTCATAAACCGGCCCCGGAGTTTACCGATCAGGATACCGAGGTAAACGTGCTTGAGACCGGCATCAAGGTCATCGATCTCCTGGTTCCCTTTCCCCGGGGCGGTAAAATGGGGCTGTTCGGCGGCGCCGGCTGCGGCAAGACCGTCATCATGATGGAAATGGTTAATAATATCGCCATGCAGCACGGCGGCATTTCGGTTTTCTGCGGGGTCGGCGAGCGGACCCGCGAGGGCAACGACCTTTACCACGAGATGAAGGAGTCCGGCGTACTGCCCAAGGCGGCCCTGGTTTACGGTCAGATGACCGAGCCTCCGGGCGCCCGGGCCCGAGTAGCCCTGACCGGCCTGTCCGCCGCCGAATATTTCCGTGACGAGGAAGGCCAGGACGTCCTTTTCTTTGTCGATAACATCTTCCGGTTCACCCAGGCAGGCTCCGAGGTATCGGCCCTCCTCGGCCGGATTCCCTCGGCGGTTGGCTATCAGCCCACCCTGGGTACCGACCTCGGCGCCCTCCAGGAGCGGATTACCTCGACCAACAAGGGTTCGATCACCTCGGTGCAGTGCGTATACGTACCGGCCGACGATCTGACCGATCCGGCTCCGGCCACCACCTTCGCCCATCTCGACGGCACCGTGGTCCTGTCCCGGCAGATTGCCGAACTCGGGATCTACCCGGCGGTTGATCCCCTTGACTCGACCTCGCGGATTCTTGATCCCAATGTTCTCGGCGAGGAGCACTACGCGGTGGCCCGCGGCGCCCAGATCACTCTCCAGAAGTATAAGGATCTCCAGGATATTATCGCCATCCTCGGGATGGACGAGCTTTCCGAGGAAGACCAGGTAGTGGTCGGCCGGGCCCGCAAGATCCAGCGCTTTCTTTCCCAGCCCTTCACCGTCGCCGAGGTCTTTACCGGCATGAAAGGTGCCTATGTCAAGGTTGAGGACACCATCAAGGGTTTCAAGGAGATCCTTGATGGCAAGCACGACGAGTTGTCGGAAAACGCCTTCTACATGGTCGGTACGATCGAAGAGGCGCTTGAAAAGGCCGCTAAGGAAAAGGCGGCCTGATCCGGTAACCAAACCGTATCCGGAACACTCCGCGCCGCCCTTCCGGGGGCGGCCGGTGCAAATATCCAGTGAAGAGGCTGATTGATGGCTGAGACCATAAAACTTGAAGTTGTAACGCCCCGTGGAGCCGTTTTGAGTGAGGATGTCGATATCGTGACCGCTCCCGGTTATGGCGGCGAGTTTGGCGTTCTGGCGAATCACGCGCCCCTCTTGAGTACGATCAAGATCGGGGTGATGTCCTACAAGAAAGGCGGCAATAGTGAGCAGTTGATGATCAGCGGCGGCTTTTGCAAGGTGGCCGCGAACCGGATCACCTTTCTGGTCGAATCCGCCGAGTTCGGGCGGGAGATTGATGTTGACCGGGCCATGCGTGCCAAGGAGCGGGCCGAAAAAAGGCTTGCCGAGGTGATCCGCAAGGAGGAACACCTTAATCAGGCCAGGGCCGAAGCCGCCTTGCAGCGTTCCCTTGCCCGGCTTCGCGCGGCCGGGCACCAGCCCTCCTGAGTTTTTCACGACGATGTATCCCGACAGGCCGCACTTTAACTTTATGTGCGGCTTTTTTTTGTGCTTTTTTTCGCCTGCCCCGCGCCTTCATGCAAGCACCCTGAAATATTTATTTTAAATATTCCGGCAACATATTAATGTTCCGTTGATAAATATCGCTACCGCGAGACGATTTTAGCTGATTCATATCAGTTATCTTTTTGCTGCTTTCAAATACTTGACCAGGAGGCTTATCGAGATGGACGCAAAAGAACGAATGACGATTCCCCGGCAGAAGGTGCGGGAGCTTGCGCCGGAGGAACGGGTAACTAATTTCAGTGAGGTGGTTTCCGGCTTCGACGAAGAAACCGCGATTCGCGAGGCCGAGCGCTGCCTGCAATGCAAGAAGCCGAAATGCCGGCAAGGTTGTCCGATCCATAATGATATTCCGCGTTTTATCCGATTGTTACGCGAGGGCAGGATCGAAGAGGGGTACTGGGCCGATCGGGAGACCAATTCCCTGCCGGCGATCTGTTCCCGGGTCTGTCCCCATGAGTTTCAGTGCGAGGGTTATTGTATCCGGGGCAAGAAGGGCGAGCCGGTCGCCATCGGCATGTTGGAGCGGTATCTGGTCGACTGGATGGTGGCCAACGGCAAGAATCTGGTCAAATCCTGCGCCATGCCCAAGGAGGAAAAGGTCGCCATCGTCGGCTCCGGTCCGGCCGGGATGACCGTGGCCAATCTCATGGCCCACGCCGGCTATCGCTGTACGGTTTTCGAGAGTTTGCCGGTCTTGGGCGGCATGCTCGGGGTCGGCATTCCCGCCTATCGCCTGCCGCGGACGATCATCGCCGCCGAATTCGATGCCCTGAAAAGCTGCGGGGTCGATGTGGTGACCAATGTGACCATCGGCAGGGACAAGACCCTGGTCCAGCTGCGCGACGAGGGTTACGACGCAGTGTTTGTCGGGGTCGGCGCCCACTCCAGCCGGAAGCTTGGTGTCGACGGCGAGGATCTGGAGGGGGTCGTTCACGGGGTCGATTATCTGCGGAAAATCAATCTAGGCGAGGAGATGAACCTCGGGCGCAATGTCGTGGTGGTCGGCGGCGGCAATGTGGCCATCGACTGTGCCCGAACCGCTCTGCGGACCGGTTCGGATAAGGTTTTTATCCTTTATCGCCGCGGCAGGGAGGAGATGCCGGCCTCCCTGGCCGAGATCCATCACCTCGAAGAAGAGGGGGTCAAGATCGAAACCCTGGCCGCGCCGGTCAGGATTCATGGCGACAACGGCAGGGTGGACCGTATCGAGTGCATCCGGATGAAACTCGGCGAGTGTGACGCTTCCGGGCGCTGCCGACCGGTGCCGATCGAGGGTTCGAACTTCATGATCGAGGCCGACGCGATCGTGCCGGCGATCAGCCAGTCCGTCAATCTTGGCGCGATCGACGGGGTAGAACTGAAACTGTCACGCTGGAACACCATTGCGGTCGATGAGCTGACCATGCAGACCTCGATTGCCTGGATCTTTGCCGGGGGCGATGCGGTGCTCGGGCCCGAGACGGCCGCCAAGGCGATTTACCAGGGCAAGGAGGCGGCCGAATCGATGATCAGGATGTTCGCGGGCCGCGATCTTAAAGAGGGCCGGGAGGCGGAAACCTTTTGAGAAGCAAGGTTACCGAGCATCCTGGCTGCTCAACTCAGCTTTATACCCATAGGGCATAAGTTTCGTACGAGCAGCCAGGCTGCTCAACTCAGCTTTATCTGAAATCGAGGGAGGCCAGGTTCAGTTCATTGACATAGCTTGAAATCCCGCCGGCCATCTGCTCGGTTATGCTGGTGATGTAGTCGGGCGATTGGAGCCAGCGTGCTTCGGTATGGTTGCTGATAAAGGCGACTTCGGTGAGGATCGCCGGCATCTGGGCCCCGACCAAAACGATGAACGGGGCCTGTTTCACTCCCAGGTTCCGGATCGGATATCGGGGGAGGAGGCCGTTGGCCATATTGTCCTGGACGTATTCCGCCAGCTTGATTGATTCGCTTTTTTTGCTGTTCTGGATTAGGTCGAGGAGAATGTTCTGCAGGTCGCTGATCCGGCTGGTCGAGGTGGCGTTCTCCCTGGCGGCCAGTTCCATGGCGTTCTGGTTGCGGGCCAGATCGAGGATGTAGGTCTCGACGCCCCTGGCCTTTGGGTTGGGGGAAGCGTTGACATGGATTGAGATAAAAAGATCGGCCTCCTTGCTGTTGGCGATGGCGGTCCGCTCTTCGAGGGGGACGAAAACGTCGCGATCCCTGGTCAGAATCACCTCGCACCCCAGCTTTTTTTCTAATTTGGGTGCGAGCTGGAGGGCTATGCCCAAGACGATGTCTTTTTCCAGCAGACCGTTTTTGCCGACGGCGCCCGGGTCCTTGCCGCCATGGCCGGGGTCAAGGACAATTCTTTTGATGCCGAGACCGAGTTGCCGGGCCAGGGTCGGCGGGTAACCGGATCCGGCTGATTCGTTGTCGTTTGCCGCTATTTTGGCGCTGGCCAGCAGCGGCGCCGCCTGGGCCGGCGCGCCCGGGTCTCCGGCTTGCTTGGGCTGGCCCTTGAGATCGATTACGATCCGGAAAGGGTCCTGCAGACTGAAGATTTTATAATCGGACAGGCTCTGGGTGTCGAGGACCACCCGGGTTGTATCGGGCAGGTGCTGGCCGCTCCTTACCCTCTTGAGCAGTCCGTCGTTGATCGGGATCGGCGCTTGCAGTTGCGGGGCGATTCGGCAGTTTTCAAGATCGACGTAGAGCCGCCGGGGATTATCTCCGCTTTTTTTAAGAAGATTTTCCCGGTATTTGACCGGGGTGGTGGTTTCAATAACCACCCGGGTATAGTTGTCGTTTGACCAGTATCGCAAGGGCTTGAGTTCGGCTGTTTGTCCGCCACCCATGCCGCCGGTCCGGCCGGCAGGTTCGATCAGGTTCTTTTTGACATCGGTCAGCAGAACCGGCGGGGCCGGTCTGCTCTCGGCGGGAAGCTTTTTTAATGCGGCGGCGGCGGCCGGAACCCTGTCGCCGGCGGGATAGATCCTTAACAGCCTTCTCAGATATCTCCCCCCCTTTTCCGGGTTTTGCCCTTCATTGAAATGGATATCGGCAATGGCCAGCAGCGCATCATCGCCGAGGCTGCTTTTCGGGTAGAGGGAAACGAGGTCCTCGTAGTAGGCGATCGCTTCACTTAAATCCACGGAATTATTGAAAAGGCCGTACATCTCGCGATAGAGACGGGCCATCATGAAAAGGGAGGAGGGGGCCAGGTGGTGGGAGCGGTCGGTCTGGTAGATATCCCGGAACCTTTTGACCGCCGCCAGCCAGTTTCGCCTCTCGCCGGCCAGGGATGCGTCGGTTTTTACCTGCTGGCTGTACTCCTTGGCCTGGGCATATCGTTCGGCCGGCTTGTCTTTGGCGGCGACCAGACCCGACAGCGACGTCACCGACAGGGCGAGCGCAATTAAAGCGGCCAGAAAGATTGCCGGCGGGTGTCTCTTGATTTTACTGGAAAAACTCATCATTAAATGTACCGTAACCGATCGCTTGCCCGTCTTACAGCCGGTATAGCCGATCAAGTCTTTTCGTTCAACTCTTTTAACTCATAAAGGGCGGCCAGGGCGTCGAGGGGAGTCAGGCGGTCCGGCTGCAATTCGTCGATCCGGCGTTGGACCGGATGGGGTTTCGGGCTGAACAATCCGAGCTGGCTGGGTTGGGCCGGCTCGGCCGACCGTTTCCCGGCGATGCGCGGATCGCCATGCTGGTTGAACTCCCCTTTTTCTATATTATGGAGAATCTCCTTGGCTCTTGCAACCACCTGGGGAGGCACCCCGGCCAGGGCCGCCACCTGGATCCCGTAGCTGCGGTTGGTGCCGCCCGGCATCAGTTTATGGAGAAAGACGATGGTGTCGTTCCATTCCCGGACGGCGATATGGAGATTTTTGATCCGCGTATTGGTCTTGGCCAGATCGGTCAGTTCATGGTAATGGGTGGCGAAGATGGTCTTGACCCCCTTGCCGTTCTTGTTGACCAGATCCTCGGTAACCGCCCAGGCGATGGAAAGGCCGTCGAAGGTGCTGGTGCCGCGGCCGATCTCGTCCAGAATCACCAGGCTGCGTTCGGTGGCGTTGTTGAGGATATTGGCGGTCTCGTTCATTTCGACCATGAAGGTCGATTGGGCCTTGCGCAGGTCGTCCATGGCCCCGACCCGGGTGAAGATCCGGTCGACCACGCCGATCCGCGCCTCGGCGGCCGGGACCATGCCGCCCATCTGGGCCATCAGGACGATCAGGGCGGTCTGCCGGAGGACCGTGGATTTGCCGGCCATGTTCGGGCCGGTGATGATCAGGACCTCGTTGTCGGTCTGGTCGAGTCTGATGTCGTTCGGCACGAAACGGCCGGCCGGTAAAGTTTGTTCGATGACGGGATGGCGTCCTTCGATGATCTCGATGCGGTCGGAGTCATCGACCGTAGGCCGGACATAATGATGACGGCGGGCCACCTCGGCGAGACCGCAGAAAAAATCGAGTTCCGCCACGAATGAAGCGGCCCGAAGAATTCTGGAGCTTTGCCCGGCAACCTCGGCCCTGATTTCGCTGAACAGACGGTATTCGAGATCGAGGCGTTTATCCTGGGCGGTGAGCACCTTTTCCTCGAAATCCTTAAGTTCCGGGGTGACAAAGCGTTCGGCGTTGGCCAGGGTCTGTTTGCGGATGTAGTAGTCCGGCACCTCGGCCTGCCTGGCCCTGCTTACTTCTAGATAATAGCCGAATACCTTGTTAAAGCCGATTTTCAGGTTGGCGATTCCGGTCTTTGCCCTTTCCCGGCTTTCCAGGGCCAGAATAAGCTCCTTGCCCCTGGTCAGGATGGTGATCAGCTCGTCGAGTTCACCGTTGTAGCCTTCCTTGATCAACCCCCCTTCCCGCAGGGTGATCGGCGCGTCTTCCCTGATCCCCTTGGCAAGCAGGGCCCGGATATCGGACAATTCATCGAGTCCGGCGCATTTTTCCGGGATGATTCCGGCGCGGCCGGCGGTTTTTTTCAAGGCGGGCAGCTGGTCCAAGGAGTATTTGAGGGCGTTCAGGTCGCGGCCGTTGCCGCTGCCCAGGACGATCCTGCTGTTCAAGCGTTCCAGATCGTAGACCTTTTCCAGCAGTTCACGCAACTCTTTGCAGTAGCCGTGATGGCGGACCAGTTGTTCGATGGTGTCGAGACGGCGGTTGATGGTATCGATATCTCGCAGGGGGAAAAGCAGGTTGCGTCTCAACAGTCGTGCCCCCATCGGGGTGCGGGTCCGGTCCAGGCAGTGGAGCAATGATCCGTCCCGATTGGCGCCGATCAGGGTCTGGGTCAGTTCCAGATTGCGGCGGGACGAGTCGTCGATCCTCAGGACATCGTCGGTGAAGAGCGGCGCCAGCCGATCGATATGATCGAGGCCGGATTTCTGGGTTTCGATGAGATACTGGAGCAGGCCACCCGCCGCGGTCAGCCCGGCGGTCATCTGGTCGCAGCCGAAGCCGGCCAGATTGGCGGTGTGGAAATGTTCGAGCAATATTTCCCGGCAGGTCTCGATCTGGAAAAAGCCTTCCGGCCGCCCGGTTATGCAGATGGAGGGGAGCAGGTCCAGGCTGTCGAACAGTTCGGCCCGGATGTTCGGTTCGATCAAGAGTTCGGCGGGCATCATCCGATTGAGTTCGTCGAGCAATTCCTCGCGCGCTTCCCGCTCCGTGACGAGAAATTCGCCGGTCGACAGATCCAGAAAGCTTGCCCCCCAGACCTTGCGGACCCGGCAGACGGCGGCCAGATAGTGATTGCACTTGTCGTCCAGAACCTGTTCCTCGGTGACCAGACCGGGGGTGACCACCCGCACCACCTCCCGTTTGACCACGCCGCTGGCCAGCTTCGGGTCTTCGACCTGTTCGCAGACCGCCACCCGGTGGCCGGCCTTGACCAGTTTGGCGAGATACGAGGCGGCGGCGTGGTAAGGGATGCCGCACAGGGGGATCCGCTCTTCCTCCTTGTCCTTGTTGTTCCGGGAGGTCAGGGTGATGCCGAGCACCTTCGAAGCGATTCTGGCGTCATCGAAAAACATCTCGTAGAAGTCGCCCAACCGGTAGAAAAGGATGGCGTCCCGGTGCTCTTCCTTGATGGCCAGATACTGCTTGAGCATCGGGGTTATTTTTTTCGGGGCGTCGTTCATGGTTGGCAAGTCATCGCGCCGGGCCGGGCTGATGCGCATCCCGGCGTCGGCGGCCATCAAATTGTGATCGCTTCTCTTCATCAAACCTCCGGAACCGGCATGATCCGGCCGTGCAGCCGGTCGTCGATTTCGAGAATCGCGTAGGTGCCGGGGGTTCCGAAGCGGCCGGTCGATCTGAAACTGCCGGGGTTGATCAAGAGAATATGGCCGACCCGGTGGCAGACGGCCTGATGGGTATGTCCGTAGACAATGCAGTCGGCCTCGGCGAATTGGCTGAACAGCCGATCCTCAAGACCATGGCAGCCGAAGTGGTGGCCATGGGTAAGGATTATTTTAAAGCCGTTGATCGTGATCTCACGCAAGGACGGCAACCGGTCCCGTGCTGATTTGTCGCACATGTTGCCGTGGACGCCGTGCAGTTCCCTGCCTCGGAAAACATCGAAAACGGCGGCGGCGGTCAGGTCGCCGGCATGGAAAATTATCGAAATATCCGAAAAACACGCTTCCACTTCTTTCGTGAAGCGCTCCGACGGCCGGTCGAGATGGGTGTCGGAGAGAATGCCGATCCTGGTTAGTGCCATTAGATGTTTTCACGGTTAAAGATGATGGCGTCGCAAAAAGTCCGATCTTCTGCGTCGTGGCGCATTTTTGCTCCTTGCACCCCAAGGGCACTTCCGGCGGGGCGCATATCGAAGTTTTTGCTTAGCCATCGCATTTTTGACTTTTTGCGAATTCATCAAAGATGGAAATTGCTTTTCCTGAAAAAGTAACCTAAAAAGCGAAAAAAAACAATGGCGGCAATGGTTTAGCGCGGAGATTCGACGAATCAACAGGGGCTCCTGCTACAGTAACGGGGCGAGGATCCTCCGCACCTCATCCGGCTCGATGCCGGTGAGAGCGATCCTCTTGCGGCGGCTCTGATGGCCGCTTTGCAGGGTGACCGCCGATTTGGCGAGGCCGAGAATCTTGGCGATAAAAGTGGTTACCTGCGTGTTGGCCTTGCCGTCCACCGGCGGGGCGGTGATCATGAGCTTGATCGCGCCGTCGTGCAGACCGGCCACCTTGGTCCGGGAAGATTTCGGTTGCACGTAAAGATCGAGGATCAGCCGGTTCTTTTCGGTGGTTGTCAGGTATGGCATGGGTTCAAGGGCGGGTCATGCGCAGCGGCCGACGATAACACAGCGGATTCGGCACCCCGCGATCGGTTACAAACCGGGGCTCAGTCGGCCTTGTCTTCATCGCTTATCGAGATCGAAGGCTCCAGGTCATCGAGGGGGTCATCCAGAGAGAAAAGCATCTCCTCCTCATCCGGCTCTTTTGCGGGAAAGGCCGGGGCCGGGTCCTCCGCGGTGGTTTCCAGGGGCTTGATATCGTTAATATCCAGGGTTGCCGGTTCGTCATCCTGCGGGGTCCCGGGGTGATCGGGCAGGTCGATCTTTTCGTAAAGATCCTCGAGATCGTCATCGTCCAGGTCGGCGTCGGGAGAAGCGGGTTCTTCCCCGGAAAAGGCGGGGGGAGCTTCCTCGTCAATCGGCAGAGGCTCAAGGGCGTTCAGCCCGGTCGGCACCGATTGGTCGATGTGCTCCAGATAGTTGTTCAGCAGCTGGCGCAGGTCGGCCAGAATCCGGTCCTTGATCTCGATCAGCCGGTTTATGTTGGCGGTCAGTTCCCGATGTTCCCGTTTCGAGTTTTCCAGGATCCGTTGGGCCTCGCTTTCGGCATTTTCTTTAAGCTCGCTTGCTTCCCGGCGGGATGTTTCGAGTATTTCATCGACTTCCCGTTGCACCCTTTCTTCCAGTTCTCCGGCGGTTTCCCTGGCGGTTGTGACGATTTCATCCGCCTCCCGGCGGCTCTTGGCCTGCATCTCGTCGCTGATCCTCTGGGCCGCCAGAATGGCGCTTTGAAAGGCCTGTTCCTTGTTCCGGTAGTTGGCCAGCTCCTTTTCCATGGTTGCGATTTTGTCGAGAAGCTGCTTGTTCTCCAGGGTCACGACCAGGAATTCTTCCGCGATTTTCTCCAGGAATTTATCGACCTCGTCCATGTCGAATCCGCGCATGCGGGTATGGAATTGCTTGGCTTGAATATCTTGCGGGCTAATCGTCATGTGCGTTCTGCTCCTGTTTGTAATGGCGGCGACATGGGGTTATCCGATAGAGTGGGCGAACTGCTGCAGGGTGGGCACGATAAAGCTTCGCAGGAACATGATGGCGATGATCAGGATCATCGGCGAAAAATCGATGCCGCCGCCGATCAGCGGGACCACTCTTCTGATTCGGCTCAGCAGGGGCTCGGTAACCTCGTAGACAAAGCGGACAATGGGGTTATAGGGATCGGCGTTGACCCATGAGATGACGGCCCGGCCGATTACGATCCAGATATAGGCGCTTAGCACCAGATCGAACAGGGTGGCCAGGGCGCTTAGAAAATTGCTGATCACGAACATGGGGATGAAAGCCTCTCGACTTTTTGTGAGCTGGTCATTATTTAAGTAATCCTTTTAAATATTAATCCGCCCTATTAAAAAAACAATATTCCATGCAATAAAACATTTTTTCAGGGTTTGCCCCTCTCCGTCCGACCTGGGCGGGCCGCTTTTTGGGAAGATTGCCTCGCCCGGTTATCGGCCGGAGCCGGGGCGGGTGTTGCCTTTTTAAGGCGGGGAAACAGTGGGGCGCCAGGAGTTACGGCGGCGGCCGGAACCAGTCGGCCCCATTGCGCCTGGCTGTCGAAATCCGGCGGTGATTCAACGCCCAGGGCATCTTTCATCTTGGTCGCGGTCGCCGGCATGACGGGATGCAAGGTCAGGGTAATCAGCCGCAAGGTTTCCAGCAGGGTGTAGAGCACGGTGTCGAGCCTCTCGCGGCTGGCGGGTTCCTTGGCCAGTTCCCAGGGGGCATTGTTGACGATATAGCGGTTGGCCATGGCGATGACCTTCCAGACTTCCCGCAGGGCCCGGTGGAAGGCGAAAACCTCCATCTGTTTTCTGTATTCGGCAACCATCCCGGTGGCGGCCGCGGCCAGTTCCCGGTCACTGTCCCGCATGGCGCCGGCGGGTGGGACCTTGCAGTCGCAAAAATTCTTGACCATGGTCAGGGAACGGCTGACCAGGTTGCCGAGATCGTTGGCCAGATCGGAGTTGTGCCGGTTGATCAGGGCATCGTCGCTGAAGGAGGAGTCCAGGCCGAAGGACATCTCCCGCAGGAGAAAATAGCGGACCGAATCGGCGCCGCATTCTTCGATCAGGTCGGCCGGCCGCACCACATTGCCGATCGATTTGGACATTTTGGTGTCGTTGACGTTCCAGTAGCCGTGGACGTGCAGTTTCCGGTAAGGTTCGAGACCCAGGGACTTCAGCATGGTCGGCCAGTAGATCGCGTGGGGCTTCAGGATGTCCTTGGCGATCAGGTGTTCGGCCCCCTGCCAGTAACGCGCGAAATCGGGGCCGTCCGGATAACCGATTCCGGTCAGGTAGTTGATCAGGGCGTCGAACCAGACGTAGGTGACGAACTTGTCGTCGAAGGGCAGCGGAATCCCCCAGGTCAGGCGGCTGGTCGGCCTGGAGATGCAGAGGTCCTCAAGCGGTTCCTTGAGGAAGGAGAGGACCTCGTTGCGGTAGCGCTCCGGTTGGATGAATTCGGGATTTTGCTCGATGTGGCCGATCAGCCACTCCTGGTACTTCGACATCCTGAAGAAGTAATTCTGTTCGGTGATCGGCTCCGGCGGGGTCAGATGATCGGGACAGTTACCGTTGATCAGCTCCTTTTCGGTAAGAAACCGTTCGCACCCCTTGCAGTACAGGCCGGAGTATTCGCTGAAGTAGATGTCGCCCCGGTCATGGACCTTCTGGAGAATACTCCGGACGGTATTGATATGGTTCGCGTCGGTGGTGCGGATGAAGTTGTCCGGTTCGATGTGGAGGGGCGGCCAGGTTTCGCGGAACATTCGGCTGATCCGATCGACATATTCCCTGGGGGTTTCGTTCGATCGGGCCGCCGCCTCGGCGATCTTGTCGCCGTGTTCGTCGGTGCCGGTCTGAAAGCGCACGTCATTGCCGGCTATCTTCTGAAAACGGCTGACGGTATCGGCGATTATGGTCGAATAGGCGTGGCCGAGATGCGGTTGGGCGTTTACGTAAAAAATCGGGGTGGTTATGTAAAAATTCATGGTCAATCGTCCTGTGATTCTCCCTGTTGCTGCTCCGTTTCCTGCCGCCGGTCCTTAGTACCCCGGAAAATTCCAATATACCATTACGCATCCCGTCTTCGGGTATATTATTACCTGAATCCGTTATCGGAGGCCCCGCAGGGCGGCGGGGTGAATCGAGGCGACTCAGTGAAAAACGATTATTTTACGTAACAACAAACAAATAAAGCAGAATTTTCCACTAAGCCGTCACGGATTCAGGTATTATTTACCGCTTCCCTGGGGCTTCTGCTTTTTCTGCGGCCCTTGTCGGTCCCGGGCCGGTTCCGGCCCCTTCATGGCCAGCCATTCCGCCTTGGTGACAACCTGCTTCCGGTCGGGATCCCCGAGGGGCATGATGGTTATTTCCTCATTCAGAATGTTGCTTTGCAGAACCTTGTAATCGACGCCGTCCGAGGTGAAGGTCTTGCCCGGTCGCGGCATGCCCTTGCGCAATTTATGGTAGGTCTTGTATTCGTAGGTAAGACAGCAGAGGAGCCGGTTGCAGACCCCGGAAATCTTGGCGGGATTCAGGGGCAGGTTCTGTTCCTTGGCCATTTTGATCGAGACCGGCGCGAAATCCTTGAGAAACGAGGAACAGCATAATTCCCGGCCGCAGCCGCCCAGGCCGCCGATCATCTTGGTCTCGTGGCGCACCCCGATCTGGCGGATCTCGACCCGGGTCCGGAACTCCTGGACCAGATCCTTGACCAGCTCCCGGAAATCGACCCGGTTGTCGGCGGTGAAATAGAAGATGATCTTGCTGCCGTTGAAAAGCCTTTCCACCCTGGTAAGCTTCATGGCCAGCCGGTGTTTTTCGATATGCTTCCGGCAGATGGCGAAGGCCTCGGCTTCCCTTTCCATCAACCGTTCGATCTTGGGTTGCTCGTCGCGAGTGGCTCTTCTGACGATGAGATAGCCGGCCTTCTGCTTGGCCTCGTTGCCGGGGACGTCGAGTTGAGGTCCGATTCCGGTTACCGTGGCCGGTTCGAGGCCGTGGTCGGTCTGGACCATCACCTGTTCGTCCCGGGCAAGATCCGCTATCCGGGAGGTGGCCGAAACGGCGGGAAGGTTTGTCCGGAACCGCACGTAATAAAAATTATCGAGGGCCGGCGCTGCCTTGTCGCTGTCCTGCTCGCCGGGAGTTCGGTTCCCGCCAATCGGGTTTTCAGCGTCTTTGGAAGGGTTGTCCTGCAAGATTTTCCTCAGTAATTACGATCAATTGATTTAAATGCCGGCGCCGCCCGGCTTAATCTTTCATCTTAACAGGGCCGGTTGCTTAAAGCAATCCAAAGAAGAGGTCTTCGCAGACCAGGGTTCTGTTGCAGTTGCGGGCGAGTTGTCGGCGGGCCTTGTCGAACAGGTCGAGCCGGTCGAGAAGTTCGGCGGCTGTCCAGCCGACCCCGTTCCGGTCCGCCAGACCGGGCAGATCGCGGTTGACGATTTCTTCCGGCAGGTGGTTGGCGAGCATGATCAGATCCCGGAACCACAATTTGACCAGATCGAGCAGGTCCGGGAGACGGTCGGCGAGTCCGGCGGCCTGTTCGGCCAGGGCGAAAACGGTGGCGGCGGCCGGCCGCTTGGCTTGTTTCATCTCCAGCAGTCCGGCGATGATGGCCCTTCTGGTTTCAAGCAGTTCCGAATCGGCCAGGGTTTTGGCCCGGCCCAGGCTGCCGTCGGCGATGGCGGCCAGGGAGGCGGCTTCATCCGGAGCAATGCCGGTTGCGGCCAATCTGTCCGCCACCAGCTCCCGGGCCAGGCCGGTGAAGGGGATGATCTGGCAGCGGGAGAGGATGGTCGGCAGGATGTCGCCCGCTTCGTCACCGCTCAGGATCAGCTGGTTGCCGGGCGGCGGTTCCTCAAGAATTTTCAGGAGGCTGTTGGCGGCCTCCCGGCGCATCGTATGGACATCGGCGATCAGGACGATCCGGTATTTCGCCTCGAAGGGGGGGAAGGTCAGGGCGTGTTTCAGTTCCCGGATCTGCTTGATCTTGATCGCGGCGCCGTCCGGTTCGACGAGGAGCAGGTCGGGGTGATTGCCGGATTTAAGCTTGCGGCAGGAGCGGCAGGAACCGCAAGCGTCCTGATCGGCGACGGGGGCTTGGCAGTTCAGGTAATTGCCGAAGGCCCGGGCCAGGGTTTTCTTGCCGACCCCGGCCGGGCCCCGGAACAGGTAGGCGTGGCTCAGCCGGTGGCTGCGCACCGCGCCGCGCAGCATCTTCTTGGCCTTGTCCTGACCGAGAACCGAAGCGATGGTGAAATCGTCGTCGATCACCGAAAAAGGCTCCTTTGCCGGGGGTCTATTTCCTCGGCGTCGCCGTTCGTTTCCCGGCGCTCTTCCTCCGATTCGGGCCGGCGCAGATAAAGGAACCGTTCCAGGTTGCGCTGATATTCGCTCCACTGATAACCACCGGTGTCCATCTTTCGGGCCAGGCCGGTGAGGTAATCCATCTTGGCATCGAGGTCGTCGAGGAAATTCAGGGCGAAGGCCTCCAGCATCATCGGCAGGCTCGGCGAACCGAACTCGTGGCGGCCGTGATGGGCGAGAATCAGGTGTTTCAGGTGGGTGGCGCTCTCTTCCGGGAAATTGTCGATGCCGCTGATTTTCTCCTGGATCATCTCGATGCCGAGGACCATGTGTCCGACCAGGCGGCCCCGGTCCGAGTAGTCGTAGGGAAAGATTTCGTAGTTGAATTCGATCAGTTTGCCGATGTCGTGGAGGATCGCCCCGGCCATCAGCAGGGAGCGGTCGACCGCCGGGTAGAGTGCGCTGACCGCCGCCGCCGCCCTGGCCACTCCCAGGGTATGCTCCAGAAGCCCGCCCAGGCAGGCGTGGTGCATGTATTTGGCGGCCGGGGCCTTCTTGAACAGGGTGAAAAGGTGGTGGTCGTCGATAAAGGCCAGGGTCAGCTCGCGCAGATGGCGGTCGGCGATGCTCCTGGCGAGTTCGGTCAGTTCGGCGGCCATGGCCGGGATGTCGCCGCCGGTGATCGGGATCAGGGCGCCCATTTCCTCGGCCACCACCTCGCATTCTTCGAGATGATCGATCCTGAGTTGCAAGACGTTGCGGTAGGACTGGGCCTGGGCCTTGATCTTGATGGTGGCGCCGACTCGGCAGCTTGCCAGGTAGCGGTCGGCATTTTCCCAGACCCTGCCCCCGATTTCGCCGGAGGCGTCCATCACGGTCAGGGCCAGAAAGGGTTTGCCGTTTTTGGTCTCGCCCCGGTTCACCTCGCGGACCAGAAAGATTCCTTCAACGGGCTGGTTGTCCCGGATATCCTTGATCATCAGACCTTTGCTCCTTTCAGAATCGGCGGCCATCAGAAATCCAGGGTTTTTTGCCAGGCGGACTTGAGTCCGGCCAGCGGTTCGCTCAGGACGGTGGCGCCGTTCAACCCCGTGGCGGTAAGGGTTTGCTTGCCGGTTACCTCGCCGATCCTGGCCAAAATCGTTCCGGCCAGAGCTTTTTCAAAGGCTGCCGCCTTATCGACCGCGACCGTGACCAGCAGGCGGCTCTGGGATTCGGAAAAGAGCAGGACGTCGTCGCGGTCGATTTCCTCGGCGATCACCTTGCGCAGATCGATCTCCATGCCCAGGCCGCCGGCGAAGGCGGTTTCGGCCAGGGCCACGCCTAAGCCGCCGTCGGAGCAGTCATGGCAGGAGGCGACCAGACCGGCCGCAATCGCTTTGGACAGGGCCCGGTATCTGGCAATGGCCTTTTCGCCGTTGACCTTTGGGACCCGGTTGCCGATCGCCCCTAGCTGGGCGGCGTATTCGGAAGCGCCGAGCTCAGGATAAGTGGCGCCGAGCAGGTAGACCAGGTCGCCCGCCTTTTTGGCGTCCATGGTCACCGCCTTTCTGACGTCGTCGATCTTGGCGACCACCGAGAAGAGCAGGGTGGGCGGGATCGAGATCTTGGTCCCGCCTACCTGGTAGTCGTTTTTCATGCTGTCCTTGCCGGAGATGCAGGGCACTCCGTAGGTCCGGGCGTAATGGGCCAGGGCCTGGTTGGCCCGGACCAGTTGGGCCAGTTTGTAGGGGCCGTCCGGGGTCTTTTCCGAAAGAATCGGATCGCACCAGCAGAAGTTGTCGAGGCCGGCCATGATCTTAAGGCCGGCCCCGACCGCCACGGCATTACGCACCGCCTCGTCGAAGGCGCAGGCCACCATGTGGTAGCTGTCGATATCGGAGTAGCGGGGGCAGATGCCGTGGGCGATGACCAGCCCCTCGAAGGAGTCGAGCAGGGGGCGGATCACCGCCGCGTCGCTCGGGCCGTCGTTGGCGATGCCGGTCAGGGGCTTGACCACGCTGCCGCCCTGGACCTCGTGGTCGTACTGGCGGATAAC
>JARGFN010000168.1 GCA_029210665.1 Desulfobulbales bacterium
GGCGGCCTGTTCATTCAGACCGCCCTTCCTTCATAAGAGGGATGGGCCAGATGCTCCGCTGGTTTTCCTTCTTGAGATAGTTCTTTTCCAGAACCTTCCTTACCACGGGGGTATCGGTGGGTCTACACGCATGGTTTTCCGGAGCGGCCCGCTTTCCCCCCGAAAGCGCCAAGACTTTCAAAGCGATTCCCCGCCGATCTCCCATCCTTCCGCCCCCGTCCACGCCCGAACCTGTTTCTGCCCGCCCGATTGCCGCTTTTTCTCCTCCCCGTTTCCTGGCAAGTATACCCTCGACTGAATGAGCCCAACTTCCGCCCTTGCTTCCCATGGCCGGGAAATTTACGCTTTTGCTGGATACCGGCGTGGGATTATGCTAATTTACGCTTTTGCTGGATACCGGCGCGGGATTATGCTAATTAATAGCCCTTTAAGGGCTCATGCAAATAATGCCGGGTTCGCAAAAAGTACCCTGAGGGCATAAATCGAAAAACCCTTCCTTCGACAGGCTCAGGATGAGCGGAATAACTTATTGATTTATATGGCTATGCGATATCTCTACACAACCTTCATCCTCTTCGCCTTCTGGCTCGTGCTTTCGGGGAAGTTCGATCCCTTCCACCTGATCCTCGGGGCGCTCTCCAGCCTGCTGGTCGCCCGGATGTCGGCCGATCTGCTCTTTTTCGAGCCGGACAAGAAGGGACGGCTCGGCGAAGCCCTCCGCTTTCTCGCTTATATCCCCTGGCTGGTCGTGGAGATCTTCAAGTCGACCATCCATGTCGCCTGGCTCGCCCTCCATCCGACGATGCGCGAGAGGATCGATCCCCGGATCGTCACCTTCAGGACCCGGCTGAAAAGCGATGTGGCCCGGGCCGCCCTGGCCAACTCGATCACCCTGACCCCAGGCACCATCACGGTCAGGGTCGAGGAGGATGTCTTTACCGTCCACGCCCTGAGCGACAAGACCGCCGCCGGCCTGCCCGGCGCGATGGAAGAGCGCATCGCCCGGATTTTCCGGGAGGAGGCGGCATGAACGGATTCTTTATCGGCGCCGGGGTGATCCTCTGCCTGCTGATGATCCTGGCCCTCTATCGCACCGTGGTCGGGCCGACCATTATCGACCGGATGATGGGCGCCACCGTGATCGGCACCAAGACCACCATCCTGCTGGTCATTATCGGAACGATCTACGGCCGGGTCGAGATGTTCGTCGATATCGCCCTGGCCTACGCGATGCTGAACTTTATCGTCACCATCGCCGCCTCCCGTTACTTCACCCATCACAAGAATATCACCGGCGCGGGCTTCGGGGTTTTCGGCCGGGTTCCGAAGAGGAGGGCGAAAAGATGATCGACTATCTGACCATGATCCTGACGGCGACCGGGCTGTTTTTCTTCTTCGCCACCACTATAGGGTTGCTCCGCTTCCCCGATTTCTACAGCCGGATGCACGCGGCCGGCAAGGGCGACACCCTGTCGTCGCTGCTGATCCTCTCCGGCCTGGCCCTCTACCACCTGCACGACCCGAGCACCGCCAATCTTCTGGTCGCCGTCAAGATTCTCTTCATCCTGGTCTTCATCTTCATGGCCAGCCCCACCGCCACCCATGCCATTATCGACGCCGGTTACCAGTCGGAAGTCAAACCCTGGACCAGGGCAGACGACGGGGAGGAAGACGATGATCTGGCAGTTTGATCTCCCGATCCTCACCCTGATCGTGATCTGCGGGGCTTTCGCCATCCTGGTCAAGGACCTGCTCGGCTCGGCGATTATTTTCGGGGCCTACAGCTTTCTGATGTGCCTGCTCTGGACCGAGATGGGGGCGGTCGATGTCGCCTTTACCGAAGCGGCGGTCGGGGCCGGGGTCAGCACCGTGTTGTTTTTCGCGGCGGTGCACCGCACCTCCCGCGAGGTCAGATCGAGAAAATCGGGGCGGAAACTCTACAAGGGGCTCGGTCTTCTCGCCTCGGGAATCCTGGGCGGCATCCTGTTTTACGCCTCCGGCGATTTTCCCGGCTGGGCCGATCCGGCCTCCCCCGCCGCAACCCACCTTTCCCCCCATTTTATCACCCGGACCATTGCGGAGACCTCGGTGCCGAACATCGTCACCTCGGTACTCGCCGACTACCGGGGCTTCGATACCATGTTCGAAACGGCGGTGGTCTTTACCGCCGGCCTGGCGGTCCTGATCCTTCTCCGGATCGGAGGGTGCCGGACGGCCGGGCCGGTCTGGCAAACAGCCGCCGCGATCAGGCCCGCCTACGGCGATTCGATTATCCGTTTCGTCACCAGGCAGCTCACCCCCTTTATCCAGCTCTTCGCCCTCTACGTGGTCGCCCACGGCCACCACAGCCCCGGCGGCGGCTTCCAGGGCGGGGTGATCCTCGGGGCCTCCTTTATCCTGCTGGCGATCAGCTACGACCTTAATATGGCGATGAACCGGATCAACGAAAAGGCCGCCCTGCTCCTGGCCAACAGCGGCCTGCTGCTCTATGCGGGCATCGGTTTGCTCTGCCTCCTGCTCGGGGCGAACTTCCTGGACTACTCCATTCTCCAGCGGATCCTGCCGGGCGTCGACGGGGTGGCGGCCCGCTCCCATGCCATGCTCGGCGTCGAAATCGGGGTGGCGGTGACCGTGATGGCAATCGTCATGCTGATCTACAACAACCTGGTGTCGAACGGCACCTACGAGAAAGGGCTGTAGAAATGGAATTTCTGCTGAGCAAATACAACTACTGGCTCTACACCCTGATCATGATGATCGGCCTCTACGGGATGCTGGCCAAGAACAACCTGGTCAAAAAGATCATCTCGATGGGGATCTTCCAGACCGGGATCATCGTCTTCTACGTCTCGATCGGCGCCAAGTCCGGCGGCACCATTCCTATTATCGAGCACACCCAGGGCGGGACCCACGGGATCATCAACCCGGCCAACTACGTCAACCCCCTGCCCCATGTCCTGATGCTGACCGCCATCGTGGTCTCGGTCGGCACCCTCGGGGTGGCCCTGGCCCTGGCCCTGCGGCTCTATACCGAGTACAACACCCTCCACGAGGATGAAATCATCGAGCGGATCAATCAAGGCGAGGGGTTATCCGATGATTGACCCCGGCCAGTTGCCGATCCTGATCGTGATCATCCCCCTGTTCGGCGCCTTCGCGGTCTCCCTGGCCGGCTGCTGCCTCAGCAAGCGCTGGTGCCTGCCCCTGACCGTTCTGGCCCTGGCGGGATCGGGCTGGGCCGCCTTTGCCACCCTCAATCAGGTAATCGCCCGGGGACCGATCAGCTACCGGCTCGGGGGCTGGCCGCCGCCGATGGGGATCGAGTACGTGATCGACCATCTGAACGGCCTGGTCCTGGTGGTGATAACGGTGGTGGCCCTCCTGGCCGCGATATCTTCGAAAAGAAGCGTCGAGGTGGAAATGCCGAACCGGATCAACCTGTATTACCCCCTCTATCTGCTCCTGGTCACCGGACTGCTGGGGATGACCATTACCGGCGACGCCTTCAACCTCTACGTCCTCCTGGAGATCTCGGCCCTGACCACCTACGCCCTGATCGCCGTCGGCCGGGTCCGCGCCCTGCACGCCGGCTTCAATTACCTGATCCTCGGCACCATCGGCGCAAGCTTATATCTGTTGGGCACCGGCCACCTCTACATCATGACCGGCTCCCTGAACATGGCCGACCTGGCCGTGATCCTGCCGGACCTCTACAGCTCCCCGGCCGTGCTGGTCGGCTTTATCCTGATCATGGTCGGAATCTGGACCAAAATGGCCTTTTTCCCGCTCCACACCTGGCTGCCCAACAGCTACACCTATGCCCCCGATGCGACGAGCTGCCTGATCGCGCCGCTGATGACCAAGGTCTCGGTCTATATCATGCTGCGGGTGATGTTTTCGCTCTTCACCCCGGCCTACGTCTTCGACCACCTGACGGTGGCGGCGCCGATCGTCTGGCTGGCGACGGCGGCCATAATCGCCGGTTCGCTTCTGGCCCTGGCCCAGAAGGATTTCAAGAAGATGCTCACCTACCTGATCGTCGCCGAGGTCGGCTATATGGTCGGCGGAGCCTGGCTCGCCAACCGCTACGGCATAACCGGGGCGATCCTTCATATCATCAACGACGCCCTGATGACCCTCTGCCTGTTCCTGGCGGCGGCGGCGATCATCCATAAGATCGGCGGCCGGAAACTTCAGGACCTGAAAGGGATTTTCCACCGGATGCCCCTGACCATGGCTGCTTTCATGGTCGGCGCCCTGTCGATGATCGGGGTGCCGCCGACCGCCGGCTTCTTCAGCAAGTGGTATCTGATCCTGGGCGGCATTCAGGCCGGGCATTGGGAGTTCGTCGCCGCCCTGCTTTTCTCCAGCCTGGTCAACGCGGTCCTCTTTTTCCGGATCGTCGAGATCGGCTTTTTCGAGAAGCCGGAGAACGGGGAGATCGCCGAAGCGCCCCTGTCGATGCTGGTCCCGCTCCTGCTGGCCGCCGCGAGCCTGATCGTGGTCGGGATCTATTCCGGCGATATTGTCACCACGGTGATCCGCCATGCCGTGCCGGAGGGGATTTGAAAGATAGAAGTCAGGAGCCAGGAGCCAGGGATACGGCTTAGGAGTCAGGGGAAAAGCTTTACAGGACAAGTGATTTCTTGATTCTGAATTTCGGTTTGTAAGGCTTG
>JARGFN010000169.1 GCA_029210665.1 Desulfobulbales bacterium
TCGCCAGGGATCCGCAAAAGAGAGTGCACGACCACAACCACGGCAAGACCGGGGCGAGATACACCCGGTCGCGCCGTCCGGTCAAGCTGGTCTACCATGAAGAACACCCCTCCCGAAGCGCTGCCTCCGAGCGCGAATACCAGCTAAAGAAACTGACCAGAGCTAAAAAGCTGCAATTCATTGAGCTGCAAGGTTAAGGACAGGTTCAAGGTTCAAGGGAAAAGGTTCAAGGAAAAACTAATACTGACTACTTCCCCATTTCAAGTTATATTTTCACATCTCACCCCTCACCTCTCACCCCTCACTTTTTTTATTGACTTCCATCCCGTTTCCGGGCAATATAGTTCTTAAAACAAGAACGAGATAGCCAAATGAATTCCATCCTGAGCAGTCTGATAACCTCGAAAACGAGGGTCAAGATCCTGATGCGCCTCTTCCTTAACCCGGAGAGAAACGCCTACCTGCGCGAATTGGCCGATGAATTCAAGATCTCCACCGGCCTGGTCAGCGAGGAACTCAAGCAGCTCCAGAAGGCGGGCTTTCTGGAAAGCGAGAAAAACGGCCGCCAGCTCCACTTCCGGGCCAATCAGCAGCACCCTCTCTACTCCGAATTGAACTCCATGGTCAGAAAGGCCCTGGGCATGGACAGAATCATCGATTCCATTGTCGAGCGGCTCGGCAATCTCGAAACCGCCTACCTGGTCGGCGACTACGCCGAAGGCAAGGACACCGGCATCATCGACCTGGTTCTGGTCGGGGCTATCGACCAGGCCAATCTCGCCGACCTGGTCGCCAAGACCGAGAAGTATATCGGCCGGAAAATCAGAACATTAGCGGTTCAAGACGAAGAGTTCGAGTCGATGCGGGAGATGCTCAACCGAAACCCCATCCTGCTGCTCTGGGAAAACGGTAAATAAGCGAGATTATTTGACGCTAATGACGAACAAACCTGAAAAAAACAACAACGTGGTCTGGCACCGCGCCACCGTCAACCGGCAGCGCCGGCAAAAGCTGAACGGCCACCCCAGCGTCAACCTCTGGTTCACCGGCCTGTCCGGCTCCGGCAAATCGACCCTGGCCCACGCCGTCGAGGAGCGCCTCCATCAAATGGGTTGTCGGACCTTTGTCTTCGACGGCGACAATGTCCGCCACGGCCTCTGCGGCGATCTTTCCTTCAGCCGGGAGGACCGGTCCGAAAACATCCGGCGGATCGGCGAGATGATCGGGCTTTTCCTGGAGGCCGGGGTCATCTCGCTGAGCGCCTTTATCTCGCCGTTACGGGAGGACCGCCAGAGGGTCCGGCAGATTATCGGCCCGGAAAACTTCATCGAGATCCACTGCCACTGCCCCCTTGAGGTTTGCGAGGGAAGAGACGTCAAGGGCCTCTACAAGAAAGCCCGCCAGGGCAAGATCAAGAATTACACCGGCATCTCGGCTCCCTATGAGGAGCCGCTTAATCCGGACCTTAAGGTCAATACCTCGGAGCAGTCCCTGGATGAATGCGTTGAACTGATTCTCGCGCTGCTGGCCGAGAAAGGGATGTCTTGTTCATGACAGATGCTAGATGCAAGTTTCAAGATTCAAGGTACAAGAGGCAAGGTACAAGGGGCAAGGTACAAGGGGTGAGGGGTAGCCTGCCGGAACCATTGTTTGAGAATTTCTCCGGCGGCTTCCGCATTAAATTTACCCGTCCGGAGAAAAAGGCCGAGGAGGGAGCATTGCAAGCCGGTGGAGAAACTGGCGCATTAAATGGCGCATTAAATGGCGCATTATCCTCGCAAATTCTTCAGCTGATCAAGGAGCATCCCGGAATACAGCGTAAAACGATAGTTGACAGGCTTGGAGTTCCCGCCAGGACAACAGACCACCACCTTGCCAAGTTGATTTCCGGAGCCAAAATAGAACGTCGCGGCAGCAAAAAGACCGGCGGTTATTGGTGGTGTGAGAAATCATGACCTTAAGTTTGGTGTCCCAAATCGATATGGAAATGAATCAATCAATCGCGAGCCCGACTCCATGAAAATCGCCATCGCCGGAATCGGTTACGTCGGCCTCTCCAATGCCGTCCTGCTCGCCCAACACAACGAGGTTGTCGCTCTCGATATCGTCGCCGAAAAGGTCGATCTGCTCAACCGCTCCCAATCGCCCATCGTCGATCCCGAGATCGAGGAATACCTGAAGACCAGGCCTCTCAACCTGCGCGCTACCCTCGACCGGCACGAAGCCTACGCCGGGGCGGATTTTATCATCATCGCCACCCCCACCGATTACGACCCCGTAACCGGTTACTTCGATACCGCCTCCATTGAAGAAGTCGTCGCCGAGGTGATCGCCGTCAATCCCGAGGCGGTGATGGTGATCAAATCGACCATTCCGGTCGGATACACCGATAAGATCAGGGAGCGATTCGACAGCCGGAACATTATCTTCTCCCCCGAATTCCTGCGGGAGGGCAAGGCCCTGTACGATAACCTCCATCCGTCTCGCATCGTCGTCGGCGAACGCTCCGAGCGGGCCAAAATCTTTGCCGGCCTCCTCCAGCAGGGCGCCGTCAAAAAAAATATCGACACCCTGTTAACCGGCGCCACCGAGGCCGAAGCGATCAAGCTCTTCGCCAACACCTTCCTGGCCATGCGGGTGGCCTACTTCAACGAACTCGACACCTACGCGGAGACCCACGGCCTGGATACCCGGGAAATAATCCGGGGCGTCTCTCTCGACCCCCGCATCGGCGACCACTACAACAATCCCTCCTTCGGTTACGGCGGCTACTGCCTGCCCAAGGACACCAAGCAACTCCTGGCCAACTACCAGAATGTCCCGCAGACCATGATCCGCGCCATCGTCGACGCCAATACCACCCGCAAGGATTTCATCGCCGAAAGTATCATCAAGTGCAAACCCGATGTCGTAGGGGTTTACCGGCTCATCATGAAAAGCGGCTCCGACAACTTTCGCACCTCGTCGATCCAGGGCATCATGAAGCGCATCAAGGCCAAGGGCATTGAAGTAATCGTCTACGAACCGGAGCTGAAGGAACCGGAGTTCTTCCGCTCCAGGGTGGTGCTAGACCTGGAGGACTTCAAGCGGCAAGCCGACGTCATAGTCGCCAATCGAATGAACCCGGAATTATCCGATGTCGCGGCCAAGGTCTATACCCGCGACCTGTTCGGGAATGATTGAAAGGGTTGTGGAATGGAACATGAAGAGCCTTATTAAAATCTATTGATAGTGATCCGTTCAACTCTCCATGTCATGAGAGATAAAGAATAAACCAATATTCAGGAACGAATAAATGTTTACTAATAAATCAATTTTGATAACGGGCGGGACAGGTTCGTTTGGCAGGCAATACACCAGAACGATCCTGGAAAGATTTCAACCCAAACGTCTGGTTATTTACTCCAGAGACGAATTGAAGCAATTTGAAATGCACCAGGAGTTCAATACTCCGGAAATGCGATATTTCATCGGTGACGTGCGAGACCTGCCAAGACTTACCCAGGCGATGCAGGGGATTGATTATGTCATCCATGCCGCCGCCTTGAAACAAGTCCCGGCCGCGGAATACAATCCGATGGAATGCATCAAGACCAATATCCATGGAGCCGAGAATGTCATTCAGGCTTCACTGGCAAACAATGTTCGAAAAGTCATAGCCCTCTCAACCGACAAAGCAGCAAACCCCATCAATCTCTACGGAGCTACCAAACTCGCCTCGGACAAGCTTTTTGTCGCAGCGAATAATGTAGCGGGTGGCCACCCTACTCGTTTTTCTGTCGTGCGTTATGGCAATGTGGTCGGTTCTCGCGGATCGGTTGTTCCCTTCTTTAAAAAACTCGCGTCAGAAAGAGCCAAAAGCCTCCCGATAACCCATCCGGAAATGACCAGGTTCTGGATTACCCTTCAGCAGGGAGTTGATTTTGTCTTAAAGAATTTTGAGAGAATGCAGGGCGGTGAAATTTTCGTTCCCAAGATTCCCTCCATGAGAATAACGGACCTTGCCAAGTCAATAGCGCCCGACTTGTCGACACAGATTATAGGCATCAGACCAGGCGAAAAACTGCATGAAATTATGTGCCCGGCTGATGACTCCCACCTTACTCTTGAATTTGCAGATCATTATGTGATTACACCGAGCATAGTTTTTACGCGTTCAGTAGATTTCATGACCAATGTCATCAAAGAACATGGGACCCCTGTTGAACAAGGCTTCGAATATAATTCCGGGACGAATCCTCATTTCCTGACGGTCACCGAATTGAGTGCGATGAACTGAATATGAAAAAAACTATCCCATACGGTCATCAGGATATAAACAAGGATGACATCCGTGCTGTGGTCAAGGTGTTGGAATCTGATTTCATAACACAAGGGCCGGTTGTTCCCGCTTTTGAAGCTGCCGTGGCCAACTACTGTAAGGTGCAGCACGCCATATCGACCAATAGCGCCACCAGTGCTCTACACATAGCATGCCTTGCGCTCGATGTTGGCAAAGGCGATATGGTTTGGACAACCCCCATCACCTTTGTAGCTAGTGCCAATTGCGCTTTGTATTGTGGTGCACAGATCGATTTTATCGATATTGATTCTCGCACCTACAATATGAGTGTGGAGCGGCTGGCAGAGAAGCTGGCACACGCAGAAAAGATAGG
>JARGFN010000170.1 GCA_029210665.1 Desulfobulbales bacterium
CTGTTTTAAACAACTGTTTTTATTCGATATTTGATCGATGTTTTCAACACCTTTTCTATGTCGAGACCGGCCTCTTCCTGTTCACCGGCATCGTCGGCACCGGCCACCATTACTACTGGATGGGCACCCCGGATTACTGGCTCTGGGGGGGGCGGGATCTTCAGCGCCCTGGAACCGCTGCCCATCCTGCTGATGGTCATCGACACCTGGCTGCATATCCGGGAGCGCAAGAACCCGATCGTCAACCGGCTGATCTGGATTTATATCGTCGCCCTGGCCATTTTCCACTTCGTCGGAACCGGGGTCTGGGGCTTCATCCAGACCCTGCCGCCGATCAACTACTACACCCACGGCAGCCAGATCAACGTCTCCCACGGCCACATGGCCTTCTTCGGCGCCTATGCCATCCTGAACCTGACTATCTTCTATTTCGCCATGCCGAAGTTCAGGAACATCAGGGAATACGACGCGACCCTCGGGCTCTGGGGCTTCTGGACCATGGTCGGCTCGATGTTCTTTCTCGGCCTGGTCTTCGGCATCGCCGGCATTCTCCAGGTCTATCTCGAACGAATGCTCGACATCGGCTACAGCACCGCCCACCAGGCGATGATGTTCTGGTTCAAGGCCGCCCTCTTCTTCGGGGTGATCTTCCTGGCCGGGGCCGCGACCACGGTTTATCACCTGTTCACCCTGAAATCGGCCGCGGAAACGACTTAGCCGTACCCGGCCGACCGTCCACCTCCAAAGCCGCAACGGGGAACCGTTGCGGCTTTTTTTTCTGATTGCCGGAAATCGCCCGATCCGGTTTAGGCAAGCGATTTCCATAAATAAAGGCACAGTACCCAAGAGCCGGCACGGATACAGGCTTCAGGGTGCTTTTTGCGCCGCCGGCAACTTTTCTGGATTCCAAATCACCGGAAATGATTTAGGATAAAGAATGGATCACGCACCCCCGGACAACAAAAAATTTTTGGCGGCACGATGACCGAACACCAGAAACACAACTGCAGCGACGACCCACGGGGACAGCAGTTCCAGGTGATCCTGCGTGAACTGCGCATCATCTTCCGGGCCAGCCAGGCCCATGCCAAGTCGGTTGAAAAGGAATGCGGCCTCAGTTCGGCCCAGCTGTGGATGATGTGGGAACTCTTCAATCACCCCGGCCTGAAGGTCTCCGAACTGGCCGGCATCCTCTCGATCCACCCTTCCACCTGCAGCAACATGCTCGACAAACTTCAGAAAAAGGGGCTGATCTACCGCAGCCGCACCAACCCGAACGACCAGCGGGTTGTCAGACTGAATCTTACCGAAGAAGGGGTGCAGCTCCTGGCTACCGCCCCCAGACCCGCCCAGGGGGTCCTGGCCGACGTACTGCTGCGCCTGCCCGACGAAAGCCTGAACCATCTTGAGTCCGGCCTGACCGAATTCGTCAAGGCTTTGAAAAGTTTCGATGTGAAAGACGGCCTCAAACCGATCGACAGCTGAGAGTCCCCCTACCCCTCGATTTCACCCACCGCCACCACTTTTTACAAAACTTCTTTTTTCACCTAACCCCCGGTTTCTTCGCTATAATCTCCCGCAAAGACAGCGACCTCCTCCCCCCGGCGCTTGATGTTTTTGTTAAATATGTTATTGTACAAAATTATTTCCTTGGCAATCAACTGCCGCTTTTCATTCCCATAATCAATTAATGTTTGTGTATAATTTTTTTTTGAGGCCATGCAATTGGAGCTGAACGCAATGCAGACTGAAAATAACGGATCATCAAAACTTGACGCCATCCGTCAGGTTGCGGCGACGCTCACCGTCGAGCCCGGCGGCGAGGTTGAAGTTGATTCCGATTTTGTCGAACGGCTTCTCGGCAGAAAACAGGGCGGCAGCGTTTCCCGATCCACCCGGTCGCGCATTGAGCGAATCAGAGCGGAAGTCCTCGCCTGCATGGAACCGCGCCTGACCTGCTCGGTCTATCCGATCAAATCCACCGAGGCCGGCCGGGTCTGTCTGGCCGGCGGAGTTGAATTCGAATCCCGAAAAATGGCCCGCACCCTGAAGGGGGCGCCCTGGCTCGCCGGATTCATCGCCACCATCGGCCCCGGCCTGGACCGCCTGATCGAAAAGTTTATGGCAAAAGGCCGGATGGCCGATGCCTACGTGGCCGACGCCATGGGATCCGGCGCGATCGAATCCCTGGCGGATAAATTTCACAATGAATTTGCCAAAGGAGTCGGGGATAGGGGACAATCGGTAAGCCTGCGTTTCAGCCCCGGCTATTGCGACTGGCCCGTCTCCGAACAACCCAAGCTGTTCTCGCTGCTCGATCATGAAGCGGCGGGCGTGGAACTCGGCGACACCTCCCTGATGAGCCCACGGAAATCCATTTCCGCGATTTTTGGCATTTTCGATAATAAAGCAGCCGCGCCGGCAGACAGCAAACATAACCCCTGTCGTAGTTGCGGCAAAAAAGATTGTATAGCAAGGCGGGTGGAGGAAACTCCTCCGGCCCCTTGAAATTATTATAATCCAGATGAGGAGAACATATGAAGGTTCGTAAAGGTCTGGCCGGGGGACAATACACCCCGCTGACCCCGGAAGACATAGGCAAGATCCACGAGGCCTCCATGGAAGTCTTCGAAGAGGTAGGCGTCCAGGTAAACTATCCCGCCGCCCTGGAACGTTTTGTCGCGGCCGGGGCCGAGGTCGACACCAAGACGAACATCGTCCGGATGAAAGCCGAACTGGTCGAAAAACTCCTGACCACCGCGCCCTCGGAGATAATCCTTTACGGCCGGGACGAGTCGGGGGAGCACGACCTGACCATCGGCGGCAACAAGGTCTACATGGGCACCGGCGGCACCGCCCTGAATGTCCAGGAGCCGGGCTCATCCGAGACCAGGCGCGCCGAGTTGCGCGATGTGATGAATATGGCCCGCATGGTGGAGAGCCTTGAGAACATCCACTTTTATATGTTAAACGTCTACCCCGGCGACCTGCCGGTCGAGGACATCGACGTCAACCGCTTCGGCGCCGCCTTGAACCGCACCCGGAAACATATCATGGGCGGGGTCTATACGGTCGAGGGGGTCAGGAGCGTCATCAAGATGGCGGAAAAAATCGCCGGCTCGCCGGAGGCCCTGCGGGAGCGCCCCTTTATCTCCATGGTGGCCTGCCCGATCAGCCCCTTCAAGCTCGACGAATCCTACGGCGAACTGGCCGTGGAAGCGGCGATCAACAATATTCCGGTGGTAGTGCCGGCCGAGCCCCTCTGCGGGGCGACGGCGCCGATCACCCTGGCCGGCAACCTGGTGATCCAGAACGTCGATACCCTGGCCGGGATCATGATGACCCAGCTCGCCAACCCCGGCGCCCCGGCGATTTACGGCTGCATCTCCTCGATCACCGATCTGCGCGACATGAAGTACCTGGCCGGCGCGGTGGAAATGGGGCTGATGAATGCCGGCGCCGCCCAGATGGCCCAGCACTACAAGCTGCCCTACTACGCCACCGCGGGAATGACCGATTCCAAGGCGATCGACGCCCAGGCCGGTTACGAGTCGGCGATCACCTCGACCATGGTCGCCCTCTCCGGGGCCAACTTCATCCATGACGCGGCCGGCTTCGTCGAATTCTGCATGACCGCTTCCTACGACAAGCTGGTGGTCGATAACGAGATCATCGGCATGGTGATGCGGGCCGTCGAGGGCATCGAGGTAAACGAGCGCACCCTGGCCATGGACCAGATCAAGAAGGTCGGGCCGGGCGGTCATTTCGTCTCCTCGCGCCACACCAGAAAGTATATGCGCACCGAGCAGTTTAAGCCGAGCCTCTCCAATCGCGATACCAGGGACCAGTGGCAGGCGGCCGGCGGCAAGGATGCCTGGCAGCGGGCGACCGAATATGCCAGCACGGTCCTGAACAGTCAGATGGAGAACGTGCTGCCCAGCGAAACCAGGAACTGGATCAAGGGTAACATCCCGGCAATCCGTCCTTTCATCATGGAATAGGCCCGCCGCGGGCAAAGAAGAGAAAATCATGATTACCATTGCAGAAAAAATTAACGCCACCATCCCCTCCGTCAAGCAGGTGATCGAAAGCCGCGACGCGGAAAAGCTGATCGCTCTCGCCCGCAGCCAGGCCGCGGCGGGGGCCGACTACCTCGATGTCAATATCGGCACCGGCAGCGGTTCGGCCCAGGATGAAGTAGACGACATGGCCTGGGCGGTTACCACGATCCAGAGCGAGGTCGACACCGCGCTCTGTATCGACAGCGCCGATCCCAAGGTGCTTGAGGCGGGCCTGCGAGCCCGGGGTGACCGGCCCGCCCTGATCAATTCCACCAAGGCCTCGGAGAAATATCTCTCCGCGGTGGTGCCGCTGGCCGCCGAGTACAAGAAGCCCCTGGTCGGACTGGCCATGGGCGCCGCGGGTATCCCGAAAACCGTGGAGGAGAGGGTCGAGGCGTGCCTGAAGATTGTCGAGGCCTGCAACCGGGCCGGCGTCGAGACCAGCCAGCTCTTTTTTGACCCCCTGGTCCTGCCGGTTGCGACCGATGTAACCCAGGGCAAGGTTACCCTGGAAACGATC
>JARGFN010000171.1 GCA_029210665.1 Desulfobulbales bacterium
CGGTCCGATAGGGCGCGGCGGCCGATCCCCCCACTCGAGATCGAGGCCCTGGTCAATCTCTTCCTGGCCGAAGGCAGTCTTCTGGAAAGGCGGGGGATTCGGTTGCCTGCTGCCGACTAAGGAAAAAAATGGCCGACGATCTCCGTAAAAACAGCGCCGATCACCACCCACCCCCCAACCGAGCGGGGTCGGTTATTCTCAGGGTGCTCGCCTTCTTCGTGATCCTGGAACCGGTCTGGATGCTCTTGCCCTTCGCCGGCTTTCTCTACGGTTCGGTGATGCACATCGAAACCCTGAGCGCAAATCCCTGGACGGCCCGGCTGGTCCACTTCGTCCTCCCCGTCCATAGCCTGTTTCCCCTCGGGCTCCTCCTGATCATCGCCGGCTGCATGATTTTTCTGATCGGGGCCTTTCAGATATACGCCGGGAAAATAGCGGGCAGCGGTCTGGTCAGGACCGGGATCTACCGGAAGTTCCGCCATCCCCAGTATCTGGCCCTGGCCCTCTTCGGCCTCGGCATCATCCTGACCTGGGGCCGCCTGCTCACCTTCATCGCCTACTTTATCATGCTCTGGCTCTACTACCTGATGGCCGGCGCCGAAGAGCGCCGCTGCCGGGAACTCTTCGGGGCCGAGTACGACGCCTACCGGGACCAGACTTACTTTCTGCTCCCGGGCGAAAAAGCGGCGGCGAAACTCGCGAGGCTCAAGCCGGCCGGACTGCCGGCCTGGGCCGCAATCGCCCTTTCATTCTGCCTGGTCCTGACCATGGCGACCGGCACCGGCCTGCTGATTCTCGAATTGCGGAGCGCTTTCCGAACCTCCCTGCCGGCGGTAACCGCGGCCTACCCCCTGCCCGGTCGCGGTGCGGACGCCGTCCCCCTTTTGCTGGTCAAGGGTCCGGCCCTGCAGGCCGCGCCGGTGGAGCGGGTCAGAAACGTTTTTCTGGAAAACTGCCTTGAAATGGTGCTCGCTTCGGAGAAGGTCCGGGACGGCCTGGCGGGGATCGGGCCGGGCGGGAACGCGACCCTGCTGATCTTTCCGACTCCGGGCCGCAACTGGTACAGCGCGGCCCACCGCGATTCCCGCCGGGCCGAGGTGGATCTTTTCATCTTTTGGGTAAAGAGCCCGGTCCCATACCGGGGCGGCAACTTCAGGCAATTTCGCCGCAACTGGCGGATCAGCCGGCTGCTCAGGGTTGAGAATATGTCCTACGGAAGGTTGCGGGCCGGGCTCGACCCCGTCGCAGGCCGGGTCAGAACGGAACGGTTTATGCCCCGGATGGAGGAGAGGATCGATTTCTTTCTGAGCGGCCTGTGACGGTGGCCCTGTGGGTATAAGGCGGGAGATACCAATCGACAGCGCAGGTTTCCCATCCAACCCAGAAGCGTGATCGACCGAAAAGCGGTATCCCGAAGACCTGTTTCACGTCACCTCTTGTGGGCGAGGAATTCAGCCAGCTCCCGGTCGGTGGCCATGATGTGCTAAGCATGAAATGTCGATATAAATCTCATTACCCACGATTTGATCGCCCCCTCCGCCTCTGACTCCTCACCGTCATCGCCCATACAGCTGCCCTTAAGTCCTTAAGTCTTGAACCTTGAACCTGTCCTTAACCTCACTCTTCAACCGGCCGGATCGCGCCCAACCGGAGGAGCTCCTCGACCAGTTCGGCCATCGGCAGACCCACCACATTGCTGTAGGAGCCGTCGATCCGCTCGACCAGCAGGCCGCCCCTGCCCTGAATCCCGTAGGCCCCGGCCTTGTCCAGCGGCTCACCAGAGGCGACGTAGGCGGCCAGCACCTCCCTTGCCGCCCCGACAAAGGTCACTTCGGTGCGCACCTCCCTGACCACGGTCGCCCCCCTGGCTTTATTGATTACGGTAAACCCGGTCCACACCTGATGGGTCCGACCGGCCAGGCGGCTCAGCATGGCCAGGGCATCCTTCGGGCCGGCCGGTTTGCCGAGAATCCCGCCGGCCATGACCACCACCGTATCGGCGCCGATCACCCAGGCCCCGGGATAATCGTTCGCCGCCGCCGCCGCCTTTTCCCCGGCGAGGCGATTGACGAAAGCCCGGGGCAGCTCGCCGGGCCGCACCGACTCATCGACATCGGCCGCCGCCACCGTAAAATCAAGGCCGAGTTCCGCCAGAAACCTGCGGCGACGGGGCGAACCGGAAGCGAGGATTAATTGATCGTCATTTATGAAGATAGCGTCACCGTGAAAATCACGCCCTGATCGAATAGCCGCCGTCGACCACGACCGTCTGGCCGTGAATCATCCGGGCCAGGGGGCTGCACAGGAACAGGGCGAGATCGGCGACATCATCCGGGGTGGTGAGCCGTCCCATCGGAGTCCTTTTCAGGGCGGTGCCGAGAATCTCCTCGCGGTTGGGAAATTTTTTCAGGGCCTCGGTATCGACGGCCCCGGCGCTGATCGTATTGACCAGGATCCCCTGGGGACCGAGTTCAACGGCGAGATGCCGGACCAGGGATTCCAGGGCGGCCTTGGAGGCGCCGACCGCCGTATAGTTCTCGACGGCCCGGACCGAGCCGAGGCTCGAAACCGCGATGATCCGGCCGCCGTCGACCATCAGGGGCATGGACTGCTGGGCCAGGGTCAGAAGGGAGCGGGCATTGATGTCCATCGCCCAGTTCCAGTGGCGGCTGCTCAGCTCCATTACCGGTTTCAGCACTCCCGAGGCGGCATTACTGACCAGAATATCGAGCCGGCCGTACTTTTCCTTGATCAGCCCGAACATGTTTTTGACATCTTCGTAATTGGCGACATTGGCCTTGACCACCAGACAATGAGCCCCCTTCTTTTCGATCAGGGCGGCGGTTTCCTCGGCGTCGCGCCTATGACGAACGTAATTGACCACGATGTTCACGCCGTTTTCGGCCAGCCGCAATACGATGGCCTTGCCGATGCCCCGGGAACTGCCGGTTACCAGCGCTACTTTTCCTTGCAGATTGAACATTGGGGAACTCCTTTTAGCGGCTTATATCAAAGGGCTTTCACTATAACCTGAATCCGTGACGGCTTCGCGGGGAAGATCAATGAAATTGATGGTCGGTAACCCGCTTATCTCGCTCAGCAGATCAGAATAAGTTGTTCCCCTTTAGTTGTAAAGAGAATGATGGATCACGGTTTGAAAATTACGGCGGCACCCCGCCGGCAGGCGCCGATCAGAATCCGGCCCGGGTGGAAGGTCACCGGGCTGAGTTGCTCCGGCAGGATGAATTCCGGCGCGAAAAGCTCTCGGGGATGCAGCAACGGGAATTCGAGCCGACCGGGATCGGCGCCGGCCAGGCCGCGCCGCCGACACTCCAGCCAGATCCGGCTCTTGCCGTAATCGGCCCCGATAATCCGCATTACCGCGGTATCCAGGGCGACGGGATCGATGGCGCCGCCGATCAGCCCCAGCGGATAAGGATCCCCGGCCATGGGACCGGCACGATGCATGGCGATTACCCCGTCAAGCAGGGTGAAAGTATCGCCGAACAGGCCGGGCAGATCGACCAGCAGTTCCTCAAAACGGTTGCCGACATCGCCATTGACCGCGTGGTGCAGGGCCTTGCGCCAGCCGCTCACCACCCCGAAATAGTTCTTGACGGCCAGGCTGACATAGAGCTGGTTGTGGGCCTTGACCCGGGGCAGGTTGACCAGGACATCGCTGTCCAAGGCCGCGACGCTTATCGGCGCCTTTATCCCGCAGGGCAGTGTGACGGTCCGTGACCGTCGGAAATCGACCGGTTTCACCCCGAGGGGCCGCAACTTTTCCGCCAGGCCGCAGGCCGCCATGACCATTCGGCCGCTGCCGAAGGCCGGTGAATCGCCGACCCGGACCCTGGCGCCATGATCAAGACACCATTCCGCTACCGCCGCGACAAAATCGGGACTGGTGCAGGCCAGATGAAGCGGCCCGGTCCCGGCCGCCACCAGATTAGGCTTGAGCAGCACCCTTGAACCGGACTTGATCCGCAGTCCAGCCGCCCGGGCGATCTGCTCTATCTTCCGCTTGAGCCGGTCCCGCCCGTAATCCTGGCAGTCCTGCAGGGCAACCGAAAATTTATCGACCACTGTGGCATCCATTCCGATAGATATAGCATAAAATCGTTAAAAGAGAAGTTGGCGGGCGCGAATCAGGCCGGAGAAAACAAAAGGCCGGCTCTTCGGGGGAAAAGAAGCCGGCCTTTCTGGGGGAAAAGCGTGATGTTGTTTGTGTTGTAATCTCATTGTAATGCAATGGCTGTGCCAACTTTCAGGAAAAACATGCCGAATAAAATATAACCTCGATATTCCAACAGCATAGCAAGTGCGGCTGGGGAATCACCGCAGCGATTTCCCAGCAAGCCGGTACAAAAAATTATACAAAACTCTGAAAAATAGATTAATTTTTATACCCGGACCGTTTGAAGATTGAAGAGGATAGCGGAAAAATCAATCGGCAGGCTCAGGCCTCAACCCCGGTTACGTCGTAATCCCTTCCTGAATCAGGTCAATCGGTACACCGGTTTTCAAAT
>JARGFN010000172.1 GCA_029210665.1 Desulfobulbales bacterium
CAACATCGTTGCCGCCTTGCATCTGCGCCGTTCTCGAACGCTCACGGATTCAGGACTCCTCCTGTCCTGACCGCAGGATCGATAGGGGTAACGACCAAGTTGCCGCCTCGTTCCAGCCGCAAGCGCTTAACCCGCCCCGCCGGGAATACCGGCGCTTATCACCAGGGCGAAGATGAAAGCGAAGACGGCGAAACCTTCAACTATGGCGGCCGGGGCCAGGGACAGGCCGAAGATTTCCGGTTTGCTCTTGCTGACGTGAATGGCCGAGGCGCAGGCGTCCCCCTGGAGGCGCCCGCTCCAGAGCAGAGCCAGGCCGGCCAGGACACCGACGCCGAAAAGCCCCGGTCCGCTTTCCAGCGTCACCGGCCGGTTCAGGGAAAACATGACCACGATGCCGTAAATCGTCTGGGAAGAGGGCATGGCGGCGACCCCGATGAAGCGTCCGTAGCCGCCGTCCACATCCAGCAGGGCTCCGCAAGCCGCCTGCCCGGCCCTGGCGCAACCGATGATGCTGCCTATCGCTCCCAGGGCCATGGGGCTGTATATGCCGATCCAGCCAAGAGTGATGATTATTGGTTCCATATTGTCTCTCCCCTTGTTAATGCCCGGCGCCGACACCTCTGCTCCGGGGTCTCCCGCCGGTCGCCGGCCCGGCATCATGCCGGATAGTCGCCGCCTTTTTTGCGAAACGGCCGGTACGGATATCCTTCCTCGGTCATTCCCCAGTTGAAAAACTCGATATAATTAAGCCGCAGGCCGTGAACCACCCCGCTCATCAGGGCCAGCAGAAAATTGAGGCCGTGGCCCAATACCAGGGTCAGAATGGCGACCAGGGTGCCCAGACCGGCAATCCGCGATGTCGCGCCCGAGGCCATGTCGTTGAAGGTGGCGGCAAGCTGGGCGCTGGCCAGGCCCAGGGCAAAAATCCGCAGATAACTGAGTACGTCGCCGAAAGCCCGGGAAAGGCCGCCGAGGGCCAGCAGGCCGTCCAGCAGTCGGCCCAGGCGGTCCTGCCAGTTGCCGGTCCGCCATGGGCGTTGACTGCTGAAGCAGAGGATCAGCAGACTGCCTCCGATAACGAGCAGCACTCCGGGTAGCCGGCTCCGCAGGCCTTCCACAAGGCCGGCATGGGCAAACCAGATCAGGAGGCCGCCGCCGATAACGGCAATCCAGCCCAGGGGCCGGAGTTTGAGAGCCGGCCTGGCGGCGTGGATAAAATTGATTCCGTGGGCCAGGAGGAGATGAAGGGCGCCCAGCAGGATCGAGATTGTCATCATCCGGTACTGGTCGGTGGGCTCGAAGAACTTCAGCCTTTCCAGCAGGGAACCGGTGGGCGGAGCAAGACCGAAGTAGTTGCCGGCCAGTACGCCGTAGCCCATGGTCCCGGCGACCATGAAGCCGAACAGGGTACAGAGTTCCTGACCGGCGCATTTCAATTTACGGCGCGAAAGGAGCCAGAGCAATCCAAGCAAAAGGCCGTAGCCGGCGTCGGAGACGATCATGGCGAAGAAGATCACAAAGGAGAAAAGCACGGCCAGGGATGGGTCCCAGCCATGGTAGCCCGGGGTGGTGTAGAAGGTGACCAGTTTTTCGCCGCTTCGGATTTTTTCAGGATTTGCCAAAAGGGTCGGAGGCTTTTCTTCCGGCGGCGGCGGTACGGCTTTCAGGATCAGGGCGTGGTCGGCGGCAAAGTTTCGCAGCTCGGCAAGAGACGACTTCGGCGCCCATCCCTCCACCACGAAAAGCTCCCCGTCGTCATAGATCTCCCGGGAGGCACTGTCGAGGGTATTCCGGTCGTCGGCGGCGGCGAGAACTTGCGAAAACTGGGCCAGCCAGCGAGTCAGCCCCACCCGTTTCCAGTGCAGCTCGTCCAGCTCCACCTCAACGTCTTCCAGCCGCTGTTTGAGCCGGGACAGCGGTCGATCACCGGTATGGGTCCTGGGAACCGGCATATTCTCCGGTTCCTGCCGGG
The DNA here is from genome assembly GCA_029210665.1 of Desulfobulbales bacterium. Taxonomy (GTDB): domain Bacteria; phylum Desulfobacterota; class Desulfobulbia; order Desulfobulbales; family JAGXFP01; genus JAGXFP01. Next base: position 1,973 of record JARGFN010000172.1, read on the forward strand.
AAACCACGACCACGTAGGAAAAGCGGGCATCCCGGCAGACGCATTCCCAGGCAATATCCCTGTCCTTCACGTCGGACATCCGGTAGTGGGGGACGATATAGAACCAGAAGCGGTAGCCGCCGGTTTGCTCAACCGGTGGGAAATTAAAGTCTCCCCAGGGTTCAAGGGCTTTTATGTACCGGAGGAGATAGTCGTGTTCGTCATCCAGTGCACGGATTCTCCGCTTGATTTTAAGGGCGGTTTTTTCCACCTTCCGGGCGATAAAGTTTTCCGGATCGCGGGCCTGGCGCCTTTTTTCCGGGCACTTTTCCAGAAAACCGAAGGCCTCATGGGTTTCCGCCGATACGCCGGGGGCGAAAGGGGGCTTGTCCACGTCGTGGTAAGTGATAAGGTGAACCGCGCCGAGAGACTGCAGCCCGTTTAAAATATCCGGTTTTTGGCTGGTGCCGCCCAATATGGTCAGGCGGGCCATGGGTAATATTGCCATCAGAAACTCTCCGCCTGGTGTTTAGCCTTGGCGATCTTGGCGCGCACCACTCCCGAGCGTTCGGTGTCGCCCAAGGCAACCTGGATGCTCCGTATATTTTCCCTGGTCTCGGGGATTAGAATTTTATCGAAAAGGTTAACCCGCTGGGTGATGGTCGCGAGGGCTTTCTTCAGGCGGCGGAGCCGCTCCTCCTGGATCTGGAGGCGAATCCGCAGTTCCGCCGTTTCATACAGGGCATCGACCAGGGCATCCACCCAGACCGGCCGGGCCAGCATGGAGTATTCGCCGGTTGAAATTCGCAGATCTTCCAGGGTCGGCAGTTTTATCCCCAGAAGGTTCTGTTCGCCCAGGATTAAGCTTTCCATTTTGACCAGCCCGGAGGGGTCGAATTCTTCATTGCCCAGGAGGGCAATCCAGTCGGCGCCGCGGTTTTCCAGCCGGCTGATGGCCTCTCGGGTCGCGTCCCGCTCCTGTCCGGCTTTTCTGAGTTCGAAAAGGAACTGTTGGCGTTTGAGATCCAGGGAGGGCAAATATTGCTCGTAAAGCCGGATCTTGTCCCGTTCCTGCTTGAGAGCGGTTTTATTCAGGGTTACCCTAGGCATCGCCTTGCGACTCCTGTTGTGCGGCGCTTGATCCGCCCTCTTCCCGGCGGGGGAAGTATTTTTCCACCAGCCACTGTTTCATGAGGAGTTCTTCCGGCCGGAAGCATTCGGCCAGGGTCTGCCAGGAAAGGTCCAGGGCCTCGTTCAGGCCCATTGAAACCTCAATGGCCATGAAGCGCTTCTTGAAAAGGGCGCCGAACCGCAGCAGCTTATGGTCATACGGGGAAAGATCAAAAGCCATGGCCTGTTTCCTTTCCGCCTCCTGAGCCTTGGAATAAAAGCGGATCATGGTATTCATGATCTGGGCGTGGTCTTCCCTGGTCACCTTGCCGATGACCTGCTGCTTAAGGCGGGACAGGGAGCCGAAGGGGTCAATGACGCGGTCGTGCAGGTAAAACTGGCCTTCGGTGATGTAGCCGGTATTGTCCGGGACCGGATGGGTGACGTCATTGCCCGGCATGGTGGTGACCGTGAGAATGGTTACCGAACCGGCCCCCTTGTAATCGCAGGCCCTTTCATAGCGCTGGGCCAGCCTGGTGTAGAGGTCGCCCAGATAGCCCCGGTTCGAGGGCACCCTTTCCATGGCGATGCCGATCTCTTTCATGGCATCGGCAAAAGCGGTCATGTCGGTCATCAGGACAAGCACCCGCTTGCCCTCCTCAACCGCGAAGCGTTCCGCGACCTTCAGGGCCATGTCCGGCACCAGGAGTCTTTCCACAATGGGGTCGGAGGCCAGATTGACGTACATTACCGTCCGGGCGAAGTTGCCCTCGTCCTCGAATGTGGTGCGGAAGAAGTGGTAGTCGTCGAAGATCAACCCGAGGCCGGCGAAGACGATGAGGTCGGCGTCGGCCTGGATAGCGATCCTGGCCAGAAGCTGGTTATAGGGCTCGCCCGCCACCGAGAAAATGGGGATCTTCTGGCTTTCCACCAGACAGTTGAAGAGATCGATCATTGGCACCCGGGTGTGGATCATCTTGTGCGGCATGATCCGGGCCATGGGGTTCACCGAGGGACCGCCGATATCGATCCGCGGCTCGCCGTCAAGTCCCGGGCCGCTGTCGATGGATTCCCCGGAGCCCCGGAAGATCCGGCCGAGGATATTGGCGGAGTAGGTCACCCGCATGGGATGACCCAGAAAACGGACGGTGGCGGAGGTGGATAGACCGCGGCCACCGGCAAATATCTGCAGCGAGACGATGTCGTCCCTGATCTGCACAACCTGGGAAAGCGATGACTCGCCGTCCTGGTTCTCGATGACGGCCAGATCCTCGTAGCCGACGTTCCTGGCCCGCACCTTGATCAGGTCGCCGACGATCTCCAGAATATTGGTATGGCGGTGAAGGCTTTTCATTGTACTCAGGGTATCAGGCCATGTTCGCGAGGGTCAACCGGAATTTGGTTGACCTGAATCCGTGACGGCTTAGCGGGGGATTTTGCTTTATCCGTTTGTTGTTACG
>JARGFN010000173.1 GCA_029210665.1 Desulfobulbales bacterium
TCCATTGGGGTAAAGAATAAGATTTCTCACATGCGTTCGAAATGACAGCTTTTTTTGACTTTTTGCGAGCTCATCAATCACTGCGATGGGTATTACTTTACAAAACATAGCTAACGGAGCAAAAGCAGATGGACAAAATGTTGGCAGCGGCCGGTTTGGGCGATATTCTCGAAAAAATCAGGGCAGGGGAGCGGCTCTCCACCGATGACGGCCTGCGCCTCTATAAATCGCCGGACCTCCTGGCGGTCGGCTACCTGGCCGATATCGTCCGGGAGCGGCTGAACGGCGACAAGGCCTACTTCATCTATAACCAGCATATCAATTATTCGAACATCTGCACGAACCTCTGTAAATTCTGCGCCTTCGGCAAGGACAAGGAGTCCGACCAGGCCTATGAGATGACGGTCGAGGAGGTCAAGAACAAGGTCCGGGAACGGCTGGACGAGCCGATCACCGAGGTCCACGTGGTCGGCGGCATCCACCCCGATCTGCCCTATTCCTACTATCTCGAGATGCTGGCCGGGATCAAGGAGGTGCGGCCCGAGATCCATATCCAGGCCTTTACCTGCGTCGAGATCGCCCATCTGGCCGAGATTTCCGGGCAGTCGGTCGAGGCTACCCTGAAGGATCTGATGGCGGCGGGGCTCGGCTCGATCCCCGGCGGCGGGGCCGAGGTCTTCAGCCCGAGAATCCGTGAGTTGACCTGCGAGAAGAAGCTCTCCGGCGAGGGCTGGATCGAAGTGGCCAAGACCGCGCACCGGCTGGGGTTGAACACCAACGCCACCATGCTTTACGGCCATATCGAAACCCTGGAGGAGCGCATCGAGCATCTCGACATGCTGCGCCGGGCCCAGGACGAGACCGGCGGCTTTCTGACCTATATTCCCCTGGCCTTTCATCCGAAAAACACCGGGCTGGCCGATCTTTCCCGGACCACCGGGATCGAGGATCTGAAGAATATCGCCGTGGCCCGCTGCTTTCTCGACAACTTCCCCCATATCAAGGCCTACTGGGTGATGATCGGCCCGAAACTGGCCCAGGTCGCCCTCTCTTTCGGGGCCGATGACGTGGACGGCACGGTCAAGGAGGAGATCATTACCCATATGGCCGGCGGCGATTCCGAGCAGGCCCTCTCCCGCGATCAGCTCCTGCGGATGATCCGCGAAGCGGGGCGGCAGCCGATTGAGCGCGATACCCTGTACAATACAATCAAGGCCTATTGAGATGAGTATGGAAGCGATTAACGACAAGATTCTGGCCGGAGAGCGGATCACCGTCGCCGAAGGGCTGCGGCTCGCCCGGCAGGGCGGTTTCCATCAGCTCGGGTTTCTGGCCGACAGCGTCAGGCAAAGGCTCCATCCCGAGCCGGTCGTCACTTATGTGATCGACCGGAATATCAACTATACCGATATCTGCATCTCGGCCTGTAAGTTCTGCGCCTTTTTCAAGGGGCCGGAAGAAGAGGGGGGCTATGTCCTCACCCACGAGGAGCTCGGCCGGAAGATCGAGGAGACCAGGGAACTGGGTGGCACCCAGATCCTTCTGCAGGGCGGGCTCCATCCCGACAAGCCCCTGGAATTCTACGAGGAGATGCTGCGCTATATCAAGAGCCACGATATCCATATCCACGGCTTCTCGCCGCCCGAGGTCTGCCACTTCGCCAGCCTTTCCGGGCTGCCGGTCCCCGAGGTGATCGTCAGGCTGCAAAAGGCCGGGCTCGATTCGATCCCCGGCGGCGGTGCCGAGATTCTTACCGACCGGGTCAGAAACGAGACCGCCCCTCGCAAGTGTTCCGCCGACGAGTGGCTTAATGTCATGGAAGAGGCCCATAACCTGGGGATGCGGACCACCGCCACCATGATGTTCGGCCATATCGAGACCATCGAGGAGAGGTTCGAGCATCTCGACCGACTGCGGCAATTGCAGGACCGGACCGGCGGCTTTACCGCCTTCATCCCCTGGCCGTTTCAACCGGCCAATTCGGTTTTGAACCATCTGCCGACCGCCACCGGGGTCGAATACCTGCGGATGCTGGCCATCTCAAGAATCTTTCTCGATAATTTCGATAACATCCAGGCCTCCTGGGTAACCCAGGGGGCCAAGATCGCCCAGGTTTCCCTCTATTTCGGGGCCAACGATTTCGGCAGTACGATGATCGAGGAGAACGTGGTGGCCGCGGCCGGGGTCGATTTCAAGCTGTCCGAGCAGGAAATCCGCCAACTTGTCGAAGGAACCGGGCGCGCACCCCGGCAGCGGACCATGGACTACACTTTGGTGGATCGTCCCTGATGACCGGCGGCGCTTACCTGCATAAGGCATCTTATCTGGTGCCGGTTTCGGGGGACCACGACCTGCCGCCGGTGATTAAGGATGGCGCGGTTCTGACTCGAAACGGCCGGATCGTTGCGGTCGCTCCTTACCGGGAACTGCGCGGCAGCGACGCCATCGAGGTCGATCACGGCGCTGCCGTCCTGATGCCGGCCCTGGTCAACTGCCACAGCCATCTGGAACTTTCCTATCTGGCCCGGCTCGGACAAAACGATGGCCGTGAGAGCGGCGAGATGACCGATTGGATCAGAAAGCTGCTGACCGAAAGGGAGAAGGGGTGCGATCCCGAGGAAATTGAAATGGCGGCCTGGCAAGGACTGGCCCGCCTCTACGCGGGAGGCTGCCGCGCGGGCCTCGATATCGGCAACCTTCCGGAAAGCCGGGAGTTCGGCCGGGGCTTCAAGGTCGACCTGCGGTTTTTCCAGGAGCTCCTCGGCCTGACCGAAACCGGCATCGAGGCGGGGCTGTCGCTTCTGGCCGCGGCCGAAAACGATCCCGACCTCCTTTTTACCGCCCATTCCCCGTACTCGACCGGACCGGAGCTGATCCGGAAACTGAAAGAGCGGGCGGCTCGGCACGGGCATCTGTTTCCCATCCACGTCGCCGAATCCTCCGCCGAAACCGCCTTCCTGGCCGCCGGCACCGGCCCATTCCGTGATTTTCTCGAAGAAAGAAACGCCTGGGACGATTCCTTTGTCAGCCCGGGCCTCAGCCCGATAGCCTATCTCGACCGCCTCGGCGTCCTCGACGAGCACACCCTTTGCGTGCACTGCGTTCATTGCGACGGGGATGACCTTGAGGTGGTGGCCGCCCGCAATAGCGCGATCTGCGTCTGTCCCGGTTCGAACCGCTATCTGGAGGTCGGGCGCGCCCCGGTTCCGCACATGCTTGCCAAGGGGATCCGGGTGGTTCTCGGCACCGACAGTTCGGCCAGCAATCCGCATCTCAGCCTTTGGCAGGAGATGCGGGTTCTCCACGAGGAGCATCCCGGTATCGAGCCGGGCGAGATCATCCGGATGGCCGGCCGGAACGGGGCCGAGCTCATGGGGATCTCGGACGAGATCGGCTCCCTCGAACCGGGGTGCTCCTCGTGTTTTCTGGCGGTCAGCGGCGATCTGCCGGAAAAGGCGAATCCCGAGGCGATCCTCGAATGGCTGGTTTCGGCCGGGCTGTCAATTGTAACCGAGTGGGTCGAATAGGATGAGCGCTCCGACAAGTCCGGCCCGGATCGGCATGGTCAATTTCATCAATACCGCGCCCTTGTACGAGGTCTGGCGCCGCACGGTCGCCCGGCCGGAATGGCGGATCACCGAAGCGGTGCCCTCGGTGTTGAATAAAATGCTCCACGAGGGCGCCCTTGACCTGGGCTTTATCTCATCCCACGAGTACGCCCTCCATCCCGATAAGTACAGGATTCTCGACGATATCTCCATTTCGGCGACCGGGGCGGTGGGCAGCGTTTTCCTGTTCAGCCGCAAGGAGATCCGGGAACTCGAAGGAGCCAGGATCCTGCTTTCCAACCAGTCCCAGACCTCGGTGTATCTGGTCAAGGTCATCCTGGAAGAGTTTTACGGGATCGAACCGGACTATATCGACGGCACGATAAGTGAGCGGTCCGGCGGCCTGGACGATTATGCCGCGGTTCTGGCCATCGGCGACGATGCCCTGCGGCTCAATGGCACCGATGAATTTCCGCACAAGCTCGATCTCGGCCTGATCTGGCAGGAACAGACCGGGCTGCCCTTTGTTTTCGCGGTATGGGCGGTTCGGGAGGATTTCTGCCGGACCTCCCCGGAAACGGTCGCCGCGATTCACCTGGAGCTGTTGCGCTGTATCATCGAAGGGCGCCGGGATCTGCGCACCATCAGCTCCCTGGTGGCGCCGCGCATTCCGATGCCGGCCGAAAATTGTTTCAGATATTTGCAGGGGATCGAGTATGATCTCGGCGCTGCCAAAAAGGCGGGCTTGAAGCTCTTTTGCGAATATCTGCTGAAAAGGGGTGAGGGGAGTGGGGGGGCTTTGCCGCTTAAGATTGCGACCTCACCTTTCGGGGTTGTTTGATCATCTGGGGTGAGGTTAAGGGCAGGTTCAAGGTTCAAGCTGCAAGGTTCAAGATTAAGGACTTAAGGACAGACTCGATTAGGCAAGTCTGATATAAG
>JARGFN010000010.1 GCA_029210665.1 Desulfobulbales bacterium
CGGCCCGAGCCGGGCCGGGAACTGGTGCTGATCTGGCGGCGGCCCGGCGACGGCGAGTTGACGATGAAGGTTGCCGATGAAGAAGATCTGCTGGTCTTGAAAATCGTTCTGGAAAATTTAGCGACCGGGGAGGTGGCGGCGGCCGGGAATGTCCCGGCTGTCACAATCGAACGGGCCCTGGAGCGCGCCGTGAGTCGCGGTCTTATCCGGGCGCCGGGTTCGCTCTTGCAGCGCGACCGGGTGGTCTTCCCGGAAGGAAACCGCGGGGCCGATCGGGGCCTTTTCCATACCGCCAAATCGTTTGCCCTGCAATGGCACCTTACCCAGGCCTGCGATCTCCACTGCCGCCACTGTTACGACCGCTCCAGCCGCGACTTTCTGGGCCTCGCTCAGGCGGAGGCTGTCCTGGATCAACTCCAGGCCTTCTGCCGCAGCCGGCATGTGCGCGGCAGTATTGCATTATCCGGCGGTAATCCGCTGCTCTATCCCCATTTTTTCGAACTTTACCGGGCCGCGACGGCGCGTGGTTTCAGCCTGGCCATCCTGGGCAATCCGACCACGGCGGAAAACCTTGAGAGATTGCTTGCAATCCAAAAGCCGGTCCATTACCAGGTCAGTCTCGAAGGGCTGCCGGCTCATAACGATTATATTCGGGGGGAGGGCCATTTCGAGCGAACCATGGTTTTTCTGGAGTTGCTCAAGGAATGCGAGATTTATTCGATGGTGATGCTGACCCTGACCAGGGCCAATCTGGATCAGGTCCTGCCCCTGGCCGAAAAGCTTCGCGGCCGGGTCGATTCCTTTACCTTCAACCGCTTGACCATGGTGGGGGAGGGGGCGGCCCTGCAATCGGTCGAACCGGCCGTTTTTCGCGAATTTCTGCCGAAATATCTCGTTGCCGCCCGGACGAACAGCACCATCAGGCCGAAGGAAAACCTGTTCAATATTATTCGCCATCAAAAGGGCCGCGATCTCTTGAGGGGGTGCGCCGGGTACGGTTGCGGGGCGGCCTTTAATTTTCTCACCCTGCTGCCGGACGGCGAGGTCCACGCCTGCCGGAAGTTTCCTTCCCTGATCGGTAATATTCTTGAGCGGGACCTGGGCGAGATTTACGACTCGGAGGCTGCCCTAAGATATCGACGGGGCAGCGCGGCCTGCCGGGGCTGCGCGATCAGACCGGCCTGCGGAGGATGCCAGGCGGTGGTCTACGGGATGGGTCTGGATCCGGCTGAAGATCTCGACCCCTACTGCTTCATCAACTCCGGAGATCATTTATGTTCAGGGTGAGGATAGTCGACAAGATTGATAAGGAGGGTTTGGAGCTTTTTGGCGGCAACTATGCGGTAAGCGCGGCCGAACCGGACCCCGATGCCATCGTGGTGAGGAGCAGCGAGATCGATACCGACGCCTGGCCCTCCCTGCTGGCGGTGGCGCGGGCCGGGGCGGGCGTCAACAATATCACGGTTAAAAAGGCCACTTCGCGAGGGGTCTGCGTGCTTAACGCGCCGGGGGCCAACGCCAACGCGGTGGCGGAGCTGGTCTTTATCATGCTGGGGATCAGCGCCAGAAATATCCATCTGGGCATCGACTTCTGCAAGGGTCTGGCCGGTTTGCCGGAGGCATCCCTCAGGGAAAAGGTCGAGGCCCGCAAGAAAGAGTTTCGCGGCTTCGAGCTGGCCGGGAAGAGACTGGCGGTATTAGGTCTCGGCCAGATCGGCCTGCGGGTTGCCAATGCCGGGCTCAGCCACGGCATGCGGGTGATCGGCTTCGATCCCTTTCCCTCTCTTGCGAATATCCACCAGCTCTCCGCCGAGGTCGAACTGGCCCGCTCGATGAACGAGCTGTTGGCCGGGGCGGAAATCCTCACCCTGCATGTACCGTTGAGCAACAAGACCAGAGGGTTGGTCAGCACCGATTTTCTCGCCGGCTTAAAGGACGGCACTATCCTGATCAACTACTCCCGGGGCGAGATTGCCGATGAAAGGGCAATCCTGGCCGCCCTCGACAGCGGCAAACTGGCCGGCTATCTTACCGATTTTCCCAGTGCCGCGCTGGTCGGTCATCCCCGGGTCATCTGCTCGCCGCACCTGGGGGCCAGCACCTCCGAGTCCGAGGAGCAGTGCGCCAGAATTGCGGTCGGTCAATTAAAGGCCTATCTCGAATACGGCTCGGTGGGGCGCAGCGTCAACTTCCCGACCGCCGAGTCGATCCCGGCCGCCAACGTCCACAGCCGCCTGATCATGATCAACAAGGACGTGCCGGGGATGATCGGCTTTGCCTCCCAGGCGATTGGAGACGGTAATGTAAATATCGCCAGTTATCTTAATGAGAGCAACGGCGTGATCGGTTACAATATCATCGACGTGGAGAGCGCTATCCCCGAGGCGGTGCTGGCTGTGATCGACAAACATCCCGGCGTGGTCAGGACCAGAATAATCAATTACGGCTAACCTGTTATGGAAGGCGATAAAAAGTTGGAGAAAAAGTCCTATTTCCTCAATGTTAGATTCCTGCGGCAGCTGCTGATCGGGGTCGACGACCTGATGCATTTCGTCGTGGCACTGGTCCTCGCGGTCTGCGGCGCCCTGATTCTGGTCCAGATCCTTCCCAACCTGCTTCATCCCGACGTCAAGACCCTGCTCCATGTCCTGAACGACGTCCTGCTGGTCCTGATCGTCATGGAGCTGATGTGGCCGATTATCCGGTTCCTGAAAAGGGAGTCCTTCACCCTGAATCCCTTCCTCTATATCGGCATAATTTCCTGTATCCGGCGGATTCTCTTGATCGAGGCCGAGCATTCCATCGTCACCCAGGCAGCCGACTACCGCGCGAAATGGGAAACCCTCGGGCCGGTCCTGGCCGAAATGGGCGCCAATGTCTTTATCATCCTGATCCTCGCCGTTTCCCTGCGCATCCTGGCCGGCAGGCCGGACAGGGCGAACGGCGCATAGTTTCGCCGTCCCTCTTCGGCAGGTCGGAAAGATAAATAAACTTTCCCCGGAATTGGGGAATTTGGATTTTCCGGGCGATTTGAATCCGGGGGATCTTCTCCGGCTCAAGACCTTGGACGCTTTCCGTCTCGACTACTCCCTCCACCACCGCTCCGGCATCTTCGGCACCTCATCGTTGTTCGGCCGCAACTACAACAAAATCTCCCTGCAATATCATTTCTGAAAGGTTAGGAAGTGTCTGGGCGGCGATGGTCTTTCTCCTCGGACTTCCGGAGATTGCGGCCGACCCTGTAGGAGTCGAAGATGCCGATCAACCAGACCGCCAGCAGGACAATCGAGGCGAGATTGGCGATCCGGGCTTCGGGGCTTTCTGCCTGCTTTGCCAGCATTTCGGAAATAACGGCGACATCGGGTGAAACCTCTCCGGTCACGATCCTTGCGGCGATCTCCATCGCCCTTTCCACTACCACGGTAATTATCAGATAAAGCGAAGCGAGTGTCGTTAAGAGCAAAAGGGCGCCCGTTATGAACCTCTTCAAGTAGAAATGGCCGAATCCCGGAAAAACCAGGCCCGAGAGAAGGGCCGCTTTTACCGATTTTCTCATGACATATCCCGCTGGTGAAGTTTTTCCATTCTCAATCCTTTTAAGCCGTCATCTCGGCATGTTTTAAACCGCAATGGCGCAGTCGCAGCTGGGCCAGATCCGGGGCTTTGTGAAACCAGGCACGGATGTCCCCCTTGCTCTTATTCCTATCGGACAGTCTCCTTTCTCAAAGCTCAACTTTTCTGGTTGACTGATTTTTCAACATAACATGCTGAAATAATTGCAAATAATAATAGAAAAGCCCTTTGCTTCTTGGTGTATTGGTTTTGCGAAAAACAGCAACAAATCAAGGAGAAAGGGCGAAGATGGATATTACCAAACAACATCAGGAGCAACAAGAAGTAAAACGACTGCAGAGCAGAATTTCTTCCTTCATGGGTGATTTCCAACTCGGCACGCTTCTCAATAAAAGTGGGATACGAAAACTCAGAGGCGTATCGCCTCTGGCGCTTTTCACGGCAATCTTCACGCTTCCTTTTGGTGGAGATAATTTTTACCGGGGAATTGTGACCGAGCCTGGCTTGCCATTCAAGAAGAATGCAGCCTACGAATTGCTGAGGAACCCTCGCTATAATTGGCGCAAACTTCTGTCGGGGCTTGCTGTTCAAATGGCTCGTGTTTTCTTTCTGTTGACCAGTCAGGAGAGAGAGAAAGTTTTGCTCTTTGATGACAGCACTTATGACCGCTCCCGCTCCAAAGTTGTAAAACTTCTGGCCTGGATTTTTGATCATAACAGCGGAACAAACTTGAAGGGATTCAAGATGTTGACATTGGGATGGTCGGATGGCGCAAGCTTCTTGCCCCTGGACTTTATCCTCTGTTCTTCCGCCAATGCCGGAAAGCGGGTACAGAAGGATGGCAGACAGGGTAAAACATCGGTTTCTATTGCCAAGTATGGCAAGAAAAAGGCTTTTGAACGTGCCTGTCAGACAAGAAAAGAGAAAGAGGCGGAACGGCTGGGGTAAGAAAATGCGGCCGGTACTGGGTTTCTCAAATGGGCGGGAGGTGTTGCTGTTGAGGGTGGCCCCCAGGCTTCTTCGTCGATTTCGGAAAGAATAAATCCTGCCCGGCTTTTGCTGTCAAAGGCAAAGCGTTCCTCCGCCAGTCCTGGAGGTTAACTCGGGATAATCAGTGTATTTCGCGGATTATCGGGGGCTTCCATGGGAACGGCTGCGATGGGCGGGAATCACTCCAGATAATCGCGGTTGATCTTAACGCCTAGATAAACCCCGAAAAGGCTGCCGACAATGCTCAGCAGGTAGGAGGTCATCAGGCCGCCGCCGAGGCGGGCGCCGATTTCCCAGCCCAGCCAGCTGAACAGGGTTACGCTTAGCAAGAGGATGATCTTCCTCATTCTTCATCCGAGCAGATGGCGGCCCGCAGGAACTCCCGGTTCATCCGGGCGATATTGCGAATCGAGATGCCCTTGGGACAGGCGGCTTCGCATTCCCTTTCGTTGCCGCAGTTGCCGAAGCCGAGTTCATCCATCTTCCTGACCATGGCCAGGGCGCGGCGGCTTCGTTCCGGGCCGCCCTGGGGGAGGAGGGCCAATTGCGAGATCTTGGCGCCGACAAAGAGCATCGCCGAGGCGTTGGGGCAGGCGGCGACGCAGGCTCCGCAGCCGATGCATTCGGCCCCGTTCATCGCCTGTTCCGCTATGTTTTGCGGGACCGGGATGGTGTTGGCCTCCGGGGCGGAGCCGGTATTGACCGAGACATAGCCGCCTTCCCGGATGATTCGGTCGAAGGCGGAGCGGTCGACCACCAGGTCCTTTTCCAGCTTGAAGGCGCGGGCCCGGAACGGCTCGATCACCAGGGTGTCGCCCTCCCTGAAGTGGCGCATGTGGAGCTGACATAAGGTGGTCTTCTTCGCCGGGCCGTGGGGGATGCCGTTGACCACCGCGCCGCAGGTCCCGCAGATTCCCTCCCGGCAGTCGTGGTCGAAGGCCACCGGCTCCTCGCCTTCCCTGGTCAGCCTTTCGTTTAAAATATCGAGCATCTCCAGGAAGGAAATATCGGTCGAAATCGGGCCGGAGGGGTAGGTCCTGAATTGCCCCTTCTCATCGGGGGAGCTCTGCCGGCGGATCTTCAGGGTCAGGTTGATCTTCACTTGTAGCTCCTCCGCCCCGGTGCGACCTGTTCGAAGGAGAGGTGTTCCAGGTTCAGTCTGGGGCGCTCGTTTTGCCGATGCTCCCAGACCGCGACATGGGAGAAATGCTCGTCGTCGCGCCGGGCTTCGTGCTCCTCGGTCCGGCATTCCTCGCGGAGATGGCAGCCGCAGGACTCCTCGCGGGCCAGGGCGTCCTCGACGATCAGTTCGGCGAACTCCAGGAAATCGGCGACCCTACCGGCCCGCTCCAGGGATTGGTTCAAGTCCGGGCCGCGGCCCGGCACCACCAGGTTATGCCAGAATTCTTCGCGCAGGGCGGGAATCAGGGTCTGGGCCTTTTCCAGTCCCTCGCAGTTGCGGGCTATGCCGCAGTGGTCCCACATGATCCTGCCCAGTTCACGGTGAAAATCGTCGACCGTCCGTTTGCCCTTGATAGTCAGCAGTCTGGCGGTGCGCTCGGCGGCGGCCCGTTCGGCTTGCTTGAATTCCTCCCGGCCGGGATCGACCGGCTCGGAACTTGTCCCGGCCAGGTAGTTGCCGATGGTCGCCGGCAGGATGAAGTAGCCGTCGGCCAGCCCCTGCATCAGGGCACTGGCTCCGAGCCGGTTGGCGCCGTGGTCCGAGAAGTTGGCCTCGCCCAGGGCGTAGAGGCCGGGGAGGGTGGTCATCAGATCGTAGTCGACCCAGAGGCCGCCCATGGTGTAGTGGACCGCCGGATAGATCGTCATCGGTTCGCGCATCGGATCGCGGCCGGTGATCCGTTCGTACATCTCGAAGAGGTTGCCGTACTTTTTGCGGATGGCCTCGGCCCCGTCCCGCTCGATGGCCGCGGCGAAGTCGAGATAAACCGCGAGGCCGGTTTCAGTGACCCCCTTGCCGAGATCGCACTGCTCCTTGGCGTTTCTGGAGGCGACGTCGCGGGGCACCAGGTTGGCGAAGGCTGGGTATTTCCTTTCCAGATAGTAGTCCCGTTCCGCTTCGGGGATCTGGTTGGGCGGCCGTTTGTCGCCGGGTGTCTTCGGCACCCAGACCCGGCCGTCGTTTCTAAGGCTTTCACTCATCAGGGTCAGCTTCGATTGATGCTCGCCGTGGACCGGAATGCAGGTCGGATGGATCTGGACAAAGGATGGATTGGCGAAGCCGGCCCCTTTTTTATGGGCCCGCCAGATCGCCGAGACGTTTGAGGACATGGCGTTGGTCGAGAGGCAATAGACGTTGCCGTAGCCGCCGGTGGCGAGGACCACGGCATGGGCCGCGTGGTTTTCCAGCTCGCCGGTCAGCAGGTTGCGGGTGACGATCCCCCTGGCCTCGCCGCCGATCGTAACCAGTTCGAGCATCTCCCGGCGGGGGAAGACCTCGACCTTGCCCATTTTGACCTGGCGCATCAGGGCGCCGTAGGCGCCAAGCAACAGCTGCTGGCCGGTCTGGCCCCGGGCGTAAAAGGTCCGGGAGACCTGGGCGCCGCCGAAGGAACGGTTGGCGAGCCCGCCGCCATAATCCCTGGCGAAGGGCACCCCCTGGGCGACGGCCTGGTCGATGATCCGGTTGCTGATCTGGGCGAGCCGGTAGACATTGGCCTCCCTGGCCCGAAAATCGCCGCCCTTGATGGTATCGTGGAAGAGCCGGAAGATCGAGTCGCCGTCGTTCCGGTAGTTCTTGGCGGCGTTGATCCCGCCCTGGGCGGCAATGGAGTGGCTCCGGCGCGGGGTATCCTGCAGGCAGAAGTTCTTGATCCTGTAGCCCTGCTCGGCCAGGGTCGCCGCCGCCGAGGCCCCGGCCAGGCCGGAGCCGACCACGATGATCTCGTATTTGCGCCGGTTGGCCGGGCTGACCAGTTTCGAGGCGAAGCGGTGGTTGTCCCATTTCTCGGCCAGGGGGCCGCCCGGTATTTTGGCGTCAAGTTTCATCGGAAAGTCAATCTCCGTCAGCTTAAAAAACCGGGTCGGAACAGGACCAGAACCGGGATCAATATAAAAACCGTGCCGATGACGATGCTTGCGGCCAGGGCCAGCCTTTCGATCAGCAGGTCATATTTGGGATGGCTCAGGCCGAGGGTCTGGGTCATGCTCCAGAAACCGTGGCTGGTGTGGAGGGTCAGGGCCAGGAGCGAAAAGATATAATAGGCGGCGGTTACCGGCCGGGAGAGGTTTTGCCGGACCAGATCGCTTACCGTGGACGAATCGGCGAGGTAAAACCCGGCCAGATGGTGGAAGATGAAGACCAGAATCAGGAGGCCGGTATAGGGCATGGTCATCGAGGCGAAGGTCTGGCCGCCGCTGTTTGCCACCACCTCGTAGCGGCTGGGCCGGGCCGCCAGGTTTTCGAAAAACAGGCCGAGGCCGAAGTAAATATGGATGAGGACGACCAGGGCCAGGGCGGTCTCGAAAACCGGGATCAGCGGACCTGTGGCATGGAGCCTTGCGGCATAGGCGTCAAAGGTGGCCCGGCCGAAGAACGCCATGGCGTTGCCGGCCAGGTGGGCGAACAGGAAAATGGCGAGCAACAGGCCGCTTCCGGCCATGACGGATTTTCTGCCGATCGAGGATTTTAGGGTGGCGGCCAGCCAATGCATGATTACCCCGTTGCGCATGGATTTTTAGAGGCTCCGGTTTATATATATAACACAGATGCGGGGAGAGGGGAGCGCTTTCGGGTAAAGTTTATCCGTATTTCGCAATAGCAGCGGCGCCTGTGGTAGAATTAACCGGGGGTAATAAAAAACGGAGGCTGCAATGACCTACTATTTTAACAAGATCGTGAACGCCGGCTTTAAGGAAACCATTGACCGGGTGACCGGAGAGCTGAAGAAAGAGGGCTTCGGCATTCTGTCCGATATCGATGTCAAGGCTGCCCTTAAAAAGAAGCTCGATGTGGACTTCAGGAAGTACCGGATCCTGGGGGCCTGCAATCCGCCTTTTGCCTACAAGGCCCTTCAGGCCGAGGATAAGATCGGCGCCATGCTGCCCTGCAATGTCGTGGTCCAGGAACTCGATGACGGCCGGGTCGAAGTGGCGGCCATCGATCCGGTTGCCTCCATGCAGGCGGTTGCCAACGATGATCTCGGAGGGATTGCCGAGCAGGTGCAAAAGATGTTAAAGAGAGTTATAGATAAACTCTGAGCGGCCGCCGGCCGAAAATAATTTCAAAAAGGTCCGTTAAGGGACTTGGGTGCGGATGGATACCATCGAGATCAGATATATCTTCAAATTTTCCGATGGCCGCCGGGAGCAGATCGATCTTCGGCTCGATCCCCACACCCTCGATGTCGTCAATCGATCCCCGGAAAATCCGCCGGAATGGGTCGGGATCGACTACTGCCGGTGTCCTCACTGCGCCGACGCTGGGCTTGTCACCCCTTATTGCCCGGTGGCCTTGAGCCTTGTCGATGTCGTTAAAAGATTCGGCAATGTCACCTCCCATGAGCCGGTCGATCTGCAAGTGGTTTCGGCCGGCCGGACCATATCGCAGCATACCGTGGCCCAGAAAGCGATCAGCTCGTTGCTGGGTTTGCTGATCTCGACCAGCGGCTGCCCCTTTACCGATTTTTTCAAGCCGATGGCCCGTTTTCATCTACCGCTCTCCTCCGAGGAAGAGACGGTGTTCCGGGCCAGCGGCATGTATCTCCTGGCCCAGTACTTTCGAAAAAGAGAGGGGCAAAGCGAGGATCGCGAGTTGCGGGGCCTGGCCAGGATTTATGATGATCTGCACCGGCTCAATGTCAGCATCGCCCGGCGGCTGCGGCATGCCACCAAGGAAGATTCCTCGCTCAATGCCATGACCGTCCTCGATATATTCACCCATACCTTCCAATGCGTTATCGAGGAGGAGCTGGCCGAGCTGCGCCAACCGTTCGCTCCTTACTTTTCCGGGAGCTATCAGAAGCTCCTGGATGATCTTTAGTATTATCGATATCCTTGCCGCCTTGCATCCGCACCGTTCCCGAACGCTCACGGATTCAGGCAAATAATATTAAGGAGACCCCGAATGAGCAATCGTGCCCTGCTTCGCCTGATCATCGCCACTTCCTTTCTGGCCGTAGTCTTTCTCAGCAGTTTGAGTATCTTCGTTCTCTCGCCGGCCTACAAGCGGCTGATCATCAGGAACACCGAACTGGAGGCCGTCAAGATCGCCCGGCACCTTCAGGCGATGGTGGTGGCGGAAGGTAACGGGTCCCTGGTCGAGTCGGGGCCGGCCTTTGTGGAGATGGTTCTCGAAGCCGTCCGGGACTTCGGTCTGATGAAGATCAAGCTCTTCGCCCCGGATGGCGAGACGCTCTTCTCGACCGCCCCTCGGGATATCGGGGTCATCAACCGGCACGATTATTTTCACCGGCAGGTGGCGCGGGGCGAGGTCTTTACCAAGGTCATTCGCAAGGATGAAAAATCCCTGGAAGAACAGGTGGTTACCGTCGACGTGGTGGAGACCTACGTGCCGATCATGGCCGCAGGCAAATTCCTTGGCGCCTTTGAAATCTATCTGGAGATTACCGAGGAGATTCGGGAACTGGAGGGGTTGCTCTTTCGCACCAACGGCCTGATGCTGCTGGCGGCGGGCGGGCTTTTCGTGGCCCTGCTGGTCATCTCCCGGCGGGCCCTGCTCAACCTCGCCGCCCACGAGCGGGCCCAGCGCAGGATTGTCGAGCAGAGCGAGGAGCTGCGGATCAGGAACCATGAACTGTCGGTCATCAACGATATCTCCCGGGTCTTGAGTGAATCCACCGAACTGCGGGATCTCCTCCCGCAAGTCCTCGAAACCGTGGTTGACCGGCTGGCTGTCCTCCGGTTGGCGTGGAAGGGCGGGATCATGCTGGTCAACGGCGAACGGATGGAGTTGGTCGCCCACCTCGGGCACCCGGAGAGCTTTCTGGCCCTGCACCAAAATCTGACCATCCGGGATTGTCTCTGCGGTCTGGCGGTCCGGACCGGCGAAGTGATCTGCTCGGCCGACTCCCACGATGACGCCCATCACACCATCGTTTACCCGGGCATGGAGCCGCACGGGCACATCATCGTTCCCCTCCATTCCGGGAGCAGGGTTGTGGGCGTCCTTTACCTGTATCTGCCGGTCGACACCGAGGTCGGGGAAGACAACCTGGAGCTGTTGAAGAGCATCGGCAATCAGATCGGTCTGGCGGTGGACAACGTCCGCCTCTATGAGGAGACCAAAAGACTTGCCCTGCACGATCCCCTGACCGGCCTGGCCAACCGCCGTTATATGGAGATGAACCTGAAAAAGGCCATCAACCTGGCCGAACGCTACCGGCAGCCCTTGACCGTGGCCTTGCTGGATATCGATTACTTCAAGGCGTACAACGACACCTACGGGCATACCGCCGGTGACGAACTGCTGGTCGAGGTGGCCGGAAAACTCATCAAGGGCACCAGAAACACGGACCAGCCGGCGGCGCGCTACGGCGGGGAGGAATTCCTGCTCACCCTGCCGTCAACCGGTCTGGAGGGGGGCGGAATCGTCGCCGAGCGGATCAGGAAGGCGATCGGCGACGAGCTGGGAATAACCGTCAGTATCGGCCTGGCCGAGTTCCAGCCGGGCATTTCCCGGGATGCCTTGGTCGATGCCGCCGACCAGGCCCTTTACCGGGCCAAGGAAAACGGGCGCAACCGGGTCGAATGCGCCCCCCGCTTGTCTTCCAGCCCCCGGAGCGGCGGCCCGGAAGACGGACCGCCGATAAACGAGTAAATCCGGCCGGCGGCCGCCGAAAGCCGAAAAACCTTTCCTTCCTTCGACCGGCTCAGGATGAGCGGGGGTAACCTACAGGCTCAGGGTGGGTGGGGTAATTCATTGATCTAACCTTGTTGAAGGGCGCTTCATTGATCAGCGGGTTTCAATCCTGCTGGCTTGCAAGTGGCTTTTGACCGCTTCGATCGGCACCTCCCGGCGGTGGAAGATGCCGGCGGCCAGGGCCGCTTCCACGCCGGTCTTTTTGAAAACCTCCGAGAAATGCTCGACCCGGCCCGCCCCGCTTGAGGCGATGACCGGAATGGTCACGTTTTCCTTGACCATCATAGTCAGCTCCAGATCGAAACCGAGGCCGGTGCCGTCCCGGTCCATGCAGTTCAGAAGGACCTCTCCGGCCCCCAGTTCCTGGCAGGCTCTGACCAGCTGGACCACGTCGAGGTCGCGCCCCTCCCGGCCGCCCTTGACGGTGCACTGGTACCAGCAGTACTCCTCGCCGTTCGGACCCGGCGCGGCGGTTTTGATCGTGTAATGCTCGGTCTCTTCCGGGGATTTGACGTAGATCCGGCGGGGATCGACCGAGACCACCACTGCCTGGTTGCCGTAGACCCGGGATATCTGCTCCAGGGAGCTCATTCCGGTTTTTTTGCCGGTTTTCAGGTACTCTTCGACGGTGTGGACGGCGTCGCTGCCGATCGAGATTTTGTCGGCCCCGGAGCGGAAATACTCGGCGGCCACATCCAGGGACGAATAAAATACCCCGTCGGAACCGGTATAGTCCCTGATCCCGCCGCCGATGGTCAGGGGTACGAAAACGTTTTCCGAGGTGCGGCGCAGGACCTCGATCATCGGCTGATCCTTTAGCGGGAAATCGCGGAAGCCGGTGATGTTCAGAAAGGTGATCTCGTCGGCGCCTTCCTCATAGTAGCGGCGGGCCAGTTCGACCGGTTTGCCGAGGTTTCGGACCTCGCCCTTTTCCCGGACATCATACTGGTCGCCCTTGGTCACCACCAGATCGCCGGCGTCGTTGGCGCGAACGTCGAGGCAGGCGATGATCCTTTTGGCCAGCCGGGTTTTCGTCTTCCCCTCCCGCGTTGCTCCAGCCGATTTAACCGCCAGATCTTTAGCGCCAAGGAAGTTCTTGAAGATATTCAGCCCGGCCTGGCCGCTTTTTTCCGGGTGGAACTGGCAGGCGATGACATTGCCTTTCTGGACGCTGCTGATGAATTCCTCGCCGTAATCGGTGGTGCTTAGCAGCCAGTCGCGGTTTTCGGGAGTGGCGACGGCCCGGTAGGAGTGGACGAAGTAGAACTTTTCGTCGCGGTAGTTGTCGAAAAGGGGGGACTCCTTGCGGATATTGATCCCGTTCCAGCCGATCTGCGGCACCGAGCCGCAGCTGTCGTCAAACCTGCCGACCATGCCGGGGATCAGGCCGAGGCCCGGCACGCCGGGTGATTCCTCGCTGCCTTCGAAAAGGGTCTGCAAGCCCAGGCAGATGCCCATGAACGGCCGGTCACTCCTGAGATATTCGCGCAGGGGCTCAATGTACTCAAGCTCGTTCAGACGGCGGATGGCGGTGATGAAATTGCCGACCCCGGGAAAAATCAGCTTGTCGGCCCGGAGGATATCCCCGGGGGAGGCAACGTCTTTTACCTCGAAGCCCAGTTCCTTGATGGCGTTTCTGACGCTGCGGACGTTGCCGGCGCCGTAATCAAGCAGGGTGATCATTTTTGTATTCCTTAGAAAAGGGCTTGGTAAAAAACCTGAATCGTCTGATGGATTGGCTGACTTGCAAGAGAGCCATAGTAACTGAGGGGGGCGGGAAAATCAAGATCGCCGCCAAGGTCGGGGCGAGATGGCGCTTTACTGAAAGGGCGGGAACTTCATGAGTTTGCGTTGCAGGGTGCGGCGGTGGATGTTCAACCGCTTGGCCGCCGCCGAAATGTTGCCCCGGCAATCGTTCAAGACCCGGTTGATATGTTCCCACTCGACCCGGGCCAGGGAGGGGGTTTCGATCTCCTTTCCGCGCGGGGGGGCGGCCGCCGGCGTTTCCCGTTCTTTTCCGAAGGCGGCGAGGATCTCCTCGGTATCGGCCGGTTTGGCCAGATAGTTAAGGGCGCCCAGCCTGATCGCCTCGGTGGCGGTGGCGATGCTGCCGTAGCCGGTAAGGACCACGATCTCCATCGCCGGATTAAGGGCGAGGGCCGCCTTGACCAGCTCCAGGCCGGAACGGCCCGGCATCCGCAGATCGAAAATACCCCTGCCCGGCCGGTGTTTCCCGATAACCTCGACCGCCTCATTGTAGCCGCTCGCCTGATGGACCCGGTATCCCCTTCGGGTCAGGGCGCGGCCGAGCCGGTCCCGGAAATATTCTTCGTCGTCGACGATGAGAACGGTTTCTCCTCTATTCAGCACTGTTTCCGTCACGGAGTAATCCTCGCGAGTTTGACCCGGAAGGTAACTTTCGTTCCCCGACCGGGGGTGGATTCGATCAGCAGATCGCCGCCGAAGCGCTCGGCCAGGGTCCTGGCCAGAAAAAGGCCGAGGCCGAGGCCCTTGCCCGGTGCCTTGGTGGTGAAAAAAGGTTCGGCGGCCCGGGCCGTCTCTTCCGGGGTCATCCCCGGTCCCTCGTCGGCAACGCTAACGGCAAGATATTCCCGGTCCGAAAATAGCCGGCCATGGATCTTCCCGTTCGGACAGGCGTCGAGCCCGTTTTTCAGCAGTCCCTTGATAGCCCGCAGCCAGGAGTGAAGCGGGATCAGGATCGGGCCGATCTCCGTGTCCAGCTCGAAGGGGATCTCCCGGCCTGTTTCATTCTTGAATTCGGCGACGACTTTGTCAAGAAAATCGGCCGGGGTGACGGCGACAAAAGATTCGCCCAGGTGCTCGCCGGCATCGGCCGCCAACTGCCGGAGGATATCGCGGCATTTCTTCACCTCTTTCTTGATCAGGGCGGCGTCGTCGCGGAGTTCCGGAGCTCCGCCCTGCTCATCAAGCTGATGGGCCATCTCGCCGGCGGCGATGGCGATCGTTGCCAGCGGGGTCGAAAATTCATGGGCGGCCCCGGCCGCGAGGGTGGCCAGGGAGGCCATCTTTTCGCTGCGCTGCCGCTCCTTTTCCAGACTGGCCAGGGTTTGTTGGTGACCTCCCATGGCCCTGCCGATCCGGCTGACGAAGAAAACGATGAACAAGGCGGTGAGGGTAAAGGCCGCCCACATTCCCTGGAGATGCAACCCCATGCTGCTCTTGTCGAGACAGGGCGATACGGCGGAAGCGGCAACCAGCCCCGGGTTGAAATCGGGGGCGGGGGGCAGGAGGAAAAGCAGGGCATAGCAGACGATGGCCAGCAGATTTAGTCCCCAGGCCCATCTCTGTCCCATGAGGATGGCCCCCAGAGCGACGTGGACCAGATAGATGAAGGTGAAGGGATTCATCGGCCCGCCGCTGAAGTAGATCAGCACGGTGAGCTGGACTATGTCCCAGACCATGATCAGCCCGAAGACCAATGGTCTGATCGCGGCCTGTTTGTTTTTGAGATGATGGAAATAGAAATTGCTGCAGATCTGGAAGAAAATCACGGCCAGCAGGATCGGGACCGGAATGTCGATGTCAAAGACCAGGCCTACGGCGAGGATGATCAGAAGCTGGCAGATTACCGCGCCCCAGCGCAGTTTCAGGAGCCAGGAAAAGGCTATCCTGGAAGTCGTAGAATCGCGGGGCGGCGTGTTTGCAAAGGTGTCGGTCATTTATAGGGTGGTCGCGATTGTTTGGGGTAAGTTGTTTAGATGGATTTCAAGGGAGAATACAGAATTCAAAAGTCAGAAGCCAGGAGAAAAGCTTCACCCCCTGAATCCGTGACGGTTGCGGGGGTGAAGTCGGAAAGTCGAATTGCAACACAATACCCCTTTACCCCGCCAAGCGCACGGATAAAGGGGTATTGGCGGCTTTTTGTGGCGGTTTTTAAACTACATCTTTCCCGGCATCGTGTCCTTCATTTTCATGCCGCCCATCCCCAGTTTCTTGATGTCGGCCATGGAGATCTCGGGAAAATGTTTGATCCGGCCGTCATTGGTCTTCCGGAAATCTTCGGCGCTTTCACTGTCTTCGAAGGGAATCAGTTCCAGGCCCATCGGTCCCATGACCTTGCTGCCGACCACATAGGTAGCCTTTCTGCCGTCCAGCCAGCGGCCGGTGGCGAATTCCCTGACCCAGATCGCGGCTATGTCGTCCTTGGAATGGGTGGCGTCATATGCCGCCATATTATGGATAAACTTGAACATGTCCTTGCCGCCGTCGAAGGGGATCATCTCGCCGTCGGTGAAGATGATCTGGGTCTGCCATTCGACGAATTTTGCCGGGTGCATGCCGCAGACCCCGCAGGACATCTCGGCGGTGATCGCCATCGGGCCGGGTTGCTCGGCCGAGCTTGATACGGGGCTGATTGCCATGGCCATGATCGCCAGGGTGAAGGCCAGCAGTTTTGTCGCGATAGCGGTTTGGGCAAGATCTCTGACAGGTGTCATGTGGGTTCTCCTTATGTTTTTTCCTGATTATTGACCGGGTTTAACCGGTGGTCCAGGCGGGTTTTTCGGGATGTCGATGCCGCCTCTCCCGGAGGGGTCAGCCGGGAGAGGCGGCACCAAACAAATCCTTTGCAGGAAAGCATGAATGCCACCAACTTGGTGATTATTTCTTATAGCATACCCGTTGTAATTTCGGAATGTGGCAAATTGTCGCATAATCGGATTCAGGTTAAAGTTTCAGATCGTGGAGTTTCATCTTTTCCCAGAGATTTTTGCGGCTGATCCCCAGCAAATCGGCGGCCGCGGTCTTGTTGCCGCCACTCTTGTCGAGGGCCTGCAGGATGCAGTTCTTTTCGGCCCGGGCCACCGCTTCGGCCAGATTGCATGAGGTCTCGCCGGCCGCGACGGGGCCGGTGCCGGTAAGGTCGCAGGGCAGTTCAAGCACATCGATGACCGGCAAGCGGGTCAGCACCGAGGCGCGTTCGATAATGTTGCGCAGTTCCCTGACATTGCCCGGAAAATTATAGTTCAGCAGGCAGTTCAGCGCCCCGTCGGAGAGAGTGAGTTCCATGCCGCGCATCCGGCTGAATTCCTCAAGGAAATGGCCGCATAATTCGGGGATGTCCTCCTTGCGGTCCCGCAGCGGCGGAATCTTCACCGGGATCACCTGGAGCCGGTAGAAGAGGTCTTCCCGGAAATTCCCGGCCCTGACCTCCTCGACCAGATCCTTGGCGGTGGCGCAGATCACCCGGACCTTTACCTGGATCGGCCTGGTCCCGCCCAGCCGTTCCACCTCCCTTTCCTGCAGAACCCGCAGGAGCTTGACCTGCATCTGGAGAGGGAGGTCGCCGATTTCATCGAGGAGAATGGTGCCCTCGTCCGCCATTTCGAATCGGCCCGGTTTCCTGGTCGCCGCCCCGGTAAAAGCGCCTTTCTCGTGGCCGAAAAGTTCCGATTCGATAAGGTTGTCGGGAATGGCCCCGCAATTGACTTTGATGTATGGGCCCTGGGCCTGATTGCTCCGGTAATGGATGGCGGCGCCGGCCAGCTCCTTGCCGGTCCCGGATTCGCCGGTGATCAGCACCGTCGAGTCGGTGGCCGCCACCCTGGTCAGGAGGTCCTGGAGCTCGATCATCGCCGGGCTTTTGCCGATCATTTTGGCCGGCCGGGAGCCTTCCTCCAGGGATAGGCACCTGGTTTTCATTTTCCGGTTGGCCAGGATGCGGTTGACCCGGATGGTCAGGTCATCCATGTCGAAGGGTTTGAGGATGTAGTCGGTCGCCCCCTTTTTCAGGCACTGGGAGGCGTCCTCGACGCTGCCGTAGGCGGTCATCAGGATGGTGTCAGTTTCCGGCGACAACAGCCGGATCTGTTCCAGCAGCTTGATTCCATCCAGACCGGGCATTCGGATATCGGAAATGATCAGGTGGTAGGGATTGTCCTTGATCCTGATCAGGGCGTCCCTGCCGTTGTCCTCCAGGTCGACGTTGAAGCCCAGGCCGCATAAACGGTCATAGAGGGTGACCCGCATGATCTCGTCGTCTTCTACTAATAGTATTCTTGCCATGTTATTATCAAACCTCGATGGCGTCGCAAAAAATCGCCGGCTCACGCGTTACTGCAAATTGTCTCGTCATTGCAGCGTACCTGAGTATGCTTCATTACTCGAAATTTGCGCGCCTTGGATCTGACGATTTTCACCCCGCGAGGGGGTATAAATGCTTAGCCATCCCAAATGTTAAGTTCCGGTTCGGCGGGGATTTTGATGGTGAAGGAGGTTCCCCGGTCCCTGACGCTCTCCACCGTAATATCCCCTCCCATTCTCTTTACCAGCGAAAAGGATACCGACAGACCCAGGCCGGTTCCTTCGCCCTGGCCCTTGGTGGTATAGAACGGTTCGAAAATATGGTCGATCTCCCCGGCGTCCATCCCCAGTCCGGTGTCGGAAATCGAGATAATCAGGTCCCGGCCGCTTTCACGGCTGGCGACGGAGAGGGTGCCGCCCTCCGGCATCGCCTGGATGCCGTTTAAGCCGATGTTCAGCAGGGTCTGCTTGAGGGCCTCGGCATCGATCAGTCTCGGCCCGGAAAGATTCAGGTCGAGCTTGAGGTCGATATTCTTCAACTGGTAATCAAGCAGCTCGAAGCACTCCCTGATCACCCCGTCGATATCGACCTTGCGCGGCCGGAGCGGTTCCTTGCGGCTGAAATTAAGGAGCTGGCCGACGATCTGGCCGATCCTCCGCAAGCCCTTGTCGATCAGGCCGAGATAGCGTTCCCGCCTCTCCCCGTTTTCCGAATCCTCCCGGAGGCTTTTCACGCAGTTGCGCATCCCGCTCAAGGGGTTGTTGACCTCGTGGGCGATCCCCGCCGCCAGCTGGCCGATGGCGGCCATCTTTTCATGCTGGAACATGCGCTCCCTGGTCTTCTGGAGTTCGGCCTGGGAGGTGAGGAGGCGGTCGCCGAGTTCGGAAAAACTCCATGACAGCTCGCCGATCTCGTCGCTGCCGGCCGGAAGTTTCAGGTCGGTAATGTTCCGGGCCGGGAAGTTGTTCATCGCTTCGGAGAGCATGGCGAGGCGGCGGACCACCAAAAGGTCGATCAGCAGGTAGATGGTCAGGGCGGTCAAGAGAATGGTGATCGCCCCGATGACCAGGAGCAGGTGGTTGTTGGCGGCAATGGCGTCGTCGGCCCAGGAGATCGGCACGACCAGGCTCAAGGCTCCCCTGGTGTCGCCGATCTTGTAGCCGTGTCTGGCATGGCAGGTCAGGCAGGCCTCCTCGACTTTCAGGGGCACCATGTATCTGAGCAGTCTGCCCTCGGCGGACTTGACGATGTCGATCAGTTCCTGCCCCCCTTCTTCGAAACCGAGCAGGGCGCTCCGCTCGAAAGGGTCCGGAGCGTTGTTCGGGTTCACCGGTTTCAGGCTGGTTACCCTGAAGCGGCTCAAATGGGCGGCGCTGGCGTATTCGGAGAGCTCCCGGGTGACCATGGCCGGGTTGCGCATTACATAGACCTGTCCCGAGAGGTCCTCGATATCGCTGCCTTCAAGAAAAGGATTGCTGGCGATGCCCTCTT
The DNA here is from genome assembly GCA_029210665.1 of Desulfobulbales bacterium. GTDB lineage: Bacteria > Desulfobacterota > Desulfobulbia > Desulfobulbales > JAGXFP01 > JAGXFP01. The sequence goes on from JARGFN010000010.1 coordinate 18,960, forward strand.
TTTTAATGAAGTAAAGGCCGTTGTGATCGGCCACCCATTTCCTGGTCAAAAGGATCTGCTGGGCCAGCATCCGGGCCTGGCGCTCGGTCTGGCCGATCACCAGTTCGTTCTGGAAGGAGGAAGTCCGGTAAAAGGTGATTCCGAAACTGATGATGACGATGATCGTGACCAGGATGGACAGTTTTGTTCTGAGGCGCATTTTCGGCTTCCGGTCGGACTGGGATTGTGGCGATTATTGCACTTGTTACAGGGTCACCTGTCTCAGGTTAGATGCAAATGTGGGGCCGGGTTGACCGCAAGGTGCTTCGGCCCGTTGATTATGCGTTTCGGCCCCATGAGGGTAAGGATCGGTTTTCCGTTTGACAAACCGACCACACTTAATGCTACCATATGGTAACTCTCCGGTCAAACACGATGTTACCGTATGGTGACAACAACGGCGGCTGTCCGGGTAAGTTGTCGATATAAAGCTGTTTTTTCTTTGGCACACAATATGCTTTTTAAGATTGCCGGATGTGCCAAAAAAACTTTCAATCGTGAAAGGGGAAAGAGTTTCATCAATCAAAGTGGATGGAGGAGAAAATGAAACAGCTGTTAAAAATTGTAGTGGGAAGTTTGCTGATTTTGGGCTGGGCCGGTTTGGCCCAGGCGGCGATTTCCAGTGAAAGCAAGGAGTGCCTGGAGTGCCATCAGGAACAGATGCCCGGTCTTATCACCCAATGGCAGTCCAGTTCCCACTGGCAGTCCGGGGTCGGCTGTTACGAATGCCACAAGGCCGAAAAGGGCGACGCCGATGCCCGGAAACATAACGGCTTTCTGGTCGCGACCATCGTCTCACCGAAGGATTGCGGCAAGTGTCATCCCGGGGAGACCGCCGAGCAGGAGGCCAGCCATCATGCCAAGGCCGGCGATATCCTCAACACCCAGGACGGGCTGCTCGGCCAGACCATCGGCGGCGAACCGGCGGTGGCGGTCGGCTGCCGCCAGTGTCACGGCTCGATCGTCAAGGTGAACAAGGACGGCACCCTCGATTCGGCCACCTGGCCCAATACCGGGATCGGCCGGGTCAATCCGGACGGTTCCAAGGGTACCTGTTCCGCCTGCCATACCAGGCATCGGTTCAGCAAGGAACAGGCCCGGAAACCGGAGGTCTGCGGGAAATGCCACCTCGGCCCGGACCATCCCCAGAAAGAGGTCTACGAAGAGTCCAAGCACGGTATCCTCTATCGGGCCTTCGAGGATGAACTGAACATGGACCGGCCGAAGTGGGTGGCCGGCGAGGATTATTACGATGCGCCGACCTGCGCGACCTGCCACATCAGCGCCTCGCGCAACCAGCCGGTGACCCATGATGTCGGCGATCGTTTGAGCTGGAACCTGCGGGCGCCGGTTTCCAAGCGGACCGATGATTGGAAGATGAAGCTGGTCAATATGAAGGATGTCTGTTCCTCCTGCCACATTGCCGGTTTTGTCCAGGGCTTCTACGACCAGCTGGACAACTTCGTCGATCTGTACAACGACAAGTTCGCCATCCCGGCCAAGGAAATCCGCAGCCTGCTCATGGACCGCGGGGTAATCACCAAGGGTAATTTCGACGAGAAGATCGACTGGATCTACTGGGAACTCTGGCATCATGAAGGTCGTCGGGCCCGGCACGGCGCGGCGATGTCCGGTCCGGACTATGCCTGGTGGCACGGGATCTATGATGTCGCCAAAAACTTCTATACCGAGTTCCTCCACGAGGCCGAGTTAGCCAGTAAGAAAGCCGGCAAACCGGAGGTCTATGACGAGATCATCGACAAGTACATCAAAAGCGATCCGCGGCACGTCTGGTTCGTCGAGGGCTTCGATCCGAAAAAGGTCGACGCCATGAAACGCTATTATCAGGAACGCTACGATCAGAAAGTGGAGTAAGCACGGGAACGTAAGCGATCACAGGGTACCGAATCTGCTGTGTTATCGGCCTGCTCATGTACATAAGTACACAATCGCAGGTCGATGCCTTGCATCTCCAACCCTGTAATCGCTTACCGGCTGTGAGATTGGCCAGTCCTGGGTGATCGGTTCAAAGTTGCCCCGAATGCGTGGGCTGAATAAAAAGAGCGGCCATAGGGCGCGGCGGCTTTTTTGCGCGATGTTTCAATGGATATACCCACGGGGCACCCTAAGGGCATTTGCTTCACGGCACATAAATTTCTTACGAGTTCCGTCTTGCGGGACTCAACTCAGCTAAAACCGTTTATCCAGGGGACGCCATGCCTGTTCTGAGTTACATAGCCATTCCGAAAACCGGAGCGAAAGAGGAGTTGCTCAAGCTTTTCAACTCTATGCAATTTTGCGAGGCCTTTCCCGCCGACAACGAAGATATCCTGATTCTGGTGACCGACACCCCGGACAGCGAACGTGAAGATGAATTGCAGGCCGGATTAAAGTATTTGCCGGGTCTGGACTCCTTGAGTCTGGCCTTTGGCTGTGACGACGAACAATTGCAGGCAGAAGGAGATGATTATGGGGTTCAATAGAAGAGCGTTTATCAAATCGGCCGCGGCCACCAGTGCGATGGCTTCCGCGGCATCGCTGTTTCCCGGGGTCAGTTTCGCCGGCTGGAAAAAGCTGGAGGGCGCAACCGGGATGATCTCCTGGCAAAAGGCCCCCTGCCGGTTTTGCGGCACCGGCTGCGGGGTGCTGGTCGGGGTTTCCGGCGATCGGGCCGTCGCCGTGAAGGGCGATCCGAATTGCAGCGTCAACAAGGGGTTGTGCTGCGTCAAGGGCTATCATTCCGTGCAGGCCCTGTACGGCAGGGACCGGATCACCAAGGCCAAGGTGCGTAAAAAAGGGAAAATGGTCGAGGTGCCGATTTCCGAAGCACTCGATCTGGTCGCCGCCAAGATCAAGGAGACGGTGGCAAGGCACGGCAAGGACTCGGTGGCCATGTACGGTTCCGGCCAGTGGACCATTCCCGATGGCTACGTCGCCTCCAAGCTTTTCAAGGGCTGCCTGGGCACCAATAATCTGGAGGCCAATGCCCGGCTCTGCATGGCCAGCGCGGTCACCGGCTTCATGACCACCTTCGGGATCGACGAACCCATGGGCTGCTATGAAGATATCGAGCATGCCGATGTCTTCGTGACCTGGGGCAACAACATGGCGGAAATGCACCCGGTCCTCTTTTCCCGGATGCTGGCGGCTCGCAAGCGCAAGAAAGACGTGGTAATTATCGACTTCGCCACCCGGTCCACCAGGTCGAGCCAGGCGGCCGACAAATCGATCCTCTTCAAGCCCAGTACCGATCTGGCCGTCGCCAATGCCATCTGTTACGAGATCATCCGTAATGGCTGGGTCAACGAGTCGTTTGTCAAGAAACATACGACCTTCCATAAGGGCAAGACCGACATCGGCTACGGCACCGAGGACCATTTCGCCTTCAAGGACAAGGCGGAGGACATGAGCTTCGCGGAGTACAAGAAGTTCCTGGGGGACTATACCCCGGAGAAGGTCGAGAAGATCTCCGGGGTTTCGGCCCGGGACATCAGGTATCTCGCCTCCCTGTACGGCGATCCGACCAAGAAGGTGACCTCTTTCTGGTGCATGGGGATGAACCAGCATGTGCGGGGCACCTGGATCAACAACCTGGTCTACAATATCCACCTGCTCACCGGCAAGATCTCCACCCCGGGCAACAGCCCCTTCTCCCTGACCGGTCAGCCCAGCGCCTGCGGTACCGTCCGCGAGGTCGGCACCCTGACCCATAAATTGCCCCACGGCGTGGTCATGAACGAGAAGGACCGCCAGATGGCCGCCAAAATCTGGGAGGTGCCGCTGGCCAATATCGACCCCAAACCCACCTATCACACCGTGGAGATGTTCCGGGCCCTCGACCGGGGCGATATCCGTTTCATGTGGATCCAGGTCACCAATCCGATGGTCACCATCCCGAACCTTAACCGCTACCGGGACGGGGCTTTGAAGGATGACCGCTTCATCGTGGTCTCCGACGTCTACCCGACTCCGACCACCGATGTGGCCGATGTCATCCTCCCTGCCGCCCTGTGGATCGAGCAGGAGGGGCTATTCGGCAACTCCGAACGGCGCACCCAGCATTTCGACCAGATTGTGCCGCCGCCCGGCGAGGCCATGTCCGACACCTGGCAGATCATCGAGGTCGCCAGAAGACTGGGGTTCAAAAAGCAATTCCCCTGGAGCGAAGAGGAGTATATCGGCAAGATCTGGGCGGAGTACCGGCGCTTCCACGACAACCCCAAGCATAATATGGCGCCCTACAAGGTCCTGAAAGAGCGGGCCGGGGTCCAGTGGCCCTTCGTCGACGGCCGGGAGACCCGGTGGCGCTTTAATCCCAAGTACGATCCGGCCTGTAAGCCCGGGACCGGATTCGATTTTTACGGCAAGAAGGACGGCAAGGCCTGGATCTGGGCCCGGCCCTATGAACCCGCCGCCGAGTCGCCGGACGCGGAGTACAACTTCTGGCTCAATACCGGCCGGGTTATCGAGCATTGGCATACCGGTTCGATGACCCGGCGGGTGCCGGTGCTGCATCAGGCCATGCCCGAATCCTATGTGGAGATCAATCCCGAGGACGCGGTGGATCTCGGGGTGGTAAACGGCGAAAAGGTGAAGATCATTTCCCGGCGGGGGGCGGTGACCATGAAGGCCTCCATCAACGGCCGCGGAGTTCCGCCCCGGGGCATGGTCTTCGTGCCTTTCTTCGACGAGGCCTATCTGATCAACGAGGTCACCCTGGATGCTTTCTGCCCGATCTCGAAGCAGCCGGATTACAAAAAATGCGCCGTCCGCCTGGAGAAAGCGTGATGATAAATGCAGATAAATCGCTCGGCAAGGTTGTGTTCGGGTTTGCCGCGCTCTGTCTGGCCGGTCTGCTGGTCGCCCGGTCAAGCGGCGCGGCGCCCGATATTCCCCGGGATTTCGACTCCGGCGGCGAAAAAATCTTCACCCGCCATAACGAAACCCCGCCGGCGGCCTTAGGCGGCACCGACGGCCGCCGGACCTTGAACACCTATTATGCACTCCGGCAGTATCCCGGTTCGCCGCCCCGGGTTCCCCACCCGGTCCCGGTTTTCTTCCGGGACGAGAACCGTGACTGTCTCGCCTGTCATGGTCGGGGAGGTTACGACGCCGAGCAGGATGCCTATGCCCCGGTTACCCCGCATCCGGAGAATGAAAATTGTTTCCAGTGCCATGTGCCCCAGCGCACCGAAATGACTTTTGGGGCAAATAACTGGCAGTCAGTCAATCCCCCGAAACTGGGGAGGTTGCAGCTGGCTGGAGCGCCGCCGCCGATTCCCCACGGGCTGCAACTGCGGGAAGATTGCCTGGCCTGTCATGCCGGGCCGGCGGCGGTGGCCGAAATCAGGGTAGAACATGGTTCCCGCTCCAATTGCCGCCAATGCCATGTTCCCATGCTAAGCACCGAGTTGCCGAAAAAATTTCGGCGACCGGCTGAAGAACCGGGGCAATAGAGCTGTCATGAAGATATTCACCGATGGTTCAGGCTGGTTTTTTCTCGCGCTGGGAGTGCTACTATTGACGAGTTCCGCGGCTATGGCGGGGCAGGGGTCGGTGCTGGAGAGGATTGATGCCGTCGATGAACCTTTCGCCAAGCCGGAGATCGAGTCGGTCCGGCAGCTTACCGCCACGACGGTGGTCGCCATGGAGACCTACCAGGGCGGAGAATTCAGAGTTCTGGCCCGCAAGGAGTTCATCAAACGTTTCCGCTGTAGCGTCTGTCACACCGAGAAACCGATGGCGGCTAGGGACGGGGCTTTATTCACCCATGGCGATATCCGCATCAACCATGGCCGGGCGGGAGACGCCCTGGTCTGCGCCGAATGTCACCATGAGAAGGAGCGCGACTTTCTGGCCGACTCCCAGGGGCTGAAAGTCGATTTCGATCACAGCTATCAGCTATGCGGCAAGTGCCACTTCCGGCAAAAGCGCGACTGGATCGGCGGCGCCCACGGCAAGCGGGAAACTTACTGGGCGGGCGAGCGGGTGGTGCAAAACTGTACCGGCTGCCATAATCCCCACTCGCCGGCCTTTCCCCGGAAAATGCCGGAGACCTATTCCCTGCCCCTGGACGACTAGACAGACTTTATCCGGTCGATTCGGTTAAATTTCCACGAGGTTATCAATGGATGACAAAAAGCTGAAGAGTTCCCCCGGGCAAAAGAGCAGCCGCCGGTCATTTCTGAAGGGGGCGGCTGCCTTGACCGCCGCCGGTTCCGCCGGTTTGCTGACCGGGGGCTGCGGCGGTTCGGTATCGGCCGAGACCATGGGGCTGCAATGGGAGGAATTTTTCAAGAAAAACTACCGGTTGATGACCCCGGAGGAAAAGCAGGCGACCGTCGACCGCCTGGAAAGACTGGCCAGGATCCGGCATGATCTGGACATCGAGGTTTCCAACCGGGAGCCCCGGGAGAATGTGCTCTATGGTTACGCCTTCAATATCTCCCGCTGCAAGGGTTATATGGACTGCGTCGAGGCGTGCGTCCGGGAAAACAATCTCGATCGCCGCTCGAAAACCCAGTATATCCGCCTCTTTGAAATGGATCCGGGCCAGCTTGATCCGACTTCCGGAGAAGGCAGGTACTTCCATGAGGTGCCGGCCGCGAATAAATTCTATATGGGGGTGCAGTGCTTCCACTGCGAAAACGCCCCCTGCATCAAGGCCTGCCCAACCAAGGCCACCTGGCGGGAGCCTGACGGGATTGTCGTGGTCGATTACGACTGGTGCATCGGCTGCCGCTATTGCCTGGCGGCCTGTCCCTATTGGGGGCGGCGGTTCAACTGGGGCGAACCCGAGGTCCCCCTGGATGAGATCAACCGGCGGCAGCATTATCTGGGCAACCGCATGCGGATGAAGGGGGTGATGGAAAAGTGCACCTTCTGCATCCAGAGGAGCAGGGAGGGCAGGCTGCCGGCCTGTGCCGAAGCCTGTCCCACCGGCTCCCGGGTTTTCGGCAACCTGCTGGATCCGGACAGTGAAATCCGTTTTGTCTTGAAAAACAAAAAGGTTTTTCGTTTCAAAGAGGATCTGGGTACGGATCCGAAATTCTGGTATTTCATGGATTGATGGCGTCGCAAAAATACACTACTCCTTGTACCCCAAGGGCACTTCCTGCGGGGCGTATATCGAAGTTATTGCTTAGCCATCCCGAGACTTTTTGCGACCCTATCATGGATTGATGAGCTTGAAGGAAAATTTATGACTACAAAGCCGAACAATGGAATGGTCCCGTTTTTAGCCGATTGCCTGCGCTGGTCGCTGAGCGGGGGCGTCGGATTCAAGCTTTACCTGGCCGGTTTGCTGGTGGTGATGGGGGCGGGAGGGGTCGCCTATCTGCGCCAATTCCAGGAAGGCCTGATCACCACCGGCATGTCGAATATCGTCAGCTGGGGCTTGTATATCTCTAATTTCACCTTCTTCGTCGGAGTCGCGGCGGCGGCGGTGATGCTGATTCTGCCCGCCTATGTCTATAAAGACAAGGATTTCCACGAAGTCGTCATTATCGGGGAATGCGTGGCGGTCGGCGCCCTGGTGATGTGTCTGCTGTTTATCACGGTCGATATGGGCGGACCATTGAAAATCTGGCATCTGATCCCCGGCATCGGCCTGTTCAACTGGCCGTCATCGATCCTCACCTGGGACGTTCTGGTCCTGAACGGTTATCTGGCCCTTAACGCTTTGGTGCCGCTCTATATCCTGCACTGCAATTACCACAACCGGGCGCCGGTCGGCTGGAAATACCTGCCTTTTGTTTTCCTGTCCATTTTCTGGGCGATTTCCATTCATATGGTCACGGCATTTCTCTATCAGGGACTGCCGGCCCGGCCGTTCTGGAACAACCCCCTGCTTGGCCCCCGCTTTCTGGCCTCGGCCTTTGCCGCCGGCCCGGCGGTTATCATGATGGTCCTGATCGTGATCAGGGAGAAGACGGCCTACCCGGTTGACGCAAAAATCTTTCTGAAACTGAAACGGATTATCGTGGTGGCTGCGGTGATCAACCTGGTCATGCTGTTTTCCGAGGTATTCAAGGAGTTTTATACCTTTACCCACCACAGTCTTTCGGCCCAGTATCTCTTCTTCGGGCTGGAAGGGCACAACTCCCTGGTTCCCTGGATCTGGACCGCGATCTCCCTCAATGTGCTCGGCACCCTGATGTTCGCCTTCGATCCGACCAAGGGGAGGCCAGGTTATCTGATGATCGCGGCCATCAGCCTTTTCAGCGGGATCTGGATCGAAAAAGGGTTCGGCCTGATCATCCCCGGCTTCGTCCCTTCGCCGATGGGCGAGGTGGTCGATTACGCCCCGACTTTAAACGAGATCACCATAACCCTGGGAATACTGGCCACCGGCGCCCTGGTGGTGACCATGCTGATCAAGCCGGCCCTGCGGATTCTTCTGCGCTATAAAGGATCGATGGCCTCGTAAAGCCTGCCCTGAATTGCAATTCTGCCCGTTGAAAATCTTCATCTGCGGTTTAATGGGACAGCCGGTCCGACCTTGCCGCTCTGACGGGGGAGGTGCGAACGAAGTTTGCATGGTGCTTTTCGGTTTTGCGGTATATTCTTGCGCGAGCTAGGCGGTATATCAGACACGCCGGCCTTCTTGCGGCTGTTCGAAGTCTTTTGCGTTTTATCCTGTTCTTCGAGATTGGCCGGCAAAGATAAAATGGAGCCATCCCTTGGATCTCATCATCGGCAATTTGCGCATTCCCATCGAACAGGACGGGGTTGATGCATACGGGGTCGCGGCATCCGACCTGCTGGAAATCGGCGCGGGGCTGTCTGTCGTCAAGATTCTGAGTAAAGTCCTGGATCTGAGCGATCCGGAACAGTTCTTTTACAATGTAGCGCTGGTCGTCAGGGTTGACGACGGTTTTAAAAACCGGCAAAATCTGCCCCATTACACCGCGCCGGAACAGGCGGGCCGGAACCGGGCGCCCAGGGAGGAGAGGCCGGTTATCGTCGGTTTCGGTCCGGCCGGGATGTTTGCCGCCCTGGAACTGATTGATTACGGGTTCAAGCCCCTTATCTTTGAAAGGGGGAAAAGGATAGGGGAGCGCTCCGTTGATGTTCGGCGTTTCATCGAGGAGCGGCGGCTCGATCCGGAATCGAATATCCAGTTCGGCGAAGGGGGGGCCGGTTCCTACTCGGACGGTAAGCTTTTTTCGCGGCGCGATAGCAATACCAGTTATGTGAATCGGGTCTTGCGGACCTTTATCAAATTCGGGGCTCCCGAGGAAATCGGTTATATCGGCAAGCCCCATCTCGGCACTGATCTGCTCTGCAAAATCGTCCGCAATATCCGGCGTTATATCCTGGAGCGGGGCGGCGAAATCCATTATGGCGCCAGGATGACCGATCTGCTGATTTCGGAGGGCAGGGCCCTGGGCATTACGATCAACCACGATCGGGAGTATCTTTCTTCGGCTATCTATCTAGCCCTGGGCCATTCGGCCCGGGATACCGTCAAGATGCTGCATGAAAGGGGCGTCGCCCTTGAGCGGCGGCCGATTTCGGTGGGGGTGAGGATCGAGCATTCCGCCGAAACCGTCAATCTGATGCGCTATGGCGGTAAATACAAGGATTTCCCCGGATTAGGGGCGGCCGCCTATTCCTTGAATCATACCAATCGGAGGACCGGCCGCGGGGTTTATACCTTCTGCATGTGCCCGGGCGGCGAGGTGGTGAACGCCTCCTCGGAACCGGGCGGCCTGGTCTTGAACGGAATGAGCTATTCGCGCCGGTCATCGCCCTTTTCAAATGCCGGTCTGGTGGTAAACTGTCAGGTTGGCGATTATCCCACCGCCGGTTCCCTGGCCGGGTTGGCGTTCCAGCAGGATATCGAGAGCAGGGCATTCAAGGCCGGCGGCGGCGACTGGCAGGCGCCGGCCCAGAATCTCATGGCTTTTTTAGGGAAGGAGCGCTCCACCACTCTTCACGAAACCTCATACAAAATGGGGGCGAGGCCTGCCGATCTGCAAGAGATCTTGCCGGGATTTGTGGTTAAGCAGCTGATGGCCGCTTTCTATAAATGGAAAGACGAGGTCCCCCTGTTCGTTTCGAATCGGGCCATCCTGTTCGCCCCGGAAACCCGGACTTCATCGCCGGTCCGGATCAAGCGCGATGACCGCCATGAATCGGTAAATATCAAGAACCTGTTTCCCATCGGCGAAGGCTCGGGCTACACCGGCGGCATCACCAGCTCAGCCGCCGATGCCATCCGGGCGGTGGAAAATCAGGTGGGCGACGAGGTGCCGGCATAGTCTGAAAGCCACCAAGCAGTCTCGACTCTTAATGCTGATCCGATAATCAAGGCCGGCCGCATTTCCCACCATTTATTCTAGGGAATTACCTGACCGGATCGTACTCCGCCTTGTCGCCCAGTTGTTCTTCTATTCTCAATAACTGATTGTACTTTTCCAGTCGATCCGAGCGGCTGGCCGAGCCGGTTTTGATCAGCCCGGTGCCGCTGGCTACCGCCAGGTCGGCGATAAAGGAGTCGGCGGTTTCCCCGGAGCGGTGGCTGATAACGGCCCGCATCTTATGCTTGAAGGCCAGTTCCAGGGTTTCGAAGGTCTCGGTCAGGGAACCGATCTGGTTGACCTTGACCAGGATGGCGTTCGCCTGCTTGTGCTCGATGCCGGTTCGGAGGATTCTCCTGTTGGTGACGAAAAGGTCGTCGCCGATGGTGAGGATTTTGGCCCCGAGCCGCTCGGTCAATCTGGTCCAGCCCTCGAAATCGGCTTCGGCCAGCCCGTCTTCGATGGAATAGATCGGATATTTGTCGATCAGTCCCTCGTAATAATCGATCATTCGATTGGTTGAGAACTTCTTGCCCTGCATCTGGTAGATGCCGTTATCGAAAAACTCCGAGCTGGCCGAGTCCAGGGCCAGGGAGATATCCGAGCCCGGTTTATAGCCCGCCTTTTCGATGGCGGAGAGGATCAGTTCGATCGCTTCTTCATGGGATTCCAGGTTGGGCGCGAAACCGCCCTCGTCGCCGACATTGGTCGAATAATCCTTGTCGTCGAGGACCTTTTTCAGGTGGTGGAAGGTCTCGACCCCGGCCCGGAGATTTTCCGAGAAGGGCGCCTTCAGGTGGGGAACGATCATGAACTCCTGGATATCGAGATTGTTGGAGGCGTGCTCGCCGCCGTTGATGATATTCATCATCGGGGCGGGCAGCCGCAGCTTACCCGGCTGGTTGGGGATCTTCAGGACCTCGGCCAGATAACGGTAGAGGGGCAGGCCGGCATCCAGAGCCCCGGCCCGGCAGGCGGCCATGCTGACCGCGAGGATGGCGTTGGCCCCGAGATCCTCCTTATTCTCGGTGTTGTCCATCTCGATCATCGCCCGGTCCAGACCCTGCTGATCGGTCGGGTTTCCGCCGAGCAGGGAAGGGGCGATGCGCTCGTTGATATTGGCCACCGCTTTCCGGACCGATTTGCCCAGGTAATAACTCTTGTCGCCGTCGCGGAGCTCCAGTGCCTCTCGGGTCCCGGTCGAGGCCCCGGAAGGGACCGAGGCCCTACCCATGTTCCCTGTGTTCGTATAAAGATCCGCTTCGACGGTGGGGTTGCCGCGGGAATCGAGGATTTGCCTGGCGATGATTCTGGTGATCTCCGACATTTGTTTCCCTTTGCGCTGAATTTATATAAGAATTTGCTCGGTCATTTTTGTTCATTGTTGCAGAAATGGATGGTTTTCTCCAATGGATTTGTAACATTTCAGAGGCGGTTTTGTCCGAACCGTTCAGCCGCGGACTTGACCGGCCGCCGAAATTTTTGTATGAAGTGTCTTTCAGGTGCTCATCGGAGCTTAATAGGGAACCCTGTGCGATTCAGGGATGGACCCGCCGCTGTGACCGGGGACCGGAGCCGCATAAGCCACTGTCGAAGATCGACGGGAAGGCGCGGCCGAGGGCTGATCCGGAAGTCAGAAGACCTGCCTGGAACTGGTTGAGATATCCCCCGTGGACAAGGGGATCGTCAACGGTCTTGTGGATATCAGGGAATCCCCGGATCGATATAATCGATCCGGGGATTTTTTTATGGGAGCTGTTCGGAAAATATCAGACTTACTCAACTTTCCGACCAAAGTTATTCTCTCAACTTTCTGAGTTTGGTTAATCTCCCGATAATAAAGGGGTTTTGGCGATTTTTCGTGCCTGTGTTCCACAAGAAGCCAGAAGC
>JARGFN010000174.1 GCA_029210665.1 Desulfobulbales bacterium
GGTAAGCGATTACAGGGTGGTGGAGATGCAAGGCATCACCCTGCAATGTGTACTGATTGTACATGAGCAGGGTGATAACACAGCAGATTCGGTGGGCTGTGATCGCTTACCGTCACGGATTCAGATTTATGCTTATCCCGCGTCTGATAAAGGTCGGCACCGCCAGATATACGTCGAGAGACATTGATCGTCCGCCGGATATAAGCCGGTTCCGGCCGACCGCCATCCCGTCCCGGCCCTTCCGTAACGATGGCCCTGAAGGCCCCCGGGTCGTTGATTCGATCTGTTTCTCTTTCGCCAAAAACCGCCAATATCCGCTCCACTCCATAATCGCGCCTCCATAAAGATTTTTTGACTTTGTTATGGAAACAAGATAAATCAAAGGGTGGGACAACCGTGGTCCCAGGCCGGATTTTTTTTTTGCGGAAAGCAATTTTTTTCTCTTGGGGAAGGAAGGGCCGGATGACCAAGCACAAAACCCAGTTCAGGCGCCTCATTTTTGTGGACCAACAGGTAAGGGAAGGAATGCGGAAGGGGCAATTGGCCAATTGCCGGCGCATGGCCGCCGCCTATGAGGTCAGCCCCAAGACCATCATGCGCGACATGGATTACCTTAAAAACCAATGCGACGCGCCGCTCAGCTATGACCGGAGCCGGCATGGATATTATTACACCGAAGAAAATTACCAGTTACCGGCAATCAAAATCACCGAAAGTGATCTCCTGGCGATCTGTCTGACCCGCAAAATCATGGAACAGCACCGGAATACCCCGATCTACGGCAAACTCGCGGCGGTGTTCGACAGGATCGAGAAGTCGCTGCCCGACAGAATTACCATCTCGCCGGCCTGGATTGATGACCGGATTTCGGTTCTCGGCGATTCCCGGGCCGATATTGATCCATTAATCTGGGAGACCGTGGCTAAAACCCTCCACCATTATCGCAGGCTGCGGATAAGTTACCTGAAACCAGGCGCCACGGAAAACTCCGAACGGAGAATCGATCCCTACCATGTTGTCAGTTTCCAGGGCGAATGGTATCTGATCGGTTTTTGCCACCTGCGCGAGGAGATAAGAATTTTTGCGATCTCCCGAATCAAGCGGGCCAAAGCCCTGCAAGGGAGATTCGTCATCCCGGCCGATTTCAACCTGGATGATTTCACCGACGCTCATTTCGGCCTGTTCAGGGGCGTGCGGCAACACCAGGTGGAGATCCGCTTTTCACCGAAAATCGCCCCTTACATTATGGAGAGAGACCGGCATCCCGAGCAGACCATGGCAAAAAGGGCGGACGGCGCTCTGGTCGTCTCCTTTAAGACCCGCCACCTGCTCGGGGTCAAGCGATGGATTCTTTCCTGGGGCAGCGACGCGGAGGTGCTTGCCCCGGAGGAATTACGCGCCGAGATTCGTCGGGAGATAAGGAAGAACTTGCAAGCCTACAACCAATAGGGCATCATACGATAACCAACGAGCAGTGCATAATCCGCTGACTAGACTTTGGGAGCAGAAGATGACCCCGCAAAAAACCACGATGTGGTCCTCGTTTTTCGGGCAGAACAACCGGAAGCGCGACACCCTCCTTTTTCTCGGCACGGTACCCCTCTTCGCCTCACTGACCAAACGGGAACTCGCCACCGTCCACGCCATCGCCCATCACAGAATATATCAGGAAGATGAGTTTATCTTCCGCAAGGGACAACCGGGCGCCGCCATGTTCGTCGTGAAATCCGGTATGGTCAATATAGTCGACCACGACCGCGACAATCAGGCCAACATCCTTTCCACCCTCGACGACAACTCCTTTTTCGGCGAACTGGCCCTGCTGGACGACTCGCCGCGTTCCGCCTCGGCTGTGGCGGCGCGGAGCACCGAAACCTTCGCCTTTTTCAGGACGGATCTGGAGCGTTTGCTGAACTCCTTCCCGCAGATCGGCCACAAGGTATATCGAGCCCTGGCAATGATTATCGGCAAGCGGCTCAAGGAAACCAATGAGCAATTACTTAACAAGTGAAGAGAACCTGATCCGGCTGCGGCGGGCCCGGATCATCTACACGGTCGCGGCCGCCATGGCCGTTTCGGCCGCTCTTTATCTGCTGTGGGCCTTGCGGGAGCTGATCGTGCCGACCGTCATCGGCATGCTGATGGCCTATATCTGCCTGCCGTTGATCGGCTACCTGAAAAATCGGGGCCTTTCCCGGTCCTGGGCGGTACTCCTCCTATTCGGTATCTTCTGCCTGATACTCTTTTCCGCCATCAAATTTACCGGCGACCTGATTCCGGATCGGAAAACGGAGCTTGAACTGCAGGCAAGAGTCCGCTACAAACTGAACGATAAATTCGAAGGAATCATGGGATTAGGCCATGGCGGCAACTGGTTCTACCACCTGTTCGGCCGCGAACTGGAGCCGTTGCGGGCCGGTATTGACGAGGCCTTGCGAATTTCCGAGGACAGTCATCGCCTCTTCACCGCATTCCACGAAAATTCACGGGAGACGGGGGCCGAACAGGTTGAAGAACGCTATTGGCGGTATCATCTGGCCAACCGGCAACGGGACCTGGCACGGGAAAGAACCGGGCCGGACCACCGTGAGGACAACTTCGCCACCGCCGAAGTTCCAGGCCGGACCGGCGCGGCGCCCGGCTCCTCCCTGCTGTTGACGCTGTTCAACGCCGTCTCCCTGTGGCTTATTACCCCGCTGGTTTTTCTTATCCTGCTGGTCGACGACGGCAAGCTGAAGAGGGAACTGGTCCACAACATGCCGAACCGCTATTTCGAGATGACCCTTACCACCGTCGACAATATAAACAGAGCCCTGGGCCGATATCTGCGAGGCACCTTCATCGAATGCTTCCTGGTCGGGACCAGTTTCACCATCTGCCTGTTCCTGATCGGGCTGGAAATGCAATGGGCCGCCGCCATCGGCATCATCGCCGGACTCGCCAACGCCATCCCCTTTCTGGGGCCGGCCATCGGCCTGCTGGTCGGGGTGCTCTACGCCGTGATGGCCGAGGAAGTCACCCCTCTTTTGCCCTTTATCGACGGCGACAATCTGCTGCCCGCCGTGCTGGTGGTGGTCGCAATCGTCCAATTAGCCGACAACGCCATCTTCCAACCCTATGTACTCGGCGGCGCCGTTGACCTCCACCCCCTGATCGTGGTTTTCGGGGTAATGGGCGGCGCGGTGATCTTCGGTTTCGCCGGCATGCTTTTCGCCGTACCGGCGATTATGATCGGCAAGGTGGTAATCACCACCATCTTCCGCCAGTTTCGGGCCTACCATATTATCTGAACCAACTTGCCGA
This sequence comes from Desulfobulbales bacterium, assembly GCA_029210665.1. Lineage (GTDB taxonomy): Bacteria > Desulfobacterota > Desulfobulbia > Desulfobulbales > JAGXFP01 > JAGXFP01. Next base: position 3,304 of record JARGFN010000174.1, read on the forward strand.
CTTGGGTTATCCCTCTGGATTTCCCGCCTTCAATCGCGGCCGGGCGCCATGGTTTCAACCGGAGAGAATCGATCTAAAATAAGGGGGTACCCCCATATCTTTTTTAATCCCCCAAGGTAAATTTCAGTAAAATCGTCGGTCTTGCCGAACATGGCGGGATGACTGAGCAAAAATGCGCCGTGACACAGGAGATCGGATTGCCATGCCCCTCTTGGGTGCTTTTTGCGACGCCGTCAAAATTCACCGGTGGGGGGTAATCAGTGAGTTTATTGAAATTTCTAAGCAGGGAAAAACTGGTCGAATACCTCGACGAGGAACTGCGCCTCTTTCTGAATGCCCGGGGAATCTACGAGATCAACCAATATGGCTGGCTGGCCGATAACCGCCCCGATCCCGATTATCTGGGCCTGGCCATGTGGCAGACCGAACCGCCCGGCAAGGGTCATGAAAGCCCCGATCTGGCCGAAATTCCGGAGAATCCTGCCTCCCGGCAGACTAGGATCGGCCGGATTACCCAAAACGGCCGTGAATTCGAGCACCTGATAAAATCAGCCCGCCACTCGATCGGCCTCAGCCACCTGTACCATCGGAACCCCGACGAGTTGAGCCCCTGTTTCGGTTTTCATTTTCTGGAAACGGCCATCAAGCTGACCATGGCCGGGGACCGTTTACGGGATTTTTTCATCGATGCCTGCGCGGCATTGCCGGGTTTTAGCAGAAAAACGAGAATTCCCGACCCCCCTTCCGGGCCGGCCCGACTTCCCCTTTCGTACTGCCGGCCATTCGCCAGGGCCAGGGATATCCTGGCCGACAACTCCGCGCAAAACCAAAACCTCTTCGACTGCCTGGCGGAGTTGTCGGCGCTGACCGAACGGATTTATTTTTACCGCGATTTACATCATTCCGGCCTGAACGACCCCGGCGATATCGAGACCCTTGCCGACTGGTACACTCTGACAATCGATACCGCCAACCAGATTTTCCTGGCCGAATACCTGTTAAGGAATTTCGCCCAGACGCCTCAACTCGGTCATATCGCCGAGTTCCGTTAGGAGCCGTTCAGGAAAATAACACGGCCATTTGTCCGGCTCTTCCGTACGGCTCCTTATGCCGTCCAACTATCTAA
>JARGFN010000011.1 GCA_029210665.1 Desulfobulbales bacterium
GAGACGTTATACCGCATCAACACGGGAAGTTGCACTTCGAACTTGAATCCGCGCAGCTAAAAGCATGCCGGCATGACGATAAAGATAAAGCTGAGTTGGGCCGCTTGTTGGCCCAAACGAAACTTATGCCCTTTTGCGGTATAAAGCTGAGTTGGGCCGCTTGCCGGCCCAAACGAAACTTATGCCCTTTTGCGGTATAAACGGTACTTTTATAATTTCCATGTCCCTGAAAAAGCATTTAAACAGAAAAATCTCCCATCTAACATCGCGACCATCTTAGCCTTTGCACCGCACCGGTGCAACAAACATTGGCCGCTTTCCGATTTTATTCCCGCTGTAAGCCGCCATCCTGTTGCATTATAGAGTTTAGAGTTTTATGTTCGGGAAAAAGACCAATATAAATCAGAAGAGGACTATTCATGATTAAAAAGGAACTGCTGGAGATTCTGGCCTGCCCCCAATGCAAGGGGCAAGTCAAACTTACCGATCAGCAAGACGGCCTGATCTGCGAAAAGTGCCGACTCCTCTATGAGATCAGAGACGATATCCCGATCATGCTGATCGAAGAGGCCAGAAAGCTTGACTGAAAAAGAACATGCAGCCGGGCGGCCCCAGCCCGGTCCCCGCTTTGCCGGGCTGACCTCCCGCCTGTTCATCAATGCGCCTTTCGAGCGGTTGCAGACAGATCTGTTCAGGGTCTTTCTCGACAACCGTCTCCGACCGGAGATCGGCCTGGAGGGCTCCTGCCTTCATGATAAATCCCATGCGGATTTCAGACGGATCGCCCGGACTTTAAAGGAAGAAGGCCTCCCCTGCACCATTCACGCCCCATTCGGCGACCTGGCCCCGGGCGGTACCGACCCGGCGGTGCTGGCCGCCACCCGCGCCAAGTTGCGCAAGGCCTTTGAGCTGATCGAGGTGTTCGAACCCGTTTCCATCGTCTGCCACCTCGGCTACGAGGAGAACAAGCACGGCTTCAGACAGGAAGAGTGGCTGGCCAGTTCCCTTGAAACCTGGCAAGGGCTGCTGGCTATCGCCGAGGCCCATCGGGTCCCGGTGGCCTTTGAGAACACTTACGAAACCAGCCCCGATCAGCATCGTAAGATTCTCGGCGTTCTTGATTCACCATATGCCCGCTTCTGCCTCGACGTCGGCCATGTCATGGCCTTCGCCAAAAACACATGGCGGGACTGGCTGACCCCGCTGCTCCCCTGGCTTATCCAGCTCCATCTCCATGATAATCTCGGCAATCGGGATGAACATCTGGCCATCGGTGAAGGTGATTTTGATTTTGCCGCTCTTTTCGCCTTTCTGCGCCGGGGCACGCAGCGTCCGATCATCACCTTGGAACCCCACCGGGAAGAAGGGCTGTGGACCAGCCTCCAGGCCCTGGAAACATTCAAGATGCCGGAACCATATACCCGTAAACACCTGATTTAAAAGAACTTTGCCAGAGCTCCGGGAAAAGGGCAGGACTTTTATTTCTCCCTGTTCAATCCCCTCATCCAATGCTATATTGACACTCCTCACGGATTCAGAAAATAGACTTTTATAAAGAGAAACCATGAACAACAATTCTCCGCCGACGGCCCAGCCAGCCGATTTTGTCCATCTCCACGTCCACACCAATTACAGTCTGCTGGACGGCGCCATCCGGCTCAATGACCTGATGGACAAAACCAGGGAATTCGGGATGAACACGGTCAGCATCACCGACCATGGCGCCATGTACGGAGCACTCGATTTTTACAACAAGGCCACCAAGGCGGGACTGAAACCGATTATCGGCTGCGAGTTTTACGTCACTCCGGCCAGCCGGCACACCAAGGACGCCCAATCGAAACTGCTGCATCACCTGGTCCTTCTGGCCATGAACAAAGATGGCTACCAGAATCTGATGCACCTGGCCTCGATAGCCCAGCTCGAAGGTTTTTACTATAAACCGCGAATCGACATGGAGGTTATCGAGAAGTACAATGACGGGCTGATCGCCCTGACCGCCTGCTTGCAGGGTCCGGTCGCCTACTATCTGAAAAAAGACGACCCCGAACAGGCCCTGGCCAAGGCCCGCCAGCTGCAGGAGGTCTTCGGCGACCGCCTCTATCTCGAACTCCAGGAAAACGGCATCCCCATCCAGACCAAGGTCAACCAGGGCCTGGTCGAGATTGCCGGGGAAACCGGGATCCCGCTGGTGGCGACCAACGACTGCCACTATCTGACCAGGGAGCAGAGCAAGGCCCACGAGGTGCTGCTCTGCGTGCAGACCAGCCGGACCATCGACGATCCGGGCCGCTTCCACTTCGATTCGGACCAGCTCTACTTCAAGTCTCCCCAGGAAATGAAAGAGTGCTTCGCCTGGTGCCCCGAAGCGATCGCCAATACCGTCAAGGTGGCCGAACGCTGCAACCTCGAACTTGAATTCGGCGAACACCACTTCCCTCTCTTCCCGGTCCCGGAGGGAGAAAACTTCGATACGGTATTTGAAAAAGCGGCCCGGGACGGCCTCGAGAAACGGCTGGAAATTATCCGCCCCAAGGACAATCTCAGCGAGGAGCAGGAGAAGATCTACCGGGACCGCCTGGATATGGAGATCGAGGTGATCAAGAAAATGGGCTTTCCCGGTTATTTCCTGGTGGTGGCCGACTTCATCAGCTGGGCCAAGGAGAACCGGATTCCGGTCGGCCCGGGCCGCGGTTCCGGGGCCGGCAGCCTGGTCGCCTACGCCATGCAGATCACCGATCTCGACCCCCTGCCCTACGGGCTGATCTTCGAACGGTTTCTCAATATCGAAAGAAAATCGATGCCGGATTTCGATGTCGATTTCTGCCAGGATCGCCGCGGCGAGGTGATCGAATACGTCCAGAAAAAATACGGCGGGGCCGATCACGTCGCCCAGATCATCACCTACGGTTCGATGAAGGCCCGGGGGGTGATCCGCGATGTCGGCCGCGCCCTGGCGATCCCCTTCGGCGAGGTCGACAGGATCGCCAAACTGGTCCCGGACGAGCTGAAGATCACCATCGAGAAGGCCCTGGAGAAGGAACCGCGTCTCGCGGAACTGGTCAGGCAGGACAAGGAGATCGCCCGATTGATCGAGATCTCCATGGTTCTGGAGGGCATGCCCCGGCACACCTCCACCCACGCGGCAGGAGTGGTGATCTCGCCCGGCCCCATGTACCGGTATCTGCCCATGGCCCGCGGCTCTAAGGAAGAGGTCCTGACCCAGTACGACATGATCCATACCGAACAGACCGGCCTGATCAAATTCGATTTTCTGGGCCTGAAGACCCTGACCGTCATCGAAAGGGCCGTGGCCCTGATCGAAGCGGCGATTGGCCGCAGGCTGGACATGGCCAACATTCCGCTGGACGATCCGAAAACCTACAACCTCCTGTGCCGGGGCGACGCCCTCGGGGTTTTCCAGCTGGAAAGCTCCGGAATGCGCAAACTGCTCTTCGACATGCACCCGGAAGCCTTCAGCGACCTGATCGCCCTGGTGGCCCTCTACCGGCCGGGCCCCCTGGAAAGCGGCATGGTCTCCGACTTCGTCAACACCAAGCACGGCCGGATGGCGGCCAGATACCCGCTGCCGCAACTGGAGCCGATCCTCAAGGAGACCTACGGAGTCATCGTCTACCAGGAACAGGTCATGAAGATTGCCAACGTCCTGGCCAACTACTCCCTGGGCGATGCCGACATGCTGCGAAGGGCTATGGGCAAGAAAAAAGCCGAGGTGATGGCCGCCGAAAAAGAAAAATTTATGGCGGGCTGCGCGGATAACGACATCCCCACCGACAAGGCCGAATACATCTTCGACCTGATGGCCAAGTTCGCCGGCTACGGCTTCAATAAATCCCATTCCGCCGCCTACGCGCTGATCGCCTACCAGACCGCCTATTTAAAGGCCCATTATCCGGCCCAGTTCATGGCCGCCCTGCTCTCCTGCGACATGAGCAACACCGACAAGGTGGTCCTCTATATCAACGAATGCCGGGAACGCGAGATCGAGGTGCTGCCGCCCGACATTAACGAGAGCAACCGCGATTTCGCGGTAATCGAAGATCGGATCCGCTTCGGCCTGGCCGCGGTCAAGAATGTCGGCGGCGCCGCCCTTGACTCAATCATCGAGGAAAGAGAGGCCGGCGGCTTCTATCGCTCCCTTCCGGATTTCTGCATGCGGATCGATTCCCGGCGGGTCAACCGGCGGGTCATCGAGAGTCTGATCAGGGCGGGCGCTTTCGATTCGCTGGGCGCCCGGCGCTCGCAACTCTTCGCCATCCTGGATCTGACCATGGAACAGGCCCAGGCGGCGCAACGGGACAAACTTTCCGGCCAGAAATCGCTGTTCGGAATCCTGCCCGCGACCGAGGCCGCCAAATCAATCGAGATCAAACTGCCGGATATCCCGGAATGGTCCGAAAAAGACCGGCTGGCCGCAGAAAAAGAGACCGTCGGTTTCTATCTGACCGGCCACCCCCTGGACAGTTATCGCCGGGAACTGAAGATGGTAACCACCTCCCTGTTGACCGATATCGGCGAATTCAACAATCAGGCGGTCAGAGTGGGCGGCCTGCTCAGGACCCGCAAGAACATCTTCAGCAAGAAAGGCGACCGGATGGCTTTTCTGACCCTGGAGGACATCTCGGGCAGTGCCGAGGTAGTCGTCTTCCCGAAGATTTACCAGGAATGCGCCCACCTGCTGGACGAAGACATCCCCCTGATCGTCCAGGGCAAGGTGGAGAATGACGAGCAAACCAGCAAGATAATCGCCGACGAGATCACCGACCTGCCCGACGCCCGCAAAAGGTATATCGAATCGGCCCGGGTCATCCTGCGTTCCGACCAGATCAGCCGCGGCCGGGTCGAAGAGCTGAAAAAACTCATCCTTCAGAATCACGGATCTTGTCCGATCTGGCTGACCGTCCATTACGACAATCGAGGCGAGGTGGATATCGAGATTCCCAAAGACTTTACCATCAGCCCCTCCACCGGTTTCACCACGGCGGTCGATGAGGTTCTCGGTTACCCGGCGGTCTCCTACGCCGCCAAAAAGCCGGAATTAATCCAGAGAAAGAATAACGGCTGGCGCAAGAAAGAGGGTGCTATTTAAGATCGGCCGACCGGTCGGCCGGGATCCGGTAGGTTTCGAGGATCCCGGCGTTGTCCTTTTCGGCGGCCCGCCGGTCAAGGACAATCGTCGCCCCCCATCGGTCCGAAAAGACCACGAATTCACCGCGGCTGTTCTCGACCAGGTCGATCAGGTGCCGGAGGTTTTTGATCGGCTGGCCGTTGACCTTTTCGATCCGGTAATCGCCGGAGTAGTGGTAGCCCTTGTTAACCTCGGCCGGCAGGACCCGGACCAGGTTGACGATCTCCTCGCCGGCCTGGGTAAGATGATCGAAATAATAGCGCGCCAGCAGGTTTTTGGGGGCGTCGTTGTACCAGGTTGCCCCCCAGCTCTTCAAATAATTGACGGTGAGCGGCGAGAAGATCAACCCCCCGAAAATGTAATAGGTGGGACGGATGTCATGCCTTTCGATGGGGACCAGCCGGTTTTCGCCGGCCCTTACATTGAGAACGATTTTTTCCCGGAGTTCCTTCCCCGCCCGCCAGATCGTCAGGGCCAACTCTTCGCCGATCTGGTGGCTCTGGGTGAAATAATTCATGCTGGTCCGCTCCTTGGGACGAAATTCTATGGTGCCGTCTTCGGCGACTCCATGGCCGTCGATCTCCATGATCACATCACCGATCAGAATCGCGCCTTCGCCGGGCGAACCGGGCTGCACCAGATAGACCAGGCAGCCGGTCCGGTCCGGCGGCAGGCCATACATCCTCCGCAGCCCCTCATTCTCCATAGTCTGGCAAATAACCCCGTCATCGGGGAAACCGTCATAACGGCCGTCCTTGAGATCATCGAGAAAGTGCTTGATCAGCGGCGCCGGCACCATATAGCCGATATTCTCGGCAGAGCCCATGTACTGCATGGCGACGCCGACCACCTTGTTCCCCATCAGGACCGGGCCGCCGCTGCTGCCCATATTGATGGCGGCATCGATCTGGACCGCCAGGAACTCAAGAAGGCTGTGGGCGTAAACCTGATGCTCTATCCGCGATACCACCCCCTTGGTCGTACTCAGGGCATCCCCGCCGTAGGGAAAACCGTAGACCGTCACATCCTGCTGAACCCGAGGGAGATCGCCGATCGTCAGGGGGACGATGCCCCGGAAGAAGTCCGGATCGTCGACCCTGAGCAGGGCCAGATCGGCCTCGTGGGCGATGGCCTCAACCCGGGCCACATATTTTTTCGATTTACCGAAACTCCTTACCTGGATGAAAGTCTGATCGCTGACCACGTGGGCATTGGTCAGAATCCGATTGCCCTCCAGCACGCAGCCGGAGCCGCTGACCGACGTGGAACCGAACATATTCCAGGGATTGGTGTAATCCGGCCGATTCCGAACCACAAAAATCTTGACCACCGAATCCCGGATATCGCCGACCTCGGCATGAACGGTTAATCCGTTCAGAAATACCATAAAACCCGAAAAAATCGCCAACCCGACAAACCTGAAAACAACACCTGCCATGAGAAAAGCTCCTGCGATTAATCCGACCTCGGCCACCCTGGATCAGGCCCGTTTTTGAAAAAATTCCCGATTATTATGTCGTTAGCATTGCAAAAATCATTTATATTATTTATTTCCATATTACCATCGACCAATGTCGATAAGTTCGCAAAAAGTCAAAAATAGCTGTCATTTCGAACGAATGTGAGAAATCTTGTTCTTTAACCAACTTGATACTATTTTAAGACGCCATCATTTTCGCGGCACTACAAGGACCCAGCACCGCAGCGCCTGAGGGGGCACGCCATGGCCAGAATAATCTTTTCCGTAATCCTGCTTTTAACCTGTTTACTGCCGGCCTCGCCCGGTGGCGCCGAATGCCTGCGAGGAACCTGCATCGAAGGATTCGGCGTCTACCGTTTCGGCGAAGGCGGAGTGTACGAAGGACTTTTTGTGGAGGCCAGGATGAGCGGCCAGGGGGTTATGACCTACCCGGACGGTGCCGTTTACAAGGGTTCTTTCGAGGATGGCCAACCGGATGGCGAAGGGACCATGACCTACCGCAACGGCGCCTCTTACACCGGCGGTTTTATGGGCGGCGTCATCTACGGAGAAGGCACCTACAGCTATGCGGACGGCTCCAGATATACCGGCCATTTCGTCAACAATCTCCCCGACGGCAAGGGGGTCATGACCTATCCGGACGGTTCCCGCTACGAAGGCAGGCTGCGCAAGGGCAAATTCCACGGCAAGGGGACCTTCAGCTATGCCGACGGCAGCAGCTATAAAGGCATGTTCAGGCGCGGCCGGCGACACGGCAAGGGCCTGTATGTTTTCGCCAACGGCGCCAGACAGGCCGGGCTCTTCGCTAACGATAAGTATGTCGAAGAGGGCTAATTTATCCTTTTCGCTTTGGCCTGCTGCAGCTCCATGCCCAGGGCCATTTCGCGGCGGGCCTTGGCGATTTCGCCCAGCTCGCCATATGCCACCCCGAGGTTGTAGTGACTTTCCGGATGGAATCTATCCAGTTTGATCGCTTTTTCGAACAACTCCACGGCCTTGTCGGCCATTCCCAACTGAAAGGCCGCCTTGCCGGAATTGTTATAGATATCGACATCTTCAAGACCTTTCTCGGCCGCCCGTTGAAATAGTTCAAAGGTTTCCCGATAGCGGTCTTCTCGATTGTATGCCCAGGCTAGATAAATGTAGGACCTGATCAGATTCGGTGATTTCTTCACGACATCCTCCCAGAGATCGACCTCGGTGGCCCATACCGTATTGCGCTGCCAGGTGAACAGGCATAAAGCAATAATCACCGCGGCCCACGAGGCCCGCAACAGATCGCGGCGCCGGGTCCATAACCGGTAGACCGCCGCCGTAAAAGCGAGGAGCAACATCGAGGATGGCAGGTATAAGCGATGTTCGAAGACCAGCTCCAGGGGAATTACCGTTGATTCAATCGCCAGGTTAAGCAGGAACCACAACAGGCCGAAGGAAAGCAGCCGATGCCGCCTGAACAGGAAGATGACCAGGCCGCTCAGGCCGGCAATCCCGATTGTCGCCAGCAAGGTGGTGTAGGGAGAAAACAGAGAGGTCGAAATCTGATAGTCATAGGCCAGGTTAAGCCTGGAGGGCAGGGGCAAAACAATCAGGCTGAGATAATGGAAAATCACCCTGGTCTGGGTCAACAGGCGTTCGGCCAGGCTAAAATCCCGACCGCCGTATCCGGCAAAGACAGCAGCCAGGGGATTTGCCCCCACGAACAACCAGCCCAGGGCAAAAACAGCCAGCAGGGCCGCGCCGGTAGTTATGGCAACCTTTTTTATATTCGGCCGATCATCCCGCTCCCGCAAAAAATAGAATTCATAAGCAACAATCATAACCGGCAGCATCGCGCTGTTCTGTTTGCTGGCCAAGGCCAGCAGCGCGCAGATAAAAGCACTGAACCAATAGATGTATCGGCCGGCCCCGGCGCGGTCCGCCAACCTGCCCCGGATATAGCAGAGAAGAGCGGCCAGATAAAAGAGGGCGGCCATGCTGGTCATGCGCTGCACGATGTATGTAACCGCGTTGGTCTGCAGGGGATGCACCGCCCAGATCAGGGCCGCGATCATTGAAACTTCCCCGGCCCGTCTTGGGCTGAATCCCAGTTTGGGCAGGGTGAGGGTCGTGAAAAACAAGCCGTAGAGGACCAGGGCGGTCAATATATGCACCACCAGATTGACCAGATGATAACCCCAGACATCCTGGCCGCCAAAATAATAATTCAGGCCATAACTCAAGTTCGGCAGCCAGCGCTGACTGTTCATTCCCTCAAAAGCGGCCCGGTGCAGACTTTGATAACCGAGGTTAGTCATCTGCATGGTGTTTTTGTCGACAATATTGATGAAATCGTCAAAGACAAAGGGCGCCTGAAAAGAATTACTGTAAATGATGGTGGTGACCGTTATCAAGATCAGCAGGACGGCCATATGGGCCGACACCGTTGAGAATTGCAGTTTGCCGATTAATTTGTTCATCGCCTTGAATCCTGTTGAAGTTTTTTAACCTTTGGTTTGCAGGGTCGGTTTATCGGCCAGAACGAATTTCAACCAGTCGAAACCGAACCGGAGCAGGGCCTCGTCGTCGGATTCGATCAGCTGGCGGCGTGATTTGTCGAGGCGGAATCCGTCGAGCAGCCGATGCTCGTTGACATACTGCCGGAAGCGATCGATATTGTAGCAGGCCATGAAAGCCAGGAGCTGGCGCGGGCCGGCCGACCCCTCGCCCCGCCAGATCCGGCTGTCCCCGAACAGGGTATCCATCTCGGCCCAGAGATCGTCCATCTGGTTATAATACTGCAAGCGCTGGTCCACGACCCATTCCCTGACGGTCCATGCCTTTTCCTCCCGATGGCCCAGGCAGTAGGAATGGTTGGTCATGAAATAAAACTCCTCGGGCCGGCCGCCCTGGCCGTTTCGGGCGACAGCCCTTTCCAGGGGATAGGTCCGGCAGGCCGAGGGCCGGTCCTCATAAACGGTACAGCCGCCGGCATCCAGAAAAGGGCAGGTTCTTTCTTCGTTTTCGCGCATGGTCAGCATTACCGCCGGGAAGCAGGGGTTGCCCCCCTTGACCACCCCCGCGTAACGGTTGAGGAACTCCTCGGAGCCGAGCGCGAGCCTGGTCTTCAGACGAAGAATATCGTAAGGGTAGAGATACAGTTCAAGTTTCCGGCAGCAGTCGGTAAAACAGGCCACCCCGGCGTGGCAGGCGAAGTTGAAGCCACCCTTGCCCAGCGGCTTCATCCCCGCCGGAAATTCTTTTGGAGAGTTGGTGTCGTTCTTTTTCATGCATTAATCCGTCCAGACTGTTTCCGCTTGCGTAGAATCGTTGCGTTGGGCAATAATGTAACCGTTCACCGGGGTGGTCGCCAAAGCACCCAAAACCGCCGGTCTGTAACCCGAAGAAAAGCGAGTAGCGATGTTACCATCGGCAAAAACAAAGGTCAACAGCGGCGGCGGATATCGGTCCGGCCCGGGGAGCAAAGGAACCGGATGAACCTGCGCACCCGGATATTCCTGGCCGCTTTCGCGCTCGGCATCATCCCCCTGTTGACCCTGGTCGGGGTCAATCTGCGCGGCCACATAAAACGGCACGAAACGGTGGAACTGCGCCAGGCCGAATTCCGCCAGCAACAGGAATGGACCAATCTTAACGACAGGCTCGAACATTACCGGCAGACCCTGGCAGCGGCGGCGATATTGCCGGACGCGGCAAGGCTCGTCAACTTCGAACCGGCCGCCCGCCCCTCTCCCGAGCTTGTCGAGTTGCTCAACTCATGGTTTTCGGGACAAGATGCTATCCTGGAGATCGTCTTTTACGACCGGAACGGCCGGCAAAAACTCCGGCTGATCCGGGACGAACGGTTTTTCGTACCGCGCGAAAATGGGCAACCGGATATGAAACACCCCCTCAACAACGTAACCGGAGACCGGCACCTGCTCCTGGCGAAAACAGTCGAGACCGCGACCGGACCGATAACCGCGTCATTCAAGATCGACGCCAAGCGGTTTCTGGCCAAGTACATAGAGTCACTCTGGATAACCCCGGCCGGCGAGTACCTTCATCAGCCATACGCGATCAAACTGACCATTGCCCCCGGTACCAACGCCCTGGAGGATTTCCCCCGGCTCCTCCCCCTGCTGGACAAGCGAAAGACGGCGCTCTGGGAAAGCGCCTCCGGTTTCACGGTGACCTGGATGCCGGTCATTCTGGATGGGTTACGGCCGGCCCTGTGGATCGGCACCGAAGTCGACCGCACCGGCGCCCGCCGGTGGAAAAATTCCCTGATTGCCAATATCATCGGGATAACCCTGAGCATGGCGGCCATCATCTTTCTGATCGCCAACGCAATCGCCAAAAAGATCGATTCGATCAAGGAACAGATCCTGACCGGACTCGATCGGGTCATGAACAAGCACGAGGAGTTCCGCTTCGACTGGACGGGTCCGGAAGAGATCCGAACGATGGCCGAGGATCTTTCCCGGCTGGCCCAGCGCTATGTCGCGACCATGCGGGCCAGGGAAGAGGCGGAAAGCGCCCTGCGCGAGAACCAGGAGAATTTCCGCAACCTGACCAATTCGGCCCAGGACGCCATCGTCCTGATGGACCATCAGGGCAATATCTCCTACTGGAACCAAACCGCGGAGGAGATGTTCGGTTATAAAAAAGAGGCGGTTCTGGGCAAGCCTATCCATCCCCTAATTTCACCCCGGCTTCTGGAGGACCCCGCGGTTGCCGCAGTCGGCAATCAGGCGACCGGGGAAGGGCCGATCCGGGAAACCATCGAACTGATCACCAGGAAAAAGGACGGCGCCGACCTGCCGGTGGAACTCTCCCTGTCGGAGGCCAGAATCAAGGACAAATGGCACTCGATCTGGATCATCAGGGATATCTCCGAGCGAAAAGAGGCCGAGGAGAACAGCCGTCTCCAGCAAAACCAACTGCTCCAAGCGGACAAGATGGCCTCCCTGGGCCTGCTCGTTTCGGGGATGGCCCATGAGATCAACAACCCGAACAGCATCGCCCTCTTAAACGCCCCGATGCTGGCGAAGGCCTGGAAAAGCGTCACCCCGATCCTCGACCGCTACCATGCCGAACATGGCGATTTTCTGGTCGCCGGTCTCGAATACTCGGAAATAAAGGAGGAGATTCCCAAACTGTTCAGAGAGCTGGAGGAGAGTTCGAAACGGATCAGAACAATCGTCAAAGACCTGAAGGATTATGCCCGGCAGGACAGCAGCCGTTCAATGAAGATGCTCGATCTAAACGAGGTGGCCCGGACTGCAGCAAGATTGACCGGCAACCTCCTCAAGAAAAGCACCAGCCATTTCGTCGATCGGTACGCACACGACCTCCCCGCCGTCCGCGGCAACCGCCAGCGCCTCGAACAGGTCGTCATCAATCTCCTCCAGAACAGTTGCGACGCTCTGCCGGGCAGCGAGGCCGCCATCACCATCGAAACCGGGCTGACCGGAGACGGGCGGCAGGTCTACCTTAAAGTCGAGGACGAGGGGGGCGGCATCCCCGCCGAGGCGCTGAACCGGCTAACCGATCCCTTCTTCACCACCAAGCGGCGGACGGGGGGGACCGGTCTCGGACTGTCGGTCTCGGCCGGGATCATCAAGGAACACGGCGGCGGCATCGAGTTTTCCTCAACGGGGCGGGGCGCCACCGTAACGGTAACCCTGCCGGTTCCCGACGATAATCAAACCTGAATCCGTGAGCGTTCGAGAACGGCGCAGATGCAAGGCGGCAACAATGTTGATAATACTGATTGTACACCCACAGGGCATAAGTTTCGTACGAGCAGCCAAGCTGCTCAACTCAGCTTTATATCAACAAGTTGCCAACGCGGCAGATGCGCCGTTCTCGGGCGCCCCGCAGGGCGGCGGGGTGAACCCTGGCAATCCAGGAAAAAACGATTATCTAATGAAATTACAAACTGATAAGTGAAATTCACCACGAAGCCGTCACGAATTCAGGTCAAAGCAATGCAGGAGACTGAGCCATGGCCGTCGCGAACCTCTTCCCCGCTCGCCCGATATTACTGATTGACGACGAGGAGGGCTGGCTGAACAGTTTCAGTCTCAAGCTCCGGGCCGCCGGAATCAACAACATCCTGACCTGCACCGATAGCCGGAAAACCATGGAGATCATGGCCGGAGAGCCGGTCGGCGTCCTGGTCCTCGACCTGACCATGCCCCATCTTTCCGGCGAGGAGCTGCTGCCCCGGGTGGTCGAAAATTACCCGGACGTCCCGGTCATCATCATTACCGGCCTCGATCTGGTTGAAACCGCCGTAAACTGCATGAAACTGGGAGCCTATGATTTCTTCACCAAGGTCAGCGAGGAAGAACGGCTGATCAACGGGATCAGGCGCGCCATCGATCTGGGCCGGTTGCGGGGCGAACATGAAACCCTGAAAAAACATTTTCTCCACGACACCCTGGACCATCCCGAGGTTTTTGCCCCGATCGTCACCCACAATCGGGGCATGCGGGCCGTCTTCCAGTATGTCGAAGCGATTGCCGGCACCGGCGAGCCGGTGCTGATCACCGGCGAAACCGGGGTCGGCAAGGAGTTGATCGCCGGAGCCATCCACCGCCTGAGCGGCCGCAAGGGCAAGTTCGTGCCGGTAAATATTGCCGGACTCGATGACAATATGGTGGCCGACGCCCTGTTCGGCCACGTCAAGGGCGCATTCACCGGCGCCGATCGGGCCAGGCCCGGTCTGGTCGAAAATGCGGCGGCCGGCACCCTGTTTATCGATGAAATCGGCGATTTGACCGGGAGTTCCCAGGTTAAGCTGCTCCGGCTCATTCAGGAAAGGGAATTCATGCCCCTGGGGGCCGACCTGGCCAAACGCACCGACTGCCGCATGATTTTCGCCACCCACCGCTCCCTGGCCGCCATGCATAACAATGGGGATTTTCGCCGGGACCTGCTTTACCGTCTCCGCACCCACCATCTCGAAGTCCCCCCCCTGCGGGAGCGCCTGGATGACCTGCCGGTGCTGCTCGATCATTTCCTTGCCGAGGCGGCCAGGGAACTGAACCGCAACAAACCCGCCTATCCGCCGGAGCTGATCAGCCTGCTGTCGACCTACGATTTTCCTGGAAACATCAGGGAGCTGCGCAATATGGTCATCGACGCCTTGAGCCGCCAGGACAGCACCACCATCGGCATGGAACACTTCAAGAGACAGATCAGGATTCAGCGGGAACTGGATCCGAAGCTTGATTCGACCGATGACGAAGCTGTCGCCGCAACCCAGTTCAGCGGTCTAAAAACCCTCCCCCCCCTGAAAGAGGTCGGCAATATCCTGATCAGCGAGGCATTACGGCGCACCAACAATAACCAGCGGCTGGCCGCCGAAATGCTCGGCATCACCAGGCAGGCCCTGAACTGGCGGCTCAAGAAAGACAGCTCCCCGGATGATCGCTGAACTTTCCGGCAATCCACATCCCGCCTGTCGGAACCGATCCCGAACCACTCCGCAAGGGGTGCAAAACTCTTTGCCGCCTTCCCCATTGGCGTCGGCTTATCCAGGCCGGCAATAAAGGCATCCCCTCGCCCCCCTTAAAATAACCCGCAAATATCTTTGCACCCGTTCAGCACTCGGCAGGAAAGGACAAAGCCGAGTCCTTATCCAATGATAGCGGGAAGTTATCCGATTACAACATAACGCGGCACAATAGTTGCTCTACCAAATAACCAGACAAAAGAATTTTCCGAGAGCGCGAGATATTGAAGAGACACATACTTCTCCTTGGAAGCGAACAGGGGTTGGAACTTATCCTGACCCTGTTATTGAAACAGGCCAACTTCAGGGTAAGCCGCTGCCGGAAGGCGGAAACCGTCCTCGCCGGCAACGCTTCGGGATCACCCCTGTTCGGCGACGTCGACCTGTTGATCATCGATATGGCGGGTACGGAAGGCGAAGTAAACAGACTGTTGCGCGAGTTAAAGGCCGCCCGGGCCGTGCCCCCGATAATACTGATCACTCCGTACGGCAATGAGGACTTGGCCGAAACCGGAGTCGGGTCCGATACCGCCATTGTCCTGCATACCCCCTTCGAATCGGCGGAACTGATGGCCTGCATCGCCCGGGCTACCGGAGAAAATGGCATTACCCTGAATCCGTGAGCGTTCGAGAACGGATTGAGATGTAAGGGTACCCCGCTCATCCCGAGCCTGTCGAAGGAAGGATTTTTCGACTTTTTACGGGTTTATCAATTATCACGGAGTTCAACCTAAACCAAGGAGGAAATCATGCCGTTCAGAAAAATGATGATGTCGATTCCGATTTTCCTGTGCGCCGGTCTGCTGGTCACGGCGGGACCGACCGCAAGCCATGCCGCCAGCCATTCGGCAAACCAGAGTGTCGCCCAGCAGGAAGGAGCCACGGCCAAGGGTAAAATCCTCGGCAAATCGAACAAGGCCCGGACTATCACCATCAAGGACAAGGAGCTCGGCACGGTGATGATCAAATTCACCGACGATACCGAGGGGATCGAACATGCCCAGAAAGGCGAGGCGGCGATTATTAAATTCACGGTCGCGGACGGCGATAAAATCGCCACCGTGATCAAACCCAAACTGGCCAAACTGCCTCCGGGGGTCATCGAGATCACCCCGGACGATCTTGCCGGAATAATCGCCGGCGGCGGCGACTATATGCTGATCGACTCCCGGCCGGCCAACCCTTACAATGCCGGCCACATTGCCAACGCAATCTCCATGCCGGTGGAAAAATTCAAGAAGGAAGGCGCCACCCTGCTGGCCCAGGACAACAAGGACAAACTGCTGATTTTTTATTGCGGGGGCCCCACCTGAGGCATGAGTCCTAGTTCCGCCGGTCTGGCGGCAAAAATGGGTTACAGCAATATCAAGGTAATGCTTCAGGGAGTACCCGGCTGGAAGAAATCGGGGCGGCCTCTTTTCGCAAGCACCGATTTCGTCAAAAACGGCAATATAGTCCTGGTCGATCTCCGCGCCCGGGAAGTGGCAGCCGCGGGGCATATTCCCCGGGCGGTCAGCATCCCGTTGACCGAACTTGAAGAAGCGGCAGACGATTTCCCCGCCATGCGCTCCCAGGCACCGATCGTCCTCTACGGCAGCGAAGCCGAGGTTCGAAAAGGCGCCGGGATCATTAAGGAGTGGGGCTACCCGACCATCGCCGCGGTCAACGGCGGTTTCGAGGGCTGGCAGGCGGCGGGCAATCCGGTCGTCAAAGGTCCGATCAATTCCGAAATTACCTGGAAATACAAACCCGGCAAGGGCGAGGTCGGTATCGACGAATTCAAGAAGGTTCTGGCCGGCAAAGAGGGCGGTAAGGTTATTCTTGATGTAAGAGGCAAGGAGGAAGTCAGCGAAGGCATGTTTGCCGGCGCAATCAACATCCCCCTTGACGAAGTCGAGAAAAGAATCGGCGACCTGCCCGAAGGCAAGGAGTTTCTGGCCCATTGCTCCACCGGCGCCAGGGCGGACATGGCGGTTCAATCCTTGCTGAAGGCCGGGCTCAAAGCCCGTTTTCTGGTCGCCAATATCGTATGTGAAGACGGAGAGTGTGAAATAGAAGAGTAAACCTGTTATATTGCTCATCTTGTAATGTCCAGTCAGCCTGGACCGGCCCAGTCCGGTCCGGGCTGTACTTATCAATATCAACCCGACCGGCAAAGGGGACATTCGGATGACAAAAAAGTTTATTCTTCTGGCAGCGGCGCTGTCCGCATCATTTTACTGCATTAACGCCGAGGCCTGGGGTCAGGCAGCTTCGCCAATGGCGAAACCCTGCAAGGAATGCCATAATCCGGAGCCCGGAGTAATAATGGGCTTCACGAAAAACCTCGCGTACGAGGCGCGCTTGATCCAGCTGGATTTGACAACCGGTCAGGAAATCATCAGGTTTGACCACCGGACGGTACTGAATAACCTTGAATCGTTCACGGAGCTCGCCGATTGCCGGGATGACGGAATAAAAATCAAATTCATCGCGGACGACGACGAAAAACTGGCTACTGAAATAACCGGCTTCAAGCTGACCGCCGGACTCACTCCCGCGGCTGTTATTCCTGATAAAAACACCATGGCAAGGATCATTGCCAATCCGGAGGTCAACACCTATGATCTTCGGTCGGAGAGTGAATTCGCCCGGGGCCACCTGCCGGGCGCCATGCCCCTGCCCGCCTCATCTTTCGAGAAATTCAGCTTCAACCTGCCGAACAACCGGGAAACCCCGGTAGTCCTTTACGGTGACTCCGACTGTTTTGACCACGCCGCCTTCATAAAAGCCGAGAAATCGGGCTACCGGGATGTAAGGATCTACCTCGGCGGCTATCAGGACTGGACCGCCTCGGACTATGTGGTGGTCGCAACCGACTGGCTCGAACAGGCAATCGCCGATAAAATTCCCCATATCCTGATCGATCTGCGCCCAACCGCGGAGATCGTCGACGGACACATCAAGGGCGCGGTGGCTATCGCCCCGGCCGATCTTGACCGGCAACACGACCGGTTCCCCACCACCCTGGACGCGCCGATCATTCTTTACGGCCCGGGCCGCAAGGGTGCCGCCGCAAAGATAATTTCCTGGGGATATCGCCAGGTCGGCGTGCTGGCCGCCTCTTTCGAGGGCTGGCAGGCCATCAGCAACCAGGTGGCCTACGGTCCAGCCGCAACCGCTATCGCCTTCACGCCCGAGCCCCGGATCGGTACAATCACCGGGACTGAATTCAACAAGCTGGCGAACTTGCCCGATGGCCCCGCATTGTTTATCGATGTCAGGGAACCGGTCGAATTCTACACCGCTTCGGTCCCGGGGGCGGTTAACCTCCCGCTGACCGAGTTAAACGGCAAGATCGGGGAACTGCCGGCCGACCGGGAAATCATTCTCTACAGCAACAGCGGGGCCAGGGCGGCAATGGCCCATGCCATCCTTGATTCGGCCGGCCTTGCAAACCGCTATCTCCACGCCGCAATAACCTTTACCGCCTCCGGCTTCGAAATCTCGGGCGATTAAATGCTTGACATGATCTGCCGTTCAGGGGAAAAGTCAGGGTTTAATAAGCACCGGCAAAAAACCGGGAAAGAGTGCGGATGACGGCGATTGAGGGGCGAAAAAGCCGGATTGCCTCCAACCGCTCCCGAGGAACGACATTGGACAGCGACAGAAGAAAAAAAATCAAGGCGGCGTTTACCAAATTTCCCGCCACCAGAATCCTGGTGATCGGCGATATAATCATCGACCACTTTATCTGGGGCTCGGTTAGCCGGATATCGCCGGAGGCGCCGGTGCCGGTCGTTAATGTTACCGGGGAAAACCTCTTGCTGGGCGGAGCGGCAAACGTCCTGAACAACATCTATGCCCTGGGCGGCGAAGCCACCCTCTGCGGCCTGATCGGCCGGGATATCATGGGCGATCATCTCCTGGAACTGATCGAAAGGCTCAACTCCTCCACCGCCGGCATCATCAGATCCGCCAATCGCCCGACCACCAAGAAAACCCGGATCATCGCGCAGCATCAGCAGGTGGTGAGATTCGACCGCGAAAAAACCGGCCCCCTCCAAAAAGAAGATCTCGAGACCATGCTGACCTTTCTGGCAGAGAATATATCTTCCTTCCAGGCCGTAATCGTTTCCGATTATAATAAGGGCATCGTCAGCGGCGAGTTGATGGCCGCCTTGAAAAAAATAGTCGGAAAGCACCCGGAAATCCCGGTCATTGTCGACCCGAAACCGAAATGTATCGAAAGATTTTCGGGGGCAACGATTCTTACGCCCAACAGCCACGAGGCCGAGCTGATGGCCGGCCTCGAGATCCGCGATGAGCAAAGCCTGGCCGGAGCCGCCGCGCTTATCCAAAATAAACTCAAGGTAGACGCCATCCTGATAACCAGGGGGGAGGCGGGCATGGCCCTTTTCGAGAAAGGCAAGACGCCGTTTCTTATCCCGACCGTGGCCAAGGAGGTTTTCGACGTCACCGGCGCCGGCGATACGGTGATCGCCTCTCTGGCCCTGGCCCGGGCCGCCGGCCTGTCCCTCGAAGAAGCGGCCATCGTCGCCAATCAGGCCGCCGGGATTGTCGTAGGCAAACTGGGAACCGCCACCGTGACCCGGGCCGAAATACTTGGGACCCTGCGATGACCAGACCATTGAGCATGACCTCCTTCGGAAGAGGGCAGCATACCGCCAACTTTAGAACCTGGACCGTCGAAATAAGATCGGTCAACCATCGCTTCTGCGACATAAAGATCAGGTTGCCGCGCAAGTACGGCGGTCTTGAGGAACGAATCAAAAAAGAGATCGCCGCCGCCTACGGCCGGGGCCATGTCGAAGTTAACATCGGCTACCGCGGCGAGGAAGAAGGCGCCGTATTGCTCAAGGCCGATCTCACCCTGGCCAGGCAGTATCTCAACTGCCTGGTGCAACTGAACGACGAACTGGGACTTAACTCCGCGCCCGATCTGGCCATGATCGCCGACTACAAGGAGGTGATTTCTGCGGAGGATCGCGAAGAAAACCTTGACCAGACCTGGTCGGAGGGAATCAAGCCCGCTCTGGCCGCCGCCCTTGACGAGTGCCTGGAGATGCGGCGGACCGAAGGGGCCAATCTAAAAAAAGACCTTCTGGACCGTTTGGCGATTATTACCGCGGCCGCCGGAAAAATAGAAAAAATGGTCCCGCGGTTAATCGAAGAAAAGAAAATTTCCCTTGAGGCCCGCCTTCAGGAGATTATCGGCGGCCAGGAATTGGACCAGGGCAGACTGGCCCAGGAAGTGGCCATCATGGTCGACAAGGCGGATGTAACCGAGGAACTGGTCCGTCTGAACAGCCATATCGGCCAGTTTGAAAAATTCCTCGCTCTGGACGAATCGGCCGGCCGGCGCCTTGATTTTCTGCTCCAGGAATTTCTCCGGGAGATCAACACCCTCGCCTCGAAAATAACCAACGCCGAAATCGCCTATCTGGCCGTAGAGGTCAAAAACGAATTGGAAAAGATGCGCGAACAGGTGCAAAATCTTGAATAAGCCGCGACGAACCAATGGCCTGGTCGCGCCGGAGCGCCAATGCCGGATAAGAGGCCGGGCGAGAAGGATCGGGAGTATCCGGATTATTTTCCGCTCCCCTGACGGAGGAACAAAGTGGACCAGCGTTTAATCAATATCGGTTTCGGTAATTCGGTGGTGGCCGGCCGGGTAATCGCCGTGGTCAATCCAAAATCGTCGCCGATGAAAAAGCTTAAGGACGAGGCCCGGGACCAGAAGAGGATCATCGACGTCACCGAGGGACGGAGAACCCGTTCCATAATTATTACGGACAGCAACCATGTCATCCTTTCCTCGGTCCAGCCGGAAACCTTGACCCAGCGTTTCGCGATCCAATCGGTTGCCGAACAAATCGCCGGGGAGGATTGCTGATGGCCGAAGGCCGGCTTTTCATTGTCTCGGCTCCGTCCGGAACCGGCAAGACCACCATTCTCAAAAAGCTGATGACCGAGCTGCCCGCCCTGGCCTTTTCGGTGTCGCACACCACCAGGGCTCCCCGCGAAAACGAAAGCGACGGACTGGACTATCACTTCGTCAACAAAGCGGAGTTCGGCAAGATGCGTGACCAGGGGGAATTTCTCGAATCCGCCGAGGTGCATGGCAACCTTTACGGCACCCGGCTGGGGGCGGTGCTCGAACAACTCGCCGCCGGCGCCGATGTCATTCTTGACATTGACGTGCAGGGCGCCGCCCAGGTCAAAAAGAGCGAAAAGATCGAGCCGGTGACCATTTTCATCATCCCGCCCTCGATGGCCGAACTGGAAAAAAGGCTGGGCGGCCGGGGTACCGACAGTTCGGAAACCATCCGCTTGCGACTCGCTAATGCCGCGGCGGAAATGGCCGGCCTGGAGACCTACGACCATGTGATCGTCAACGATGAACTCGGCGAGGCCCTCGAAATGGTCAAGGCGGTAATCCTGGCGGAAAGAAGCCGGGCCAGAAGAACCCGAAATGGGGCGCCGATCCCCGCTGTATCGGCCATCTGACCAGGATGGCCGATTCGCGCGACATAACAATCTGGGGTATTCATCCCGTTTGCGAAATATTGCGCAGCGCCCCCCAACAGATCAAAACGTTGGCCATCCAAACCGGTTCCCGGCATAAACTGCGGGAAGTCCTTGAACTGGCCGAAAAGAGCGGGATCGAAATCAACTCCGTCGCGAAAATCGACATCCCGGGCGAGGCCGGGGCCAACCACCAGGGGGTGCTCGCCGTAATCAAGGAAAATCGCCTCGTCGATCTTGAGGAATTGCTCGGGGAAAACCCCACTTTAGTGGTGGCGCTGGACTCGATCAGCGATCCCCACAACCTGGGCGCGATCATCAGATCGGCTGCCGCCGCCGGCGCCACCGGCGTTCTGATCCCCAAGGATCGGGCCGCGCAAATCACCGGCACCGTGGTCAAGGTAGCGGCCGGGGCCCTGGCCCATCTGAAAATATGCCGGGTCACCAATCTGGTTGACTCCCTGGCCCGCCTCAAGGCGGCGGGCTTCTGGATATTCGGCGCCGCCGGCGAAAGCGACAAGACCATTTACGAGGCCGATTTTTCCGGACCGATCTGTCTGGTTATCGGCTCGGAAGGCAAGGGAATTCGCCCCCTGATCCGCAAGCAATGTGATTTTCTGGTTAAAATCCCCATGCAAAAAAAGATTAACTCCTTGAACGCATCGGTGGCGGCGGGTATTATACTATTTGAAATCGTCCGCCAAAAAGAAACGACCAAAAAATGAACAGTTCCAAAGGCATTTCGTTATGGGTTTCAAAAACGGTAAAGCACTTGTCTCGTTGCGCGCCCTCTGTATCGGCGCAATCACCCTCCTGACCCTGGCCGATCCGGTTCATGGCTACACGACAAGCGTGTACGAGGATTGCGTGCGGGGCAACAATGTCAGGAAAACCGTGGAAAGGGAGCTGCCGGCTTTCAATATTCTGGAAATTTCCGGCGCCTTCAAGATCAATATCCGCAGTACCCAGACCAAACAAACTGTCAAAATCAGCGGCGACGAGAACATCCTGCCCCACATCGCCACCACCACCAGCGGCAACAAGCTGCTGATCCACTCGACCAAGCCGATCTGCACCCAGATGGGGATCAGCCTGGACATATCGGTCGGCAACCTTTACGCCCTGGTCTCCTCCGGCTCCGATAACGTCAAAGTCCATGAAATTTACGCCGACAGGTTTTCCCTGGTATTGGAGGGGGCCGGCGACATTGAATTGACCGGCTACACGAGAAAGTTCGACGCCGATATATCGGGCAGCGGCGATCTGGAAACCAGGGGATTGAAAACCGAAGAGACAACCTTGAATATTTCGGGAACCAGCAATGCCAACGTCCATGCCGCCCAGATCTTGACCGTTAATATCGTCGGCGTCGCCGATGTATACTACACCGGCGATCCGGGCCAGGTTTACAAAGACATCCTCGGCGCCGGCACCCTGAACAAGATCGAATGAACGGTTACCGGTTCGCAATCGATGACAGGATGAACCCCGCGGAAATCTTCATTCAGGTCAGCAGCAGGTTATGGGCCCTTCCTTTCCCCTGATCTCCATCCACCACTTCTTGATCACATAGCTGGCGCAGCCGACTCCCGGGGTGACGCTAATGGCGGCAACGGGACAGTTGTTGGCGCAGGCCCCGCACTCCATGCAGCCATCGAGGTCGATGAGCCGGGCCTTGCGGTCCGCCACTTCAAAAACCCGGTGCGGGCAGACCGTTTGGCAATTTCCGCAACCAATGCAGATCTCCCGATCAAGCGCCAAAGTAACGACACCGCTGATATACCTGAACCCTTCCATCGCCTCATCCTGTTTGAAATTTACAAAAAGGGCCGGACCAGCCACAAACCAAGCGCCGTCAGGACCAGCACCCCCTGGAGGGGAATAGCCCGGCGCATCTCCCATTCCACTCCGGAGGGCGAGGCGTATGGCGTGGCGCCGGTGAAATTCATCGCCATATATGAACTTACCGCCAGACAGATGAACGCCTGGGCCGCCATTTCCACCGGGGAAACGGCATTACTCCCCAAAAGGACGGCGCCGGCAACCGGCAGGGCGGCGACAATACCCTTCAGATAAAAGGGCCGGAACGGCAGCCAGGGCAGCAGGGCCGGGACCAGAACCGCGCCGGACAAAAGCCCGGCCAGGAAGGCCCGGCTGAAAAGCAACCATCTCGACCAGGCCCGGCCGAAGGAGAACAGTTCCGGCCCAAAACCGGAGACAAAAAACATCGCGACCATAATCAACAGGGCCGGTTTCAGGACCATGGCAAGTTCGACCGGGGCAAGGGTCATCCTCTCCGTCATCGTGAAGGTGAGCTTGCGCATGGCGGGTTCGGCTTTACAGGAAGCGGCCAGAAAGCCAGGCAAATCCCGGGCTCGCAACGGCCCCCAGACGACCTCGAAACCACTGGCCTTCTTAAGGGCCGGGGCGGCGACCCCCGCCGCTCCGAGCTGCGGCACGACAAGACGGCGATGACTTACCACTCTTGAGAGGCCGCTCGCCTCAATCACCCGCGCAAGCTCTTCGGTGCCGAAGGTCTTGTGGGCGGCGGCGCACCAGACATTGATCCCCCTGGTATCGAGTACCAGGATCCAGACATCCTGGCCCAGCAGTTCCCGGCGCAGGTAATCGAAGGAGAGTTTATAGTTGGCGCTGACCAGGACCGGCGATTCCCGGTCGGGATTACCAGCACAATAGAGTCCGGGCGGGATCCGGTACTCGTCCCGTCCGATTCCGAGGCGGACCATGCCCGCGCCGAGCTTGTCGTGAAATTCCAGCTCGGCGGAAACCCGCGGAACCGGGCCGGCGCCGGTTTGAACAAAATCACGGACATAGCGGCATATTTTATAACCGGGCCGTTCATCTTTCCCGGCCGGCGGGGAAGATGCCGGCCCGCAGCAGGGAATCTCTTCCGGCCGGGAGTCGAGCATCGGAAATGGCGACAGAGGCTTAACCATGGCGGAAAACCTATACCCCCCTTAGTCGGAGAGCTTTTTCTTATACCCACTGGGTACCCCAAGGGCATTTGCTTCGCGGCACATAAGTTTCGTTTGAGCTGGCGAGCCGCTCAACTCAGCTTTAAGCAGATCACCAAGGGTCCCCATTGACCCGCTGGTTTTTCGCTCGGAGCTTTTTATATAATCGCGGACCTTTTCCCGCTCAGCCCCCTCCGCTTCGGCCTCCTTAACCGCCGAAGCCAGGGCCAGGGAAATTCGCTTGCGCTCCGGATCGAACGCCTCGATGCGGACCTCGACACTGTCGCCCTCGCTGATCACTTCCCGGGGGTGATTGATCCGGCGGCCTCCGGCCAGTGCGCCGATATGAATCAGGCCGTCAACCCCTTCGGACAGGGTAACAAAAGCGCCGAAGCTGGTCAACCGCGCCACCCGGCCGGTGTGGGTAGAGCCTTCGGGAAATGCGCCGGCCGCCTTCAGCCAGGGATCGGGCATCGTCTGCTTGAGACTGAATGAAAAGCGGTCATTGTCCCAATCGAGTTTCAGGACGGCCAATTCGACCTGCTGGCCGACCTCGAGACGGCTGCCGATATCTTCAACGTGTCCCCAGCCGATCTCGGAAACCGGCAACAGACCTTCGAGACCGCCGATATCGACAAAGGCCCCGAAATCCCGCAGGGAGGTAACCGTACCGGTAACGATATCGCCGACCTTCAGGGTCTCCCGCAGCTGCGCTTTGAGCTTTTGCTGCTCCGCTTCAAGGAGCCGGCGGCGGGAGACGATTATATTGCGGCCGTCCTCTTCATACAGGCTGATCGCAAAAGACAGATTGCGGCCGAGCCACGCCTCGCCGTCCTCGATCCGGCGCAGATCCAGTTGCGAATAGGGACAGAAAGCCCTGACCAAACCCGGCAATTTCACTTCGAAGCCGCCCTTGATCTCTTTCTCGACCACCCCCTCAACCGGGATGCCGCCGGCAAAGGCCTTCTCCAGATGGGCCCGGGCCGCTGCGCCGGCCCCGAGCCTGGTGGTAAACAACATTTCGCTGTGGGCGGCGGAGAGGAAGTAGGCCTTGACCGTGTCTCCTTCCTTGATCGTGACGGCGCCGTCCCGGTCGATAAATTCCTCCCGGGCAATGTAGCCCTCGCTTTTACCGCCGATATCGATAAAGACATGGGCCGCGCCAATCCGAATCACCCTGGCCTCGACCTCCTGGCCCGGCTCAAAAGCGACCGGGATAGCCGAACCTTCGTCAAACATTTCCGCAAAACTCTTCTCGAAATCGGAATCAGACATAACACCTTTCCTTGATAGCTATTTCATACCCACAGGGCATAAGTTGTTTTTTTTACAACGGCTTGGGGTGAAGTTTGCCGCTTACTGTTCGATGATCTCGGTGCCGGGCGGCGGCGTGAACTCGAATGTTTCCGGCGCCACCGGCGGATTCACCTTGAGCTCGGAGAAAGTCAGATCGTTGACGCTGCCGTAATGATCGAAAATCTGCATTCTCTCGATCAGAAAGTCATCGCTAAGCCAGAGGAAGAGGTATTCGACCTGGGGGTGCGGCTGCTTGGGGGTCAACATCAAGTCGGGCGGGGCGCCGCAGCAATAATCTCCGCCGGGTTCTTCTACCTCGAAATCCCGAGACAGATCTCCCTGGCCGGCAAAAAAAGCATAGGTAACGTCGGACTGCAAATACTCCTGGGCGGGCATGACAATAAGCTGTTCGGCCTCGGCGAAATACATGGATATTCGCCGGCCGTCGCTGATAATCACCTGATGATCCGGTTCCAGATAGTCCCAGCGGATCAGGCCCGGCTTCTTGATCACCAGGGAGCCCCGCCCCTCGCGCTGGCGGCGGCTCAGCTTCATGGCCGAGGTCTGGCTGAAATCGGCCTTGAAAGTTGTCGTCTTGTCGTAGGTCGCCTGCAATCCCGCGGCTTTTTGCAGGGCGGTAAGTTCCGCCGCCGGGACGGCCGAGGCGGTCAGGACCGGCCAAGTCATAAATAATAGGGCCAGGAGTGTGTAAAACCTAAAGATTGTCATCAGCTAATTCCAAATTTATCTTCCTGCCGAAGATTTTGGCGGCAATTTTCAGACCGGTATCGGTTACATCGGAAACATAGTAACGATTGCCCCGGCCCGCCACCGAATCGACGCCGATATCGGGATTTTCTTCAATAAAAGTCCGTAATTCAGCGGCCACCGCCGCCGCGGAATCAATCACCCGAACCTTCTTGCCGATCCTGGGCTGAATAATGGCCCGGAGCAACGGGTAATGGGTGCAGCCCAAAACCAATGTGTCGATCTGTTTCAGTTTGAGCGGGTGGAGATAGCGCCGGACAACCATTTTGGTCTCGCGCCGATCAAGCCACCCCTCTTCGACCAGCGGCACCAGCAGAGGGCACGGGGATGACTCGACCCTTACCCCCGGCGCGGCCGCCGCGATCATCTTTTCGTAGACTCCGCTCCGGACCGTCGCCCTGGTGCCGATCACCCCGATCCTGCCGTTAGCGGTGACCGCAATGGCCTGCCGAACCGCCGGGGTGATAACTTCAAAGACCGGCACATCGAACTCCGCCCTGATCAAATCGGAGGCAACGCTGGCTGCTGAGTTACAGGCAATGACGATCAGGCGGGCGCCCCGCGCCAAGAGGAATCCGGTATTCTCGCGGGAATACTGGATAATTTTTTCGGGGCTCTTGGGGCCGTATGGGGATCTGGCGGTATCGCCAAAATAGATCAACGGGTAATCCGGGAGCGCCTCTTCGATGGCACGAGCCACGGTCATCCCGCCAACTCCGGAATCAAAAACGCCGATCATCGTTTATTACCGATCATATGAATCCCGCGGTCCGCGGTAACGGGGTAAATAAGCATTTATTTTCGTTGCCGGCACAATATTTCCGGGGGGGGCACTTTCAGGTCAGCGCTTTTGGCGGTCCCGCAAAAAGTCGCCACAGATTAATGGAGCGCATTTCAACAAGCTCAGCGACGAACGTTAAAGCTGAGTTGAGCAGCTTGCCTGCTCGTACGAAACTTATGTGCCGCGAAGCAAATGCCCTTGGGGTGCCCTGTTGGTATAAGTCAATAAGTTGCCCCGCTCACCCTGAGCCTGTTGAAGGGTTTTTTGACTTTTTGCGACGCCATCAAAAATGGGGATCCTGGTTGTGAGACCAGCTCCCCATTCGGTTAAACCAACGGAGTTGGATAAATCCGCGGATGGTTTAATCGATTTCCCGACCGCCTGCAAGGTAAAACCGATCTCGGGATAAGCCACCCAGAATTGGCCAATCTCCCAGCCGGTAAACGATTGCAGGGGGCCGGAGATGCAAGACATCGACCTGCGATGTGTACTGATGTAAATGAGCAGGCCGATAACACAGCAGATTCGGTACCCAGTGATCGCTTACCCTGCAACTATTGCTTTTTCCGGGTCTTCTTGGCTCCCGATTTCTTGCGGCCGGCAATGGCTTTTTTCAGGTTTTCCGGCAAACCCCTCGCCTTGCCGGCTTTCTTGCGGCGCTCGGAAAGCGACTTGGCGCAGAGCGGCTGGCGTAGCGAAAAACCATGTTTCACCCGATACTCGCGCCCGGTAAGGCCATGAGATCTGAGATGTTTCGGGGAAAGCATTCTGAACTCCTGGCCGCACTCAAGGCAGACAATCTTGTTTTTCTGGATCGACTTATCAGGTGAAATATCAGGTGGGGAATCGACTCCTTCCGGAGCAATACCCTCGGCGGCAACTTTAACCTCATCGGCTTGAAGATCCAACAACGCCTTAAAAGTAGTTTGCAACGCAAAGGTTACTTCATCTGTCGTCATTGCTTTTGAAGAGCTTTGAGACTGGACGATGGCGGCTGCCATCTCGACCAAAGACTTGTTCATATAGAACCTCCTTTTAATATAAAATTATTACCTTACCCTGAACAGAGAGTATCTTATCATATTTGCAATAGCAAGTTTTTTTGTATTGGAAAATTCTTCATCACCATGAAACGATAAAATATAATAAAACTCCATGGGATAATCGAGAATGAAATAAGTATTCAGATGAGTTTGCAACTGGTCCGGAAATAGATTGCAGGTAATCCGGGGATCTCATTCCAGACGGCATGGAGAGGGATGGGAGTAACCGGCAAAAATCCGGCCGGACTGGATTGACTTTTCCAGCAATCATCGTTATTTTCGCCAGTATGCTTGTAAAACTTAGGATTTATTTAGATCAGGAGGAAGAGACCAGCAATGCCCGTTTATGAATACGAATGTCAATCATGCGAGGAAGTGACCGAAATCTGGCAGCATCTTGCCGATGAACCGGTTGCCTCATGCCCGTCCTGCAAGGGGCAGGTGAAAAAGATTATTTCAATGAGTTCCTTCCAATTAAAAGGAGGAGGCTGGTATACCGACGGCTACAGCAGCGCTTCTCCGGCCGCTAAATCCGCTATCGACAGCAAGACTCCGGACTGCCCCTGCCCCCCCAAGGTTAAAAAAGCCTGCGACTCGTGCTGAAAGCGCGCGATCGCTTCGGCGACATACTGACCTCCCCCCTTATTCTGTAATGATGGCCATCGCATCACCGTAGCTGTAGAATCGGTAGCCATGGTCAACCGCATGGCGGTAGGCCGCCATTACCTCATGGTATCCGGCCATGGCGCTGACCAGGAAAAGCAGTGACGACCCGGGTAAATGGAAGTTGGTAATCAGGTTATCGACTACCTTGAACCTATAGCCCGGATAAATATAGAGGTCGCACCAGTCCTCTTTTTCACCGAGCAATCCCTGCTCATCGGCCGCATCCTCCAAGGCCCTGGCGGTCGTGGTACCCACCGCCCAGATCCGCCCCCCGGCTTTTCCGGTGTTATTGACCAACTTGACGGTCTCGGCCGCAATTCTCACATACTCCCGGTGAATCTCGTGGTCGCGGATATCCTTCACCCGAACCGGCGAAAAGGTTCCGTAGCCGACATGGAGGGTGATACTGGCGATAAGTACCCCTCTGGCCTTAATCGCCGCTAACAGTTCCGGAGTGAAATGAAGTCCGGCGGTCGGCGCGGCCACCGCCCCGGTTTCCCTGGCGTAAACGGTCTGATATCGCTCGCGGTCCGCATCATCCCCGCTTTCCTCCCGACGAATATAGGGGGGCAAGGGCACCTGGCCATATTTGTTTAACAACGGCTCAAGCTCACCCCTGAACCGGAGCGCCACCTTGACCTTGCCGGATTCCAGATATTCCAAAACTTCACCATCAAGCTCGGCGCCGAACAACAGCCTGCTGCCGGGTACGGGCCGTTTTGAGCTTTTCAGCAGACAGACGACCTCCGCCCGCCCGCCCTGCTCGGTCCCGTTTCCCCGGACCAGCGGATAGTTAAGCAGGAACAACTCGACCTTGCCGCCGGTCTCCTTGGAACCGATAAGCCGCGCCGGAAAAACCTTGGTATCATTGACCACCAGCAGATCGCCGGGAGCGAGGAGTCCGACAATATCGCCGAACATTCCGTCAGTCAGGCTATTATTCCGGCCCAGGATGAGCAATCTCGACTCATCGCGCCGGACGGCCGGTTCCTGGGCGATGCTTTCCTGAGGCAAATGGTAATTATAATCTTCCAGATCGAACAAAACGGTTTCCTTTTCCGATAAGCTGATTTGATGATGACGGGCCAAAAAAGGCGGGATAATAGAGCGGCGCCGAACAACAGGCAGATCCCAGGCAGGCTGCCGACGAAAGACTCCGAAACTGGTTTGACGTCCTGATCGGCGGGCCGATTTCTAATCCAGAAGACCGGAGCGCTGAGCGACATAGCATAACAGCAAACCGAGAGCAACCGCCGCCAGACCAATCCCGCGCAGCACGGCCGGCCGCACTTCGGACAGTTGACGCAACCAGTTCCGCATGGCCTCCGGAAACGCGGCATAGGGCAGACCTTCAAAGATCAGGACCAGACCGATCAGGGCGACAAAGAATTTCACAGCAAAAATACCTCGTTACCAATTTAACAACCGCGCCAAAGGCGTTGTCAATATATCCAGGCTCATCCGAAATAACAAGCCTGCAATGATACCGCAAGGAGAGGCACCTTACCGCCGATCACCGCTAATGCTAAGTTGAGCAGCTCGCCTGCTCGTACGAAACTTATGCCCTGTGGGTATAAAGTATCTTTATGCGGGGTAAGGATGTATAAAGCTGAGTTGGGCAGCTCGCCTGCTCAACTCAGCTTTATTCGCCCGTGATCGCGGCGGAGGGATTACCCCGCCGCCCTTCGCACCGTCCGACAACGGATTCAGGCTTATCCGAACCGAGGAGAACTGCCATGGAGACCTTCCGCCACCCCGGTCAAATCTCCCCCTTCATGACTTCCCATCTTGCTGACTTTTTTGACCATTTCGGAATCAGCTTCAGCATCGACGGCCCCCAGCTTGAATATTTCGTATTCAAGAAGGAAACCGGGGCTGATATCTCCTGCTCGTTGACCATTGCTCTTAACGACCCGGCCGATCGGATCGAGGTAATGACTTTTTATCCCGGTCTTAATCTTCACCCCCATACCCGTTATCTGTCCGCCGTCTGTTTTTTTATGGTCATGCAGCATTTTGCCGGTTTTCATCATCTCGAAACCGGCTGCCGAATCCACCTTAATACCTGCCGGGACATATTCGATTCGTTTTATGGGCTGCTTGATGATTTCGATTTCAAGATCATTCCCGGCGAGGCCGATAACCTGATCGATATCGAAAGTTGTTTCCTGCCCCTGGACATCGACACCACTATGTTCAACCGTCGCGCCCTGCCCGCCGATTATACCGTTTAAGGGAGTCCGGCCCGACTCCCCGTCGTAACCGGAGGAGCGCCCCCTTCCCCGATTCGCCGCCGCTTCCGTTGTCCGGATTCCCTCAACCCTGAATCCGTTATCGGGCGCCCCGCAGGGCGGCGGGGTGAATCGAGGCGACTCAGTGAAAAGACCATTATTTTACGTAACAACAAACGGATAAAGCAAAATCCCCCGCTAAGCCGTCACGGATTCAGGT
>JARGFN010000175.1 GCA_029210665.1 Desulfobulbales bacterium
TTTGCTCATGATCAGTTTCTCACCGCCGTTCGGGGCGGTGTTGGTGATCAGATCGCGGACCATCGCCCCGATCCGGGCGGAATTGGATTTACCCAGCAGTTTGTGGATATCGTCCGGGATGCTCTCCTCGTCGAGAATTCCGGCCCGGATCGCATCGTCCAGGTCATGGTTGACGTAGGCGATTATGTCGGCGACCCTGACCAACTGGCCTTCCTTGGTCGAGGGCATGTCTTCCATGTCAACCGGCAGGACTTCCATGCGGCCTTTGGAATGCTTGAGGATGCCGTCCCTGACCTCGTGGGTGAGATTGAGGCCGCGGCCCTTTTTTTCGAGAATATCGACCACCCGCATGCTCTGTTCGTAATGGCGGAAGCCGCCGGGGTAAAGCTCGCCGAGCACTGATTCGCCGGCGTGACCGAAGGGGGTATGACCCAGGTCGTGGGCCAGGGCGATGGCCTCGGTCAGGTTCTCGTTAAGTCTTAAGGCTGAGGCTATGGTCCGGGCGATCTGGGCGACTTCCAGAACGTGGGTCAACCGGGTCCGGTAATGGTCGCCGGTCGGGGCCAGGAATACCTGGGTCTTGTGCTTCAGGCGGCGGAAGGTCTTGGAGTGGATGATCCGGTCGCGGTCGCGCTGGAAGGCCAACCGAATGTCGCATTGGGGTTCCTCGCGACGGCGGCCCCGGCTGTCCCTGCTTAAACAGGCATAGGGTGAGAGGATCCGGGCCTCCCGTTCCTCCATCTCTTCTCTGATTGAGTTGCGCATTGATAATTCTGTATGGTTGCGTCCGGTAAATTATATATGGGCCGGATCTTATCGCGATAATTTACTGAAAGCGCAGAATTTACAGGCAAAAGCGGCTGTGGTCAAGGAGGAAGGTCGTTGCCGGTTCCCTGATGACGGAGGGGATTGACCGGCAGGACCGGTCTATTGCTCATGCATTTCCGCATTGAGAAACGCTTCCGTATCGCGCACCAGTTCAAAAACCAGGGTTTCCGGCACCGACGGGCAATAACTGAGGCTGACTGCCCTGGTGATCAGGTCTGCTTCAGATGGGGACAATAAGCCCTTGGGCATGGCTTCGCCATAGAGCCACACCCCGGCCTCTTGCGGGGGCACGGAGTCTTGCAGGCCGGCGCGGTCGGAGGCGGCGGCCAGCAGTGAAGCCAGAAGCATCTCCACAGCCGGGCCGATAAGTTTTTGTTCAATGAGCACCCGGGCCGCCTGGAACTTTTCCACCGCCTGGGCTGTCAGCCTTGAGGTTTGTTGGGGGTCCCCGTCCCGGGAGGCATCATAATAGGTATGGCCCGTTTCCACCGGCGAGCCGGCGCCGAGCCGGGCAAGACCGTTCAAGGTGCGCAGATCGATAACCGCCACCGGCACCATTGGCGATGACAGTTGGGCGCCAATCCGGTCTGCCTCGCTGTCGACCTGGTCCAGGACCGTCAGCAGGCCGCCGCCCGAGCCGATTATGCGCTCAATCCGGCTGCCGAAGGCGTTTTGCAGCTCCACGATGCAGGAGGTCAGGGCCTCTTCCACCGCCCGGTCCGGCTGGCCGGCGCTTTCTTTTTGCTGCTTCGCGGGGAGCGGGTCGAGCTCCGCCTCCGGAACCTGTTCCTCATCCGTGCCGGGTTCCGGGGTTGGATCTCCGGCGAGATCGGGAAAGTCCTCGAGCAGGGTCTCCAGCAGTTTCCGGGAAACACCGACCACGTCCTCGCAGGCATCCTCGGAGATGACATTATCGAAAAGATTCTGCTTGTTCTGGACCAGGGAGAGGACGTGCTCTTCATATGAATTGGCGGCCACCATGGTGATGATCTGGACCTTCCTGGTCTGGCCCAGGCGATGGACCCTGCCGTTGCGCTGCTCAAGGACCGCCGGGTTCCAGGGGACATCAAGGTTGATCAGCACCGAGCCGCTCTGCAGGTTGAGGCCGACCCCGCCGGCATCGGTGGACAGGAAGACCTGGACGGAGTCATCCTCGCGAAACCGGTCCATAAGGTCGCCGCGTTTGGCGGTGGGCACCCCGCCATGCAGACGGACATAACCGATGCCCATGCGCCGCAGCCGCTGTTCCACCAGTTGCGTCATCAGCTCCCACTGGGAAAAGACCACCGCCTTGAGTCCGGATTGCAGGCAGACTTCATCGAGAATAACCGCCAACTCATCGATCTTGGGCGAGCCCTTGGTCTCCTTGTCCACCAGGCCGGCGGCGTTACACGCCATGCGGGCCTGCTGCAGGGCGGCCATCAGCCGGTTCTGTTCCGTGGGGGTCAGGGGGCGGCGTTTGGCAATCCGGCCCAGATTGCCCGCCGCGCTCATGGCCGAATCGTGCAGCTCCTGCTGTCTGTCGGTCATCTCGACATCAAGGCGCTGTTCGATCCGGTCCGGGAGCTGGTCCCTGACCAGCCGCCGGTCCCGGCGCAGCATGACCGGCGCAAGCCGGTGCCGCAGCTGGGAAAGGTTGCGGTAGCCCAGCACCTTGCCCCGTTCGTCGGTAACATGAAAATCGATCATGTAGCGCCAGAGCGGACCCAGGACCTTGGGGTCGACTACCTGCATCAGGCTGTAGAGTTCTTCCAGCCGATTTTCCAGCGGGGTGCCGGACAGGACGAAGGCGTATCGGCTGGGGATGAGCTTCACCGCCGAGGCGATTTTGGTGCGCCAGTTTTTTATGCGCTGGGCCTCGTCCAGGATGATCAGGTCGGGCCGCAGGGTCTCGGTGATTATGGAAAGATCGCGCAGGACCAGTTCGTAGTTGAGAATAAAGAAGTCCGCCCTTCGGCGATACTGGGCGGTGCGCTTCGGCGGCGAGCCTTGGATGATCTGGCTGGTGCGATCGGTGAATTTGCCGATTTCCCGGGCCCATTGCTGCTTCAGGGAGGCGGGGCAGATGATTAAGGTGGTGGCGATGTTCTCGTGATCGCGCAGCCAGGCGGCGGCGCTGATGGCCTGCAGGGTCTTGCCGAGTCCCATGTCATCGGCCAGCAGCGCCCGCCCGGTCCCGGCCAGAAAGGCGGCCCCTTCGATCTGGTAGGGGTAGAGCTTCGCCCTGACACCCGGGACGCGGCCAAGCGTCCTGATCCGGTTACGAATCTCGACGCTGCGCAGTTTATGGGCCGCTTCGGCGGCCAGGTGACGGGCATGGTCAAGGGCGTCCTCGCCGAGATGAATGTCGTCCCGGTCATCGACGATTTCCGCGAACCGGAAAAAATCGTCCGGCAGGCGGCCGGTAAAGCTGCCGGCCGCATCAAAATAATCGCTGGCAACCCGTTGTAAACCATCGGCAATTTCCGGCGGCCGATGGAGGCGGATCCGGGGGGCGTTGTCGACATCCCAGGCAAGATAGACATAAGGGAAGGGGGCGGGCTGCCTGCGCAGGTTTTCGTAGTCGGGGTTCTTGCCGATTTTATGGAGTACCGCCTCAATGTGTTTGCAGGTGCCCAGCTGATTGTTGGCGAAGTCCGGACAGGTGCAGAAATTGGCGCGCCGGTGGAGGCTGCGGATGGTGACCCGATAGCTTCTCGGAAAATGGGAGGTAGCGGAGGGCGAGGAGGCTCGCCAGAGGCCGAACCAGGGCTCGCCGCTGGTCGCTTCGACCCGGACCTCGGTGCGGCCCCGTTTGGTTCGGTCCTTGATGGCGTTATCGACCGCGGAGATCAGCTCGTTTGACTCGCCGCACTGGTCGGCATAGGCGAACAGCACCGCCACCACATGGCGACAGGCCGATTCGTCCCGGGTAACGCCGCAGGTACACCGGAGTGAAAGGGTGTCTTCGCCATTGCGGCTGATTTCGGCATCATGGGGAACCGCGGAATCGGGATCTTCGACCTTGCCCCAGAGGAGATTATCGTCCTGATCGACTTCGATAACCCGGTTTTCCTTGTAAAAGGCAAGACCTTGTCCAACGGTGCGCTCATCGGCAATGGTCTGTAAATCTTCCCGGTCGAAAAAATAGGGGTCCCTGGCGGTGGAAGCGTGAGCTTGGGTCATGATTCGTCCAATGAATTTTTATCAAAGGTTATTCCGGTAAGCTGAAAATTATGCAGCCCCTATAATTATCAGGTTGATTGTTCGGGTACAACCGAAAAAAACAGGCCGGGTGGAATCGTTGGCATCAGCCGGGCGGGGCCCGGACTATAAAATTAATCGTAACTATCTCCTCCGGCTTGGCTTCATGGCGGAATAACTTGCCTAAAGCGGCCTGAAAAGATCATCATATAGAGGCGGGCTTGAGTTTGGCGCAAACTTGATGAATCAGCCGAAAGTCGGGATTGCCGTAAAGTTATGTCGACCATGGGGAAAATTTTATTGGTACCAAAAGGGTTCGGGAACATGATTTCTCAACCCGGTTTATACAGCGGCGGAT
>JARGFN010000012.1 GCA_029210665.1 Desulfobulbales bacterium
TTTAAGCCGGAATCCAGCGGGACACACCGCCTTCGGCGGAGGTTTATCAAAAAGTTAAGTTACTTGGAAGGAGAAAAGCTTTAAAATCAGTCATTCCGGCTCCTGGCTTCCGGCTTCTGGCTTCTCACCATGGAATGCCACTATGACTCTGAATAATTTTATGACCGCAAATCAATACTATAAGGCAAGTCAGAAAGTTGAGGTATTAAGGGGCTCGAGTCGGACCGGAGAGGGGTAGGCTTTGGTATCCGGCTCGAATTGCCGTCGCTTTAAACGGGGTAATAATCCCCTCCATAATGGGTTCTCAGGCAAAGCGGTTTTCGAAGTAGGGCTTCAATACCTCGGGAACCTCGATCGTGCCGTCTTCCCGCTGGCAGTTTTCGAAAATGGCGGCCAGGGTCCGGCCCACGGCCAGGCCGCTGCCGTTTATGGTGTGGACCAGCTTGCTCTTGTTGCCCTCCCGGGGCCGGTAGCGGATGGAGCCGCGGCGGGCCTGGAAGTCGAGGAAGTTGCTGCACGAGGAGATCTCCCGGTACTTGTTCTGGGCCGGCATCCATACCTCGATATCGTAGGTCTTGGTGGCGGAAAAGCCGAGATCACCGCTGCAGAGGATCACCACCCGGTAGGGCAGTTCCAGGAGCTGCAGGACCTTTTCAGCGTCGGCCAGCAACCCTTCCAGCTCGGCTTCGGAACTCTCCGGAGTGGTGAACTTGACCAGCTCGACCTTGTCGAACTGGTGCTGGCGGATCAACCCCCGGGTATCCTTGCCGTAGGAGCCCGCCTCGGAGCGGAAGCAGGGGGTGTAGGCGCAGTACTTGACCGGCAGCTCTTTTTCGGCCAGGGTCTCGTCGCGGTGGATATTGGTTACCGGCACCTCGGCGGTCGGGATCAGCCACAGGTCGCGGTCCGAGACCCGGGTTTTAAAGAGATCCTCGGCGAATTTGGGCAGCTGGCCGGTGGCGGTCATGGTTTCGGTATTGACCAGAAAGGGCGGCAGCACCTCCCGGTAGCCGTGGGCCTGGGTGTGGAGATCGAGCATGAAATTGATCAGGGCCCGTTCCAGCCGGGCGGCGAACCCCTTGAGCAGGGCGAAGCGGGCGCCGGACAGTTTGGCCGCCCGCTCGAAATCGATGGTGTCCTGTTCCTCGCCCAACTCGAAGTGGGCCTTGGGGGTAAAGGGAAATTGCGGGATCTCTCCCCATTTCCTGATCTCGACGTTATCGCTGTCATCCTTGCCGAAGGGGATGGAGTCGCTGGCCAGGTTGGGAATCTCCATGACGATGTCGTCAAGATCGTTCTCGATCCGCTGCAGCCCGCTTTCCAATTCCTTGATCCGCTCGCCGACCTCGCGCATCTGGGCCATCAGGGGATCGGCGTTTTCGCCCTTTTTCTTCAGCCGGCCGATTTCCTGGGAAGCGGTTTTCCTCTTGTTGCGCAGACCTTCCACCTCCGAAAGGGTCTCCCGCCGTTGGCGGTCGATTTCGGTGAATTTTTCGATCCCGGCGGTATCCATGCCGCGGAAGCGCATTTTCTCAAGGACCAGATCCAGATTTTCACGAATAAAGCGGAGTTCCAGCATTGTCATATCTCCATGGAGATGCAGTGGTTTTGGGGGCGGGTCGACCCGGAAAAGGCAACTTTTAGCACGGTAAATATTTTAAATCAAGTTCGATGGCGTCGCAAAAACTCCGATCTCCCGCGTCGTGGCGTATTTTTGCTCCTTCGGCATACCGTGTGTATAGCCTCACTCGCAAAAAAACACCACTCCTTGGATATCGAAGTTTTTGCTTAGCCATCCAGCGACTTTTGCGAGTTTGTCAAGTTCGATGGCGTCGCAAAAACTCAGGTCTCCCGCGTCGTGGCTCATTTTTGCTCCTTCGGCATACCGTGTGTATGGCTTCACTCGCAAAAACACACCACTCCTTGGATATCGAAGTTTTCACCCCGCAAGGAGGTATGAATGCTTGGCCATACCAAGACTTTTTGCGAAATGATCAAGTCTCGCACCGGGCGGCGTCATCGGGTTTTCGGCAGATCGTCAACCGTGTTGATGTTGCGGAAGGAGTCGGGGCTGCCGGCGGCCCGTATCTCCTCCTCGCCCGGTTCCCTGACCTTTAGTTCGGGGAAAAGCCGCTGGATCTTCCGCTGGCCTTGGGCCAGGTTTTTTTCAATTCGCGCCAGGATTGTCCGGCGGTAGACGGCGTGGAGGGGCTCCAGCCCTTTGCCGCTCCTGGGGACCACCGCCTCGCAGCCTTCGGCCAGTCCGCAGAGGTAGGCGATCAGTTTCGGGTCGAGAAAGGGCATGTCGCAGCCGGCCACGAAGATCAGCGGGGTGGCGGCGGCGGTGAGGGCGGCATGGATCCCGGCCAGGGGGCCGCAGCCGGGATAGAGGTCGCCGGCCATCGGCCAGCCGAGGAAGGCGTACTCCTCCGGGGTATTGGTGATCAGCAGGCGGTTTTTGAAGAGGCCGGCCAGGACCCTTGCCGGGTATTCGATCAGCAGGCCGTCCGGCAGCCGGGTCAGGGCCTTGTTGGAACCGAAGCGGCTGCTTCTGCCGCCGGCCAGGATAACCCCGGTAAAATCAGCGTTCCGCATCGTCCGGGCCCGGGCGGATGGTGATGGTGATCTCGCCGGCGTTCCGGCACCCTTTCAGGGAAGCGGTCATTCCGGCCACGGTCCTGGCGAGAAACGATTCGACAAAGCCGTTCAGGGCAACGGGTTTGCCGTCGACCAGCAGGGTGGTCGTCGGCCGGACCGGGGCGGCGATGAAATTATCGACCAGAAAGTCGGCGATGGCGGGGATATCGGTCAGCGCCAGATGGGGCAGGTCGGAAGCGGTCTCGGTGTCGCTTACCATGGCAATCCAGGTTTGGTCGCGGTTTTCCAGGGGAGTTTTGTGGACTTCGCTCCGGAAGATCTCGATCTTGGGCAGGGCGCTCGACTTGTAGCCCTCGGCGATGACCAGATCGACATCGTAGTAGTAGCGGTCGAGCAGCTCCTCGATCGCCTGGTCGCGGGCGACCTCGCGGATCACCCCGAGGCCGGTCGGCGAGGAGAGGGCCACGACATGTGCGCCCGCCTGCTTGTGCCGCCAGGTGTCCTTGCCTTCCCGGTCCATCTCGAAACGGTGGACGTGGTGCTTGACCGTGCCGATCCGGTAGCCGCGGCGGTTCAGTTCCGGGATCAGTTTTTCGAGCAGGGTGGTCTTGCCGCTGTCCGGCCTGCCGACCAGGGCGACGATTTGCGGGGCCATCTCAGGAAAGCCCGCTCAACCAGGCGGCCAGGTCATCGCGCGGCCGCCCAGGACATGGAGGTGGATATGGAATACGGTCTGGCCGGCCTCGCCGCCGTTGTTGATGACCAGGCGAAAACCGCTGCCGATCCCCTGCTCCCGGGCCAGGTCGCCCGCCTTTTTGACGAGTCCGCCGATCAGGCCGGAATCCTGGTCCTCGATTGATCCCGGACCCGCGATGTGTTTTTTGGGGATGACCAGGAAATGGGTCGGCGCCTGCGGATGGAGATCAAAAAAGGCCAGCATGTCGTCGTCTTCATAGAGTTTGTTGGCCGGAATTTCTCCCGAAACGATCTTGCAGAAAATACAGTCACTCATGCCTTCACCTCCGGTGATTGATTGGCCCCCTCCGTATAACAATTAACCGGGGATGGTGGGCGATGTCAAACCTAATTCCCGAATCCGTTGCGGCCTGGCGGGGAATTTCACTTATACCCACCGGGTACCCCAAGGGCATTTGCTTCGCGGCACATAAGTTTCGTACGCGAGGTACGCGGCGCCGATCCGCTTGTCCAAATCCGCACCACTGCTGAACGGTTACAGGCAGGCGGTTTGGTTCCTTGGCGACCGGCCCGGCGAATGGTTACACGGATTCAGGTAATTGGCATTTCCGGTGGGCGTGGTTATGTTTCAATATTGGCCGGGGAGATAAATATCTCGCTAAAGAGTCGGATTTTTAGTATGATTTTTTTGTTAAATTCAGTGGTTAAGCATGGGAAGGGGATCGGGTCGGGCGGCGGGGATCTTTACACTTGTTCGGGGAATATTGATGAATGAACTGGTCTTTTCAGGAGAGCGGCAGCTGATCGGCGAGATGCTGGTCGGCGCCGGCAAGGTCGAGCCCATGCAGCTTGAACGGGCGCTTTCGCATCAGGCCTCGATGTCGACCAGGGTTGGCGAGATCCTGGTCAACCTGGGTTATGTCAGCGAGGACGATATCGTCGTGATCCTCGCCGAACAGCTTTCCCTGCCGCTGTACGCGCCCGGGCCGGATGACGATTTCATCGCTCCCGAAGTTTCGGAATTTTTCCATCGCGGCCACCCTTTTGCCTTGGTGCATCGCGGCGAGCTGGAAAAACTTCTGCTGGTCAGCGACCCGACCGACGGCGACCTCTTCGCCGCCATCGACGCCTTGTCCGCGGAGAGTTACGAGGTGCAGCTCATCTCGGAAACATCCCTCAAAAAGATCATGGCCGATGAGTACGGGGTGAGCGCCGGCGATCCCGACAGTGACGACCTGCTGGTCGACGAGTCCGATGTCGACCGCCTCAAGGATATGGCCTCGGAAGCCCCGGTTATCAAGTATGTCAACAGCCTGATCGATGCGGCGGTCAGTCGCCGGGCCAGCGATATCCATCTTGAACCCCAGGAGGAGGGTCTGCTTGCCCGTTTCCGGGTCGACGGGATCCTGCAGGACTTCGAAAGTCCGCCCCATCGCCAGCAGGCCGCGATAATTTCCAGGATCAAGTTGATGGCCGCCCTTGACATTGCCGAGCGGCGCCTGCCCCAGGACGGCAAGATCGGCATGCGGATTTCCGGCAAGGAAATCGACCTGCGGGTTTCGACCCTGCCTACCGTTTACGGCGAGGGCATCGTGATCCGGATCCTGGAAAAGGCCTCGATAATCCTCGACCTGGACAATCTCGGCATGCAGCCGGAAATGGAGGCCAGGTTCCGGAAAACCTTGAAGATCCAGGACGGGATCATCCTGGTTACCGGCCCCACCGGCAGCGGCAAGACCACCACCCTCTATTGCGCCCTGAACCAGATCAGCAACGAGACCAACAAGGTCATCACCATCGAGGATCCCGTCGAGTATCAGTTGAAGGGCATCAACCAGATCCAGGTGCGGCCGGAGATTGATCTCACCTTCGCCAAGGGGCTGCGCTCGATCGTCCGTCAGGATCCGGACGTGATCATGATCGGCGAGATTCGCGATCTGGAGACCGCCGAAATCGCGGTGCAGTCCTCCTTGACCGGCCATCTGGTCTTCAGCACCCTTCACACCAACGATGCGATTTCGGCGGTAACCCGGATGATTGATCTGGGCATCGAGCGTTTCCTGCTGGTCTCTTCGCTGCGGGCGGTGCTCGGTCAGCGGCTGGTCAGAAGGATCTGCCCGATTTGCAAGGAAAACAGAGGGCTCGCCTCCGAGGTTCTGGAGGAGTTGCCGGTTGAGGGCGATTTTAACCTTTATGAGGGCCGGGGCTGTAGCCATTGCGGAAACAGCGGCTATTCGGGCCGGGTCGGTTTGTACGAATTGCTGGTGATCAACGAGGCCATGGCCAGGGCCGTTTCCGCCATGGGCGTTTTACGAAGGGGCGGCGATATGGGGGACCTTAAAAAAATCGCCAGTGAGAGCGGCTTTATTACCATGTATGAAGACGGACTGGTCAAGGCCCGGCAAGGGATAACCTCCCTGGCAGAGGTGCTCCGGGTTACCGGCAGGTGATGT
Source organism: Desulfobulbales bacterium (assembly GCA_029210665.1). Taxonomy (GTDB): domain Bacteria; phylum Desulfobacterota; class Desulfobulbia; order Desulfobulbales; family JAGXFP01; genus JAGXFP01. The sequence goes on from JARGFN010000012.1 coordinate 5,748, forward strand.
TCTAGATGCCATTATTCAGCTATATAGCCCAGGACGCCGCCAAGAACCTCAAGCGGGGGACCCTTGATGACTCGAACCGCGAGGCGGTTGCCGCCCGGCTCCTGAAGTCCGGCCTGCGCCCTATGGAGATTCGGCGGGCCTACGAGCGGAAAAGCCCCTTCGCTGTCAAGAGGTTCCGGCGGACCAGGGTCACCGGCCAGGACATCGATTTCTTCACCAAGCAGGTTTCCCTGCTGCTGGGGGCGGGCTTGTCCCTCGACCGATGTCTGCGGACCATCAAGCAGCACAGCCACAATGTTGCCTTTGGCGAATTTGTCGGGGATATCGAACGAAAACTCAAGGAAGGCAGCTCCTTTTCGGAGGCCTTGGCCGGTTACCCCAAGTTCTTTTCGCCGATGTATGTGAGTATCGTCAGGGCCGGAGAAGAGGGGGGGATTCTCCCGGCGATGCTGACCCGAATCGCCGAGTATCAGGCAACCTCCCAGGAACTTAAAAAGTTTATCGTTTCCGCCTCGATTTATCCGGCCTTTCTGCTGCTGGTCGGCTTGGCGGCGTTGATTATCCTGGTTGCCGCCATTCTGCCGCGTTTTGAGCTGTTGTTCGAGGGAATGGGCCAGGAACTGCCTCTTCATGTCCGCTTGATGATCAATTCCGCCGGTTTTATCAGCGATCATCTTGTTATCACCCTTATGGTTCTGGTCGGCGCGCCCCTGCTGGTGATTCAATATTTTCGCGGCGAGCAGGGGCGGGAGGTGCTGGATCGGTTGTCGATCAGGCTCCCCGTTATCGCTTCTTTTGTCCGGGACCTGGAGACGACCAGGATTTTCAGAACCCTTGAGGTCCTGGTCAACAACGGGGTCCATCTGGCCACGGCCCTGAAAATCAGCAGCGGGGTCGCCGGCAACCGGGAGTTCCAGCGCTTGCTTAATCAGGCCACTACGGCCCTGAAGGAAGGCCAGCGGGTAGGCCTGAAACTTAAAGGGGCCGGGCTGCTTCCCGATCTGGCCGGTGATCTTCTGGCGGTCGGCGAGGATTCCGGCCGGGTCGGGCCGGTCTGCGGGCAGATTGCCGATCACTATGAAGAAAGCCTGCGGATGAAGACCAAGCGGATCATCGCCCTGATCGAACCGGTCTTTATCCTCTGCCTTGCCCTGGTCGCCGGCTATGTGGTAATCTCCATGCTTTCTGTTATCCTCAGCATCAACGATATCGTCGGATGAATTTTTTCGCCCGTCGGTCAAGGGGCCGCTTATTCACCGAGGCCGGGGGCTTTTCGCTCTTCGAGATCCTGGCGGTCCTGGTTATTCTGGGAATCATGGCCGGGACGGCCACCCCGACGGTGGGCCGCATCTTCGACAATATGCGATTTAGGCAGCAGGCCGAAAAGTTCAGTGCCGTCCTGCGCTACGGCAAGCTGATGGCGGTTACCCGCCGGCAAGTGGTGGCGCTCAGACTCGGCGAGGGCGAGGAGTGCGTCTTTGAGCTGAGCGGGGCGGTCGATGAGAGCCGCGGCTGCGATCTCGACGAGGAGGATGTCCTGACCATGACGCCCGGCGAGATCTTCTTTTATCCGCAGGGGACCGCGACCCCCGCCCTGTTGACCTTCGAGAAAGGCGAACGGGTAAAAAAAATCCGGCTGGACCTGCTTACGGCCCGGCCCCACATAGAGTAGCGATCCTGAATCCGTGAGCGTTCGAGAATGGTGCAGATGCAAGGCGGCAACGATGTTGGTAATACTGATGGTATATCAACGAGTTGCCAACGCGGCAGATGCGCCGTTATCGGGCGCCCCGCAGGGCGGCGGGGTGAACCCTGGCAATCCAGGGGAAAACAATTATCTGATGCAATTACAAATGGATAAAGTGAAATTTCTCACAAAGCCGTCACGGATTCAGGGATGTTTGATAATCCGGTTGAAATAAGGGGGGGCGCCGCCCAGAAAGGGGTCACCCTGATCGAGCTGCTGGTGGCGATGGTGCTGCTGGCCATGGTCACCTCGATGCTGTACTCGGTGCTTAATGTCGGCATAAAGTTTTCCCGGAAAGGCGAGGATCGCCTGGCGGCCCTCGCAGTTGAACGCTCCTTGCTTGAGGTTCTCCACCGGCAGGTGCATGGGGCCTGGTATGACAAGGCAAAGAAGAAAGTAATGATCTCGGCGGAAAGGGATATGCTGAAGGTGGTTACCTCCTCTCCCCTGATGGAGCGGGATGCCGGTCTGGTTCTGGCCGTCTATTGGTACGATTCCGGCGACCGGGTGCTCTATTATACCGAAAAGCTTGATTTCTATAATATCGATTACGCCGAGAACTATTCCCCTTCCGTCGACGAAATGGTCGTTCTGCTTTGGGATGTCGACGATCTGGACTGGCAGTTCGACGAGAGCGAAGGATTTTTGACCATCGCCTATCTGGGCAACAGCTATGAGCTTTCGCCCAGGGCATGGCAGTCCGGGGATCGATTGTGAAAGGAGGAACGGCTCCGATATTCGCGACCAAGGGCGCCGGTTTTACCCTGCTGGAGGTGTTGCTGGCGGTCACCATCCTGGGGATGGCCTATCTGGCGATTATGCAGAATTTTTCCATGTCGATGCGGAATATCGAGCGGCTGGTCCGCAACGATGCAACTCTGTTTGCGGCCCGGAACGAGCTGGAAAAACATTTTCTGGTTGACGATATCGGCGAGGATGTCGTCGGCGAGGTCTTTGCCGAAGGCAACAAGTACGTGGTTATGCGGGTGACCGACGAGAAATCCGGCAAGCTGGTAACCTTATGTCTGAAGGAATTATGATTAAAGCCGGAGCTCCGGGCGGAACCGGCGGGTTCGCCCTGATGGTGGTGATCCTCGTTATGCTGATCAGCAGTTTTCTGGCCTCGCAGCTGATCATGCTGGTCAGGACCGATATGAAAATAGCCACCAACAACAAGGAGCGGATCGTCGGCAGGATGCTGGCCGAGGGCGGCATCAACCTGGCGCTGTTCCGCCTGCTCGACCGGCCCGGGATCGATTACGAGGAGAAACTCGGCGGCGCCGGGTTTTTGGGGGGGCGCATCTATGAAACGGTTTTGTCGACCGGTAAAATCGAGTACTATGCCGTCAGTGAATCGGGCAAAATCGATCTCAACAGGGCGTCGATCGATCTGATCAGGGAATTTCTGGTTTTTAAGGGTCTTGAACCGGAAGAGGTGGATATCGTGATAGATTCGCTTCTCGACTGGCGCGACAATGATGACCTGCACCGAATCAACGGCGCCGAAAGAGATTATTACCAGGGGCTGGAAAATCCCTACATTCCGCGAAACGGCCGGATTGAAGACCCGGCCGAATTTTTTCTGATTCGCGGGACCGAACCGCTACGGGGCAAATTTGATCCCTATGCCGTTTTTACCGTCGACAACAACAGTAGCAAAATCAATATAAACGAGCTTTCCCCGGAAATGCTCGATTTCGTGGTCGGCGGCAACGAGGAGTTTGCCGAAAGATTCCGGGAGGAACAGGAGTTGGCGCCCCACGGCAGATTGACCCGGGCGAGGCTTAAGGCGATTACCGGGGACGTTTCCCTGAACAATCAAATGATCGAATCCACCAATGTCAGCCGGTATTATTCGATTGTCGCCCACGGTTATCCGGGTGATCTTGTCCCGGAGAATGTTGAATCCGAAGATGACGGCGCCGACGGTTCGACCGAACAGCGACCGGCTACCAGGATCAGGGTTCTGGTCAATATCGTCAAGGGTTTGCAATATCATTCATGGAGAGAGCAGTACGTATGAAGGGCGGTATCGAAATCATAATCAAGCCGGACGGATTCGTCCTGACCGCCGGCCGCGGCAGTTTAATCGAGGAGCTGTCGCCGGATGAGGCCGATGTCGGCGTCGCCCTGGCCTCCTTCGCGAAGGATCATGACCTCCGGGGCGGCACGGTCAACCTGTTTCTGGCCGAGGAGCTGGTCTACACGGCAACCTTTGATCTTCCCGCCAGTACGCCGCATCTCGGAGATGCCGTCCGCTTTCAGCTCGGCATGCTGGCGCCTTTTCCGGAACAGGATATTCTTTCCGGTTACGTGGCGGCGCGCGATGGCGACAGTTATCGGGTGACTATTTCGGCGGCCCGAGCGGGGCAGGTGATATCGGTGGTGGAACAGCTGATCAGGGCCGGTTTCGTCGTCAAGGGGATTTATCCGGAAAGCCAGCGTTATCTGACCGGCAAGTGGCGCAAGCTGCGCTGGGCGCTGGTCATGCCGGGCCGGCTGGCCAAGATTTTTATTTTCGACGGCAGCCGCTTGGTCGATCGCCTATTGAGCAAGGACGACGACCTGCGGTATGATGAACTGACGAAGGCCTGCGCGACCGAAAATATTTTTCACCGGAATCCGCCCTCCGGCGAGAAATTTAAACCCATTCAGATGTTGCTGGCGGCCGCGCCCCTCCTTAAGGATTATAATATGTTGCCGGCCTCTTATCGGCGGCGTGATTATCTGAAGATCGCCATTGTCGCTCTGGCGGTTCTGAATCTGGTGGGATTGATCGCCCTCGGCGGGTTCAGGTTTGTCGAACAGGCCGCCCGGATTGACAAGGCGGATCGGGAGATCGCCCGGCTGGAGCCTCTTGTCCATGAAGTTATCGAGACCAAAAAACGGATCAGGCAGACGGAGGATTTTCTCGACTTGGTCGGGCAGCTCAAGGGGAATCCCGATATTTTCCCCTTTCTGGAAAATCTTACCAGGACCTTGCCCGAGGGCTCTTACCTGAACCAGTTACGGATCAATGTTTCCGAAGGAACCGCGGTTATCAAAGGTTTTACCGACAATGTCGGCGAATTGACCGAAAGGTTGCAGTCCGTCGGCGAGACCCGCTTGCAGTCGACCAGTCGGCGCAGAAACCAGACCTATTTCCAGGTGGAGATCAGTCTGCCATGAATAATCTGGTCTATTTTTTCAAGAGATTTCAGCGGCGCACCCTGCTGGTCGCGATCGCGGTCCTGCTCCTCGTTGTTTACGCGGGCCGCTGGGTTGATGACGTCCATGACGCCCGGCGGATCGAGCTGGAAAACAGACTCAACCGGCTTGATCAATCGCGACTGGTTACCGCCAAGGCGGAAATATATGAGAAGCGCCTACAAAATTTGCTCGCCCTCAAGGAGCAGGTCGATCACTATTTTTTCAGCGGGGAAGACGACAACAAACTGTCCTCGGCCATGCAGTTGAAGATCCAGGCCCTGGTCGTCAAGGCGGGCTTGCAGGCCGAATCGATCCGGCCGGTGATGCAGAAAACCGAAGGACAGGATAGAGAAGAAGGCCGCCAGGTCCTGGGCGAGGTCCTTATCAAGACGAGGCTGGCGGGCACCATGGGTCAATTTATGAATTTCCTGGCGGAATTATATCGGAGCGAGGAATTTTTTGAAATCGAAAGCATCTCTTTCAGCCCTTACCAGAATACGGGTTTGAAGATTTTTATCGAACTGAAGGGATATTACGTTCTGCCCGGGTCGGTCGGCGGGAGCGGGGAAGCGGAGTCTTGAAGGACTGGCCGATTACATATCGGATTGTGCTTTTAGTCGCCTTGCTGTTTTCCCTGTCGGCTATCCTGCGCCAGTTTTTCGTGGAGCCGGGCAAGTCGGCGACCGCGGAGGTTGCCCTGGATGAGTCCATCAGCGTGGCCCGGCCCGAGTTTCCCGAGAAAAACCTTTATCCGCCGGTCCCGGCCATGTTGCCGGACCTTAATGAAAACTATCTGTTTAACAGCGAGCGCAGCTTCGCGGAAGATGTCCAGGATGCCGGGGTTGCCGCCGAGCCCATGGATCTGACCGGAATTACCTATACCGGCTCCCTGATTGTCGGGCAGATCCGCATCGGGCTGATTACCTATCAGGAAGATGTTTCGGTTGCCGGCGCCAGTCCCGCCGCCGGGCAGGCCGGGAGTCGGCGGCGGGTTCCTACCAGGACCGTCATCAAAAACAAGCAGCTGGCGGTCGGCGAAAATTTTATGGGTTATGTGGTCGAGGAGATCGCAAAGGATCGGCTTGTCTTGAAAAAAGGGGATGAAATGATCGTGAAGTTCCTGTATGACTCGGGCAAGGACCGGTCCGGAGCGAGCGGAGCGATTCGTTCGCAGCCCGGGCAGAGTGGTGCGGCCAACGTCGGACTCGTGGTGCGGCAGGCCCCGGCAAGCCCGGCGGCCGATGCCCGGCAAAATAATTTACGCCCCGGATCAACACCGCCGGCGGACCACGACGCCCCGGCGGATAACCGGACGATCCGAAGCAGAACCGAACTGTTACGGGGGCTGGCCCCCAATCTCGGTGCCCCCCCTTCATCCGGGGGACCGGGCGATCCGCTGCGAAGATAAGGGGCCGTCGAGAAACAACTGTTACATGAATAGCCGCTTGGATACGGCCCCTTATGCCGTTTACAGCCTCCAAATGTGACAGTTATTTTTGAACGACGGCTAATCGTCGGACGAGCCCTGGGCAATGCCGGCAAACGTGGCGGTCCCGGCCGGGGTAAGCGGCGACAATTACGAGGGCTTCGGGGAAAGTTGAAAGCGGTTAATTCCGCCAACCGTAAATCAATCAGTCAAGCAGCACTGTTCGTCCGCCTCGCGGCTTGTGAAGTCTCGGCGTATTCGCTTTATCCGCGCGGCCGACCATTGTAATCCGGAAGGTGATTCATGCGTTTTATACCCACAGGGCATAAGTTTCGTACGAGCAGGCGAGCTGCCCAGCTCAGTAAATATATGGCGGCCAGTTTAATTTCCCTGCTGACCCTGCTGTTGCTGACCGGTTGTGCCGGTCTCGGGGCAGCGCCCGGTCAGGAGCATCGCGGTTTTGATATCGCCGGGATCAGTTCCGAGGTGGAAAAACCGGAATCGAGGTCGGCGGCCCTTGATGTTGCCCCTGCCGGCGGCGAGGTTGCCGAGGAAAGCCTGGAGGTTTCGCCGGTCCGCGACCTGAATACCGGGATCGACGGCGGCAACCCATATCTTGCCGGGATTTTCCAAGGACGGCCGCCGGCCCGGGATGTTCCGCAGATTCCGGGAGAAGGGGTGCTGCTTAACTTCGACAATGCCGATATCTATGAAGTGATCCAGGTGATTGCCGAGATTCTTGACATCAGTTATATAATCGATCCCCAGGTAAAGGGGGTGGTCAATATCCGCTCCGGCAAGCGGATTCCCATGTCGCAGCTTGAGGCGGTCTTCAGGAAATTGTTGAATATCAACGGTCTCGATATCCGGAGCGAGGGCGAATACAATTATATTTACATGACCAAGAAACCGGGATCGCATCTGATCTTCGGGCCCGGCTCGATCGCTCAGCTTAAGGACTCTTCCCGATTCGTTATCCAGGTGATCCCGGTGATGCATCTGGCGGCGGCCGAGGCAAAGAAAATGCTCGACCCCTATGTCTCCGAGCAGGGCCGCATCGAAATCCTTACCGATTCCAACACTCTTTTTGTCACCGATTACGAGAGCAAGGTTGTCGATATCATGATGATCCTGGCCCAGCTCGACGTATCGCCGCTGGCCGCCCTCAAAGTCAGGCTGGTCAAGGTCGACAGGTCGCCGTTGTTCGATCTTCGCGATGAGTTGGACAAGGTCCTGTCCGCCCTGAAGGTCAACAAGGGCGCCCATGAGGGCGTCACCGTCCTGGCTCTGGAGCGGGCCAACTCGTTGTTGCTGATCAGCAACAACCAGGAGCTCCTGGACGGCGCCACCCGCTGGATCACGGAACTCGACGTGGCGCCGACCGAGGGGCGGGACAACATCTATATCTATAATGTCAGAAACTCGGTGGCCTCGGAACTGGCTGCCCTGGTCAACGAACTGATCAGCGATCAGGTAGGCGGCGGAGCCAGAACCGTCACCACCGGCGCCCAGGAGCAGGATGCCGGCCGGACAACCGGCGCCGCGGCCGGTACTACCGGTGAGGCGGCAAAGCCCGCGCCGGCGGTATCGGTTACAAAAACCGGGTCGCCAACGCCCGCCGGCAAGACCGGTGACGGCGGATCCGGCTTGCGCTGGGCGGGGGAACCGACCCTGATCGCCGACGACAGCCGCAATATTATCCTGCTGCGCGCCCTGCCGGCCGACTACAACCGGCTGCTCAAGCTCTTGGAAAAACTTGACAATATGCCGCGTCAGGTCCTGATCGAGGTGATGGTCGCCGAGGTGGCGCTTTCCGATTCCTGGGAACTCGGGGTGGAATGGTCCCTGCACAAGCGGGGCGTTCTGGACGGCCGGCCCTATCGGAATAATCTGACCAGCAACCTGAACTCCATTGCCAACAGTTCCGCCGATGGATCTAGCATCCATGCCGGCCTGGCCGATACCGCCGCCGGGCTTACCTACAGTGTGCTGAATTCCGCCAGTGAAGCGGTCGGCATCCTGAACGCCATTGCCGGTGACACCGAGTTGTCGATCCTTTCCTCGCCCCAGGTGATGGTCCTCAACAACGAAACCGCCACGGTCAACGTCGGCCAGCAGGTGCCGATCGTCACCAGCCAGACCGGGGATATCGCCGCCGGAACCAACGTCAACCAGACCATTCAGTACAAGGATACCGGCGTCATTCTCAAGGTAACACCGAAGATCAATTACGACGGAATCATCATCCTCGACATCAACCAGCAGGTCAGTTCGGCGACGACCAACACCCTGGGCGGTAACGAGTCCCCGGTGATCTCCAACCGCGAGCTGACCACCAAGCTCGCCGTCCGCGACGGCCAGACCGTGTTCATGGGCGGCCTGATTTCGAATAATGTCAATTTTGTCGATACCGGCATCCCTTTTTTGAAGGACATTCCCTTGCTGGGCTGGCTGGTAAAGTATCAGAAGGAAGTAAAGGAGAAGAAGGAGTTGCTGGTGATGATCACCCCCTATGTTATCGAAACGGAGGATGTTCTCAGCCAGTATGTCACGAGTTTCAATGCGAAGATGCAGGAATTCCGGGAAAAATTGCAAAAATAAAAACCATGCGACAACTTCTGATCGATGACCTGTCCTGCCAGGAGCGGGACAGTATTGAAACCTTCCTGAAGCGGACTTTAAAGCCCGCCCCCGTCAACGACCTGTTCTGGCTGGGGCTGCCCGATGATTTGCTTGGTGAGTCCCAGCGGGGCCACAAGGACTGCGGGCCTTTTTACTTCGCCGTCGAACTCGGCAGGGACAGCATATCTTTTGAGTTATTAGTGCGCAGCGCGGCCAATCTGCACTGTTCATGTATAAATTATGCCGACCGGGCCCAACGTGATTTTGTCCTGGCCTTTGTCGACCGGCTGGCAAGCGAAGAAAAAATCAGGGCCTGACGAGCCGGCCGCGGCGCCACCGGCCTGCCGGCTGAAAACAAAAAAGCCCCGCTCCTTGGCGGGAGCGGGGCTTTTATATCTCGGGCCGGGATGGTAAAACTGTTCTTAGGGATCCAGAATATTCTAATATACCATCACGCATCCCGTCTTCGGGCCATCTTTGTCCGCGCTTCAATCGCAAAATCCTCGCCGTAGCCCTGCTACGCCTACGGTTTTGCTCAATCGGCGCAACCAAATATGACCCAAATCCGGGCGCGATCCAGGTATATTAGAATTTACCGACTCCCTTACCACCAGCAGATGGTCTGATCGGCGGCAAAGATCTTGTCGACCAGCGCATCATAATCCGGGGTGGCGGTATTCAGGTCAAAGCTGTCGGTTTCGCGATCCCTCGATACGATTTCAACCAGTTTTTTGGTGCTCTCATCCGGGGCGGAACGATATACATTCAATATTTTCATGGTATTAAACTCCTGCTGAATCCTTATTTGATCCCGTAGGGAATGACGAAGTTCATATCACGCAGCTTCTCGCCAAGTTCCTCAATGGTGATCGGCTCGATCCCGTTGGCCTCGCATACCGAAGGGAGATTGGAATACACCTCGCCTTCCATGTCGCGCAGCATCTCGAGGCTCTCCTGCTGGTTTTCATCAAGCTTATCGATTTCCGTATCCAGGACAATCCCGTAAGAGTACATGTTTTCCACGGCGAGGCCCAGGGCGGAACGCATGCCGTCAATGGCGTAATCCTTGTTTTTATACATGAAACAGACTTTTTTATACTCCATCTCCAAACCCCCTATAAGCTCAAGTAGCAGTCGTAGTCTTCGATGATGGCCCCGTGCTGGGCCTGGGTGGCCATCTTCTTGGGATCCAGGCCGGCCGGGACATCGTTGCGGTCGAAGCCCATCTTCTCGTAACTGTCGGCGCAGATCGAGACATCGTCGGCCAGTTCGCAGAGAGTCGGGAATTCCGGCAGCTTGGCATTCTGGGTGCCTTTCCAGGTAAAAAACACCTTGACCTTGGAACCTTTGGCCTTGGCGGCCTTGGTGATTCCCATTACGTGCTGGAAGTTATCGGGGTTGGTTACGAAAATACCTAAACTTTTCGCCATTTCTTCCTCCAATGAAAAAGTAGTGGCGCACCTGAAATCATCAATCATGATGCGCCATTAAGACAGCCGACGGCAACAATGCGCCGCCGGCTGTCGGTTGTGTCGGCCGGTGGAAATCAGCCCTTCTTGATATAGAAGCGGAAGAAGCCCGAATCCTCTTTTTCGCCGATGAATTCGTGGCCGGATCTTTCGGCCCAGCCGGGCAGATCGTTACGGGAGCCGGGATCGGTGCCGAGAACCTCCAGGATCTGGCCGGAGTCGAGCTTGCCGATCTCCTTTTTGGTTCTTAACAGCGGCATCGGACAGCTCAGGCCTTTGGCGTCGAGGGTGTGATCCGCTTTGACATCGGCCGGGGCAAGCTTTACGTCACTCATCTTATCCTCCTTCATGCGAGTTTTTTATTACCGGAAACCAGCAAAACCCGGACCCCAAACGGCCCGCGCCTCACGATGTCCGGAACAAGGAACCATCGATTTTACAGATATGCATCGCTAAAGAATTTTTACTACCAAGATTGGGGGGGGCTGTCAAGTTAAATGAATGATTATTCAGCGCCGGGGTTGCGCCGGGATCGGCCGGGAATCGTTGTTGCAAAGGCACCGGTATGACAAGGGTTAACGGGCGGCGTGTTACATTGTGGTAGGAAATGCCCTTCATGCTTGACAAGTATTACGGCCATGGAGTAAATGAAAAAGTTAGCGGTCCGGCGGAGAGATTTCCTGGAATATTACTCTTCCCGGCGGTCTGCTTGCAGGACGAATGTTTATAGGGTTGGGATTTAACCTTAAATTCGAAGGATGCGGGAGGAGAGTTTATGAGTGAAGGCAGCTTGTTGGGCAAAACGTTCAAGAAACTATACAAGGCAATGTGCCAGGACGAATGGAATCCTTACATGGTCGGCATTCTGGTCGCCTTTTTCAGTGTACTGATCATGGCCTGGATGCGGCCCTGGGGAGCGGTCGGGGCGATCCGGAACTGGGGTGACTGGATCCTCTACGGCCTGGGCATGAATCCCTTCGAAATGTTTGATGACGGCGCGCCGAAGCACTTTCTGAAAAATTCCGGCTCGATAATCGGGGTCGGCTTTGTCGCCGGCGCCTTCCTCTCGGCTACCCTGGGCAACCAGTTTGCCTTGAGATTCCCGCCCCTGCGGGAGCTTGCCAAGGCGGTTATCGCCGGAATCCTGATGGGCGTCGGCGCCGCCCTGGCCGGCGGTTGTAATGTCGGCGGCTTTTATAACGCGATCGGCAACCTTTCCGCCCATGGTTTCGCCATGTGGCTTGGCCTGGTGCTGGGCGCGGTGGTCGGCCTGAAGGCCCTTTACTGGGAAATGGAAAATCTCACCTGGGGCAGCGGCGGCGCCAAGACCGTGGAGTTCCCTTTCGCCCTCCAGATCATTCTCGGGGTGCTGGCCTTGGGGGGAATCCTTTGCGGCGCCTATAATTACGCCGGCAGCGACAACAGTTATCTGACCAAGATGGGCGGCATCCTGCTGATCTCCGCCGCCCTCGGCTACTGCATGCAAAGGGGGCGCTGGTGCATGATCCAGGGTTTCCGCGAGCCCCATATGACCGGTGATTGCACCTTGGCCAAATCGGTGGCCCTGAGCGTGCTGCTCTGCGCGCTCGGCGTAGCGGTCGTCAAGGCCGGCGGCTTGCAGAGCACTCTGCACTATGTCCGCGGCACCTTCGGCTGGGGTGGCGTGGTCGGCGGCTTCCTGTTCGGACTCGGCGCCATTTTCGCCGGCGGTTGCGGTACCGGCACCCTGTGGCGGGTCGGCGAGGGCCAGATCAAACTGTGGCTGGTGGTTCCCTTCTTCGGGGTTTCCAACTCGCTGATGACCGCCTGGTTCAAGGCCTTCAATATCGAGGGCACGGAAGATTGGCTCGATGAGGGCATCACCAATGCAGGCAAGCTGGGGGAATTTGTCTACATGCCCGATACCTTCCTCGGTTACGGCGGCACCCTGATCCTGATCGCCCTGGCCATGGCGGCCTGGTATATGGTGGTCAAATGGAACGAGGACTCCAATAAGCTGATTGTTCCCATGTGATTTAACGGCCGGGCCGGGTTGAGGTTGCCCGGCGCGACATAGTGGTTTTTGATAAGCGCATTCGGCCAAGCCCGGATGCGCTTATTATTTATGGGGATAAAAAAACCATTTGACCGGGCAGGGAGTTAAGCCCTAAACTTACATATTATTTAAGGTGGGCGGTTTTGCTTTTTGGGCGACCGCCCGGCGAACGGTTGCGATTTTCCGATTACGATGCCGGCAAAATTGAAGAACCCGCAAAAAGTCTCGAAAAAAGTCGTCAAAATTGATCTGGTGCGAAATGCCTGAACCCGAGATATCCCTGCCAACCGCCGACCTGCTTTATCCCGGAGAGAAGGTCTATATAATCGATGATGATCCGGGGATCAGGGCGCCTTTGAGGGTCTTTCTCGAAGAGCATGGCTTGAGCGTCGAGGAGGTTGGCCGGGGCCAGGATTTTCTGGCCGCCGGCGATAACAACAAAGCCGCCCTGGTCTTGCTTGATATCGGGTTGCCCGATGTTGACGGGAAAACCCTGTTGCCGCAGATCGTCAAGTCCTATCCCGATGCGGCGGTGATCATGCTGACCGGGGTCGCCGATCTTAAAATCGCCATTGAGTGTATCAGGGAGGGGGCGGAGGATTATCTGTCCAAGCCGGTCCAGTTCGACGAAATCCTGTTGGTCGTCAAGAAGGCCCTTGAAAGGCGCCGCCTGATTATTGACAACCGAAGATACCATGAAGATCTGGTCAAGGCCCACTTCCGGATCAACATGCTCCACCAGCTTTCCGTCAAGATGAACACCGCTTATCTGAGCACGGTCGAGGTCGACGAGATCCTCCAGGCCGTGCTGGTCGGAGTCACCGCCAACGAGGGTTTGCGTTTCAATCGCGCCTTTCTGGCCATGTTCGACGAGGAAAACCGGTATCTGCGCGGCCGGATGGCCATCGGCCCGGACGGGTGGGAAGATGCCGGCCGGATCTGGACGGAACTTCGGGACAAGTCCCTGGGTTTCATGGATATCGTCCATGGGTTTCGGGGCTCTTTCAATGATGCAAACAGCAAGGTCAATCGCATCGTCGCGACGTTGCGGATTTCGGTGGACGATCAGGAAAACATTCTGATCAAGGCCGCCCGGGAACGGCGCAGTATCCTGGTGTCGAGAAAAAACGCCGGGGTGCCGGTTTCCATGGAAAGGCGCTCCTTCGAGGGCGTTGGCGGAGAGCAAGACTGGCCGAAGGCAGTCGAGCGTCGGGAGCATGGGGACCCGCAACTGTTGCCGGTCCCCACCGCCCTGATCGATCTGCTCCAGGTCGACGAATTCGTGGTTGTGCCGCTTTTTTCGTCGAGCCGGTCGTTCGGGGTGATTATCGCCGATAATTTTGTTACCGGGGAGCCGGTCGATGTCAGTGTGCTCAACACCTTGGAGTTGTTCGCCAGCCAGGCCAGCCTGGCGATTGAGCAGAGCCGTCTTTATCAGGACCAGGTCAAGAAAATCGCCGAGTTGGAAGCGCTGACCGAAGAGCTCGATAAGAGCAAGAATCTGCTGGTCGAGTTCGAGCGGCTTTCCGCCCTAGGCCAGATGGCCGCCCAACTGGTTCATTCGATCCGGAATCCCATCACCTCGATCGGCGGCATGGCCAGGATTCTTGCCAGAAAATCCGCGACCGAGGAGCAGAAAAAATTTCTGGAAGTGATCAGCAGGGAAACCTCCCGGCTCGATAAGATCCTGGAAGACCTGAACAGTTTTACCGATCAGTTCAGTGAGATCAATCCGGAACCCCTGGACCTCTGCGAACTGCTCCATAAAACCTTGATTCTGGTGCAGCCGGAAATGGTCAGTCAGAAGATTGTCTGGAATATAGAATGCGGAGAAACCCCCGGCTTACGGATCATCGGTGATCGCCAGCATCTGCGCCAGATGTTTTTGCAGCTGGTGAAAAACGCGATCGAGGCGATGTCCGACGGTGGCGGTCGCCTTGAGGTGGCCGTCCGCCGGGATGATGAATGGATCCGGATCGCGGTAAGGGATACCGGGATCGGGATGCCGGAAGATACCCTCGACAAGGCCAAGGACCCCTTCTTCACCACCAAGACCTATGGCACCGGGATGGGCCTGACCATGGTCGAAAACGTCCTGAAGGCCTACGGCGGTCATTTCGAAATGCACCGGCGCGAGGCCGGCGGCCTGGAGGTTCTGGTCAGTCTGCCGACTGCCGTCCTGGCCGGCGACGGCTGAGCGGATCACCCGCTTACTGGATGGGAGATGGGCTGAACCTTGGCGCCTTATCCCGTGATTGGTTACGCTTGGGTTTTTCGGTCGGATGAAAGGAGACTTCGAAAATCCTTCATGATGATCGGTTGGAAGATCACTCCCAGCTTCTGATATCGGCGTCTTCGCCGGTTCCGCCTTCCTTGTTGTCCTGGCCGAGGGAGATTACCTCAATGTCGCTGTTTTGGCCGGGGTTCCGGTAAAGATAGGTGTGATCCCAAGGGTCGACGGGGATCTGGGGCTTGGCCAGATAGGGGCCGGCCCAGTCGCCCGCGCCGGGATTGCTGATCAGGGCCTCAAGCCCTTCCTGTTGGGACGGATAGCTGCCGACATCCAGCCGGTAAGCGTCCAGGGCGGCCATTATCATCTCGATCTGGGCCTTGGCGGTTTTCTGCTTGGCCTTACCGAGCTGGCCGAACAGTTTCGGACCCACCAGGCCGGCTAACAGGCCGATGATGATCATCACCACCATGATTTCAATTAATGAAAAACCTCGGCTGTCCCTGAGTAAACGGGGCTTCTGCATGATAACTACCTCTCTTGTTTATCTTTGCGGCGTCTTTTTCTGATACTTGGCGACGGCGCGATTGTGTTCCGCCAGTGTCTCTGAAAAGTAATGCGAGCCGTCATTTTTTGAAACAAAATAATAATAGGAGCCGGCGGCCGGCTGCATGACCGCCTCGATGGCCGCCCGACCCGGGTTGCCGATGGGGCCGGGGGGCAGACCGGCGATCCGGTAGGTATTATAGGGGGTGAGATCTCCTAGATGGCGCCGGGTCAGATTGCCGTCAAAATTTTCGATCCCGTAGATTACGGTCGGGTCGCTCTGCAGCCTCATCCCTTTTTGCAACCGGTTCAGAAAAACCCCGGCGATCAAGGGTCTTTCCAGGGTCCGGCCGGTTTCCTTTTCGACAATCGAGGCGAGGGTCAAGATCTGGTGCCGATCGAGCCCGGCGGCCGGCAGGCCGTCCTCGGCCCCGGTCTCGGCCAGAACCCGGCGCATCTGATCGGCCATGGTCCTGATAATTGCCTCGGCACTATGTCCGCCCCGTTCGAACAGATAGGTTTCCGGGAAAAGATAGCCTTCGAGGGAGGCGAGTTCGTAGCCCAGTTGGCCGATGAACTCGCGGTCATAACAAAGTTCCAGGAAGCGTTCCGGGGCCAGCCAGCCGCCGCGGCCCAGGATCTCGGCGATCTGGGCAAGGGTGGCCCCTTCCGGAATGGTGATCGGGCGCTGGATCCGGGCCCCCCAGGCCAGCTCGCGCAGAACCCGGTAAGGCGTGGGCCGGTCCGGAAAAATGTACTCCCCGGCCTTAAGGGAACTGGCCACGCCCATCAGGCGGGCGGTCAGCAGGAAGCGCCGGTCCTCCACGATCACCCCGGCCTCGATCAGCTTTTTTTCGATGGCCGTGAAAAAGAGGTTCGGGGGGATTACCACCGTCTTTTCATCCCGACCGGTCAAATCGGCCGGCATAAAGGCATAGGCGCTGATCCAGAGCAGAATCAACAGGGGGGCTGCCCCGGCCGCCGCGATTAGCGCCCCCGGCAGGTTTAAGCCGCCGCTTTTCTTCGGATTCGACATGGGGAGAGAGGCGTGGCGTTACCCCGGACAAGGGGAGGGAAGTGACTGTCCATGGCTGGTCTTTTCGGCCGGCAACTTCGGCGCGGCAGAGGCGGAAAGTGCTCGCGTACCTTGCGTACGCCGGGGTGTTGCCCGTCAGGCTGCGTTACCGGCATTCCGGCCCCTTCTTCACGGAGCAGAATCCTGATTTCCGGACGGACGCTAGAAGACATGCGGAAAGACCTGATCCATATTCTTCACCGGGATGAAGGTCAGTTTTTTGCGCAGTTTTTCGGGGATTTCCACGAGATCCTTTTTGTTTTCCGCCGGGATAATGATGGTCGTGATACCGGCCCTTAGTGCGGCCAGGGCTTTTTCCTTGAGTCCGCCGATCGGCATGATCCGGCCCCGTAAGGTGATCTCGCCGGTCATCGCCACATCCTGCCTGACCTTTTGGCCGGACAGGGCCGAATACAGCGAGGTGGCCATGGTGATGCCGGCCGAGGGACCGTCCTTGGGGATCGCCCCGGCCGGGACATGGATGTGGATATCGATATTCTCGAAATAAGATTCATCGACCTTGAGTACCTTGGAGCGGGAGCGGCAAAAGCTTAAGGCGGCCTGGGCCGACTCCTTCATCACGTCGCCGAGTTGGCCGGTAAGGGTCAGTTTGCCCTTGCCCTTGAGGATCGCCACCTCGATGTAGAGGATTTCCCCGCCCACCTCGGTCCAGGCCAGGCCGGTGGCCAGGCCGGGCTGGTCGATCTTCTCCTGCTCCGTCTCGGGGATGTGTTTCGGTGGTCCCAGGTATTTATCCAGGGTCCGTTCGGAGATTTTGTAGGTTTTCCGGCCGCCCTCGGCGATGCGCCGCGCCACCTTCCGGCAGACCTTGCCGAGCTCCCGTTCAAGGTTGCGGAGGCCGGCTTCCCTGGTGTAGTGGGAGATGATCCTCTGGATGGTCTTCTCGTCGATCTGGATGGCCTTGGCGTCGATGCCGTTCTGCTCGATCTGCCTGGGCAGGAGATAGCGCTTGGCGATTTCCAGTTTTTCCTCGAGCATATAGCCGGACAGCCGGATAATCTCCATCCGGTCGAGGAGCGGACCCGGAATGGTGTCGGTCATGTTGGCGGTGGTAATGAACATCACCTTGGAGAGATCGAAGGGCATGTTGAGATAGTGATCGGTGAACTCGAAGTTTTGCTCCGGATCCAAGACCTCCAGCAGGGCCGAGGAGGGATCGCCCCGGTAGTCGGAGCCGACCTTGTCGATCTCGTCCATCATGAAGACCGGATTGTTGGCGCCGACGGTCTTCAGCCCCTGGATGATCCGGCCCGGCATCGAGCCGATATAGGTGCGGCGATGGCCGCGGATTTCCGCTTCGTCGCGCATGCCGCCCAGGGACATCCGGTGGAACTTGCGGCCCATGGCCCGGGCGATCGACTTGCCGAGCGAGGTCTTGCCGACCCCGGGAGGGCCGACGAAACAGAGAATCGGCCCCTTGGTGGACTTGTTCAGCTTGCGGACGGCCAGGTATTCGAGGATTCTTTCCTTGACCTCGTTCAGGCCGTAATGGTCGGCATCGAGGACCTTTTTGGCCTCCTTGATGTCGATTCGGTCCCGGGACGATTTACGCCAGGGGATGTCGAGGATCCAGTCGAGATAGTTTCTGACCGTGGTCGCCTCCGAGGCATCGGGGTGCATGATCTCCAGCCTTTTCAGCTGCTTGAGCGCCTCTTTTTTGGCCTCGGGCGGCATTTTTGTCTTGGTCAGTTTATTCCTGAGGTCTTCCAGTTCCAGGGCCCGGTCATCGATTTCGCCGAGTTCTTTTTTCAGGGCCTGGAGCTGTTCGCGCAGATAGTATTCGCGCTGGGTTTTGCCCATCTCCTCCTTGGCCTCGGATTGGATCTTGGCCTGGACCGCAGAGACCTCAAGCTCTTTGTTGAGAAAATCGGAGACCTTGCGCAATCTCTCGACGGGGTGGCAGAGTTCCAGAACCGACTGCGATTCGGCGGTTTTGAGGTGAAGGTTGGAGACAACCAGGTCGGCCAGCCGGCCCGGTTCCTCGATATTGTTGAGGATGACCATCAGATCCGATGACATGATGCCCTTCAGGGAGAGGATCTTTTCGGTCTGGTCGCGGACCGTTCTCATCAGGGCTTCGGTTTCGACGGAGATCTCGCCGACCTCCTCGTCATGCAGCAGTTCCGTTTTGACGATGAAGAAGGGTTCGGTCTGCTCGAAGCGCGCGATCCTGGCCTTGTTCATGGCCTGGACCAGGACCTTGAGCCGGCCGTCGGGCAGTTTCAGGGTTCGCATGATCATGCAGACCATCCCGACCTCGTAAACATCGTCCGGCCCGGGTTCGTCGATGGTGGCGTCCTTCTGGGTGCCAAGCATCAGCATCTTGTCCTTGGTCAGCGCCTCATTGACAGCGGCGATCGAACTCGGCCGGCCGACGAACAGGGGAATTATCATATAATTGAAGACCACCACGTCGCGGACCGCCATCAGCGGCAGGACTTCGGGGATCTCGTGATCGTCAAGATCGGGGAATTCGGGGATTGCGTCTGAGATGGAGTCGTTTATATTCAAAATGATTTCCTTTTGTGGAGTTGGCAACTTGGTTTGTACCCATAGGGCGTAAGTTTCGTACGAGCAGACGAGCCGCTCAACTCAGCTATATACCCACAGGGCATAAGTTTCGTACGAGCAGACGAGCTGCTCAACTCAGCTATATCATATTCAGCCGCGCGGGCTGAGCCCGGGCAACCGGATCCTGCCTATGCAGGCTTTAATCGATTAACCTTGAAATTAATACTGTTTTACAACATTATGTGCTTAAAATTTGATGATTTGCACAAAAACCGCTTCAAAAAACATCCTGGGAATAGACTATAATGACGACTGATCTATCCGCAAATTCTTTTTTTGATCTGGCCGATTTCGAGCATCGGCAAATCTTTGGGGCGGGGGTGGTCTGGGAGGCCTTGGCCCGGCTGAAGGATTATCTGGCCGCCGGGCAATACCCCGTGCTGCCTTCCGAAATGGCGAGCGGCCGGCCCCTTGACCGGACCTGGCTGCTTTTCGAGGGGCGGTTCCGGGACGCGGCCGGATTCGATATCCGCTTCGGCGATGTGGGCCGGGGCGCTCTTGCGGTATACGACGGAGAGCGCTTATTGCCCGGTGCCACGGTGATCATGGCCGGGGTGATTCTGCGGGGCGAGGCGTTTCGTTTCGGCCGCGGGGTCTTGATTGAGTCGGGGGCCTTCATCGACGGTCCGGCGGTGATCGGCGATTTCAGCGAGGTGCGGCAGGGCGCCTATCTGCGGGGCAACTGTCTGATCGGCAACAGATGCGTGGTCGGCCATGTCACCGAAGTCAAGCATACGATTTTTCTGGACGATGCCAAGGCCGGTCATTTCGCCTATCTGGGCGACACCATCCTCGGGAACCGGGTCAATCTGGGGGCGGGCACCAAAATGGCCAATCTGCGTTTCGTCGCCGGTAACGTCCCGGTGCGAACCCCGGAGGGCACGGTTGACAGCGGCCTCCGCAAATTCGGCGCGATTCTGGGCGACCGGGTCCAGACCGGATGCAATTCGGTGACCAATCCCGGCACCCTGATCGGCCGCCGCTCCTTTCTGCTGCCGAACACCACGGCCCAATCCGGCTATCATCCCGATAATTCAATGATCCGCGCTTGATGGCCGATGGACTGGGCCGGGAACTAGCCGACCTGGTTGATGTCCAGATAGTGGTAGAGGCCGATAAAGAATTCGATGATAATGCCCAGGCTCAGGCCGATCCGCAGCATGATCGACAGCGGCGGTCTTTCGCCGCCCCGACGGCGGTGGAAGGAACTGTAGAGGAGAATGGCCCCGACCAGGAAGGGGGCTACCGTCAAGAGGTGGGTCGCGGTCTCAATCAGGGTTGCCGCCGGGCGGTTCGGGAAATAGCGGAGGCCGGCCAGCAGGTAGGCAAGGGTCAGAATTGCCAGGGATATTTTTTCGCCGCGCTTTTTCATCAGATATAAACCATTGTTTGCGGTCAACCGACCGGATTGTTCCAGTAATAGCTTATTTATAACGGATTTAAAAGATGAACATCGTGAAGGGCCTTTATTTCCCCGGGGTCGCGCCCAGTCCGGCGTCGCTTGGCGGCCTGCTCTGTCTGCTCGACGAGATTGAAGATTACCGGATCGTTGAAGGGGAGGAGGAGAGCGGCGGGGCCGCTTCTCTTTACCGGCGGGGGCGGGTGGTTTTGCCTCTCGGCGATGAGCGGGACCGTTTTCTGGCCATGATCCGGGACATCAAGGCTCATGCCGCCGATTATTACGGCGGCTTTCTCGCAACCCTGTCCGCCGACGCCCTGGTCGATCATGATGAATCCTCGGTCCGGCAGCTGATTGCCGGTCTGCATGGGGAGAGGAAGGGAGGCGGCCGCGATTCGCGTGTAACCGAAAAAATCTGGCAGGCGCGACTGGTCTTGCGGCTCGCCGAAATGCTGGCCCGGGAACAGCTGGAGCTGGACCGGGAGCTGGCCACTTTAAATCGGGCCGAGCGGGCGTTATTCAAGGCCCTTAAAGGCGGGGGCGACGAGCGGGATGACGGGGACGGCGATGCCGGAGTAATCGATCCCGGCAACAGTATCTCGGGCCTGACCCTGGAAGGCCCCGGAGTCGAACGGCTCCTGAAGGCCTGGTCCGTTATCCATGCCATGGATCCGCTCCGGCCGGCGCTACTGATTACCGACCGGGAAGAGGCGGCGATCGCCCTGTTCGATGTCCTGGCAGAGGCGAGCGGAGCCGGGCCGAGACTGCTGGCCGAAATCGGGCTGCCGGCGGTGGCGCTCGATGCGATCCCCGCCTGTCGGGCCGAGTTGGGCGACGCCCGCTCGGCCGTGCTTGCCGCCATCAACGAAATCCTTGGCGGCGATCCGCTTGGGGGAGGCGCCGCCTTTGAAAAGGCGACGCAGCTCTGGCAGGAGCGGATCTCCGCGAAGGGGGGGGCGAAGAATCTCTTGGAACTCTATCTTCTGGAGGGGTCCCAGGCCGATAAGGTTTGGGGCCGGCTCAGCGGTATGCCGATTGCCGCAACCACCGGCCATCGGCGCCAGATAGTTGCCGTACTGAAATCGTAACCGTTCCCCGGGGCGGTCGCCAGGATACCCAAAACCTTAAAGCGGCCCCGGGGGGGATCACTTATAGGGGTTGACGGTCAGGACCGGGCAGGGCGAGGTTTTGACCACTTTTTCGGCGACACTGCCGAACAGGACCTTTTCCAGACCCTTGTAGCCGTGGGTGCCCATGACGATCATGGCGATGTCGTTTTGGGCGGCATAGTCGACAATCTCCTCGGCGACGTCGCCTTTAATGACCGCGGAGTTATAAGGCAGGTCGCTTTTGAAATTTTCGGCCAGGAAACTTTCCATCTTTTGCTCGGCGCTCGCGATCATTTCATCCTCAAATTGGCTGATAGGCATATGGGGAACGAAAAATCCCGAGTAGTCTTCGAAACTCTGCACGACAAAGACGATCGAGAGGGCCGCTTCGAATTTTTCGGCGACATCGATAGCGCTCTGGAGTACCTTGGGAGAGTTTTCAGAAAAATCGATGGGAACCATGATTTTTTTGAAATTGGCCATTTTCTTCTCCTTATTTAAGTGAGTCTGTTTGCCCTTCTCAATTCAAGCTATCAGAAACGAAATCGGCTTGTCAAGAAATCGTCACTGATCGGAGGCCGGGGCTGTTGCGCTCGGCATTGGAAGCCATGCCGGCGAGCGATTATAAGAATCGTCCGATAACGGATTGAACGGGCGGGCAAAGGAGCTATCGCGATGAATGACGATTCGGTCATGGCCGATATCGGAGAGGTCTTCGGACCGGCCGGAATTCTGGCCGGCCGCTTGCCCGGTTACCAGTTTCGGGAAGGGCAGCTCAAGCTTGCCGAAGCGGTGCTGCGCGGTCTCTCGGGGCCGGCGGACGGCCGTCGGCCCCATCTTCTTGCCGCCGAAGCCGGCACCGGAATCGGCAAGACCCTGGCCTATCTGGTTCCGGCCGCCCTCTCCGGCCGCCGGGTGGTGATTTCAACCGGCACCCTCAATCTCCAGGACCAGATTCTCGATAAAGAGATTCCCTTCATCAGGAAACATATCGTTAAGGATCTTTCCGCCCTCTGTGTCAAGGGGCGGCAGAACTATCTCTGTCTCTACCGCTGGCACCAGGTGGCGGCGGCGCCCCAGAAGAAGTTTTTCGGTCTTGGCGGCGAGTTGCAGGCGATCGGCGAATGGGCGGCCGAGACCGCCAGCGGCGATCGGGCCGAGCTTGCCTGGCTGGCCGACAACTCCCCGCTCTGGTCCGCGGTCAGCGCCAACGCCTCCCAGTGTCTGGGCTCCGACTGCCCGGACTGGCCGGGCTGTTTCATCACCAAACTTAGGCGGGAGGCGGCCCGGAGCCGGCTGCTGATCGTCAATCATCACCTGTTCTTCTCCGATCTGGCCCTGCGCCGCTTCGGCAATGCCGAGGTGCTGCCCCGCTACGAGGCGGTGATCTTCGACGAGGCCCATCATATCGAGGAGACCGCCACCCGCTATTTCGGGATCTCGGTGAGCCATTACCAATTGATCGATCTGGCCCGGGATGTCGAAACCCTGGCCGAGGCGGAGTTGGCGGGTCGGACCAGGGAGAAGACCGTGCAATCGGCCAGGGCGCTTGCCACCGGGGCTGACCGGCTGGCGACGATGCTGGCGGGCCGGACCGGCCGGTTCGATCTGGCTGAGGTGGTGAAGGGGCTTGCCGGTTGGCGGGACGAACTCGGCGATCTCGATCTCCGGTTCTCCGCCCTGGCCGGTCAGCTCGATAATCTTCTCCCGTCCGGCGAGGTCTGGAACAACTTTCTGGGTCGTTGCCTGGAACTGCAAACCGTTCTGCAAAAGATTACCGCCGAAGAGGTGGACCGGGCCATGATTTACTGGCTTGAGCGGCGGGAGAGGACCGTGGTGCTCTCCGCCTCGCCGATCCGGGTCGCCGATGAACTTCAAGAACACCTATACAGCCAGGTGCGCTCCGCGGTTTTTACCTCCGCCACCCTGACCACCGCCAACCGGTTCGACTTTTTTCTGGAAAGGCTCGGCCTGCCGGCGGAAACCGAAACCCTGACCCTGACCACCCCCTTCGATTACCGGCGCCGCACCTTGCTCTTCGTCCCGAACCGCGATTTTCCCGCCCCCGGCACCGAGCGCTTTCCGGCGGAGGCGCCGCAACTGATCGGCCGCCTGGTCCGCAGCTCGCACGGCCGGGCCCTGGTCCTCTTCACCAGTCTGACCGGGATGCGCGAGGCCTATGAGTATCTCAAAAACGAGCTGGAGTATCCGGTCCTGATGCAGGGCGCCGCGCCCCGTTCGGCCCTGCTCGAACAGTTCGCGACCGATGTCCACTCGGTGCTCCTGGCGGTGGCCTCGTTCTGGGAGGGGGTCGATGTTCCCGGCGAGGCCTTGAGCTGCGTGATCATCGACAAGCTGCCCTTCGAGGTGCCGAGTGATCCGGTGGTCAAGGCCCGGGTCGACCGGGTCCGGGAGGAGGGCGGCAATCCCTTTTTCGATTATCAGGTGCCGCGGGCGATTCTGGCTCTGCGCCAGGGAGTCGGCAGGTTGATGCGCTCCGCCTCGGACCGTGGCGTATTGGCGATTCTCGACGTGCGGCTCTTCACCAAGAGCTACGGCCGCACCTTTTTAAACAGCCTGCCGCCCAGCCCGGTGACCAGGGATTTCGGCGAGGTCGAGAGGTTCTGGCGCCGGCCGAATGGGATTAAATGAGCTGTCGCCGGAATTGGTCGGGATTGTAGCAAATATGCTTTTTTATTGCGTTTGTTCTCAAAAACGCTACACATGTAGTAAGTTTGAGAACAACATTGGAGGGCTTATGATCACCGACAGACCGGTGGAAGTATTGTTCAGTGCTTACCGGCGCAAGGTTCTTGCCTTATTGCTGGTAAGGCCGGAAGAGCGGTACCATGTCCGGGAGATTTCCCGGCTCACCGGCGTCCCGGCCGGCTCCCTGCATCGCGAGCTGAAACTGCTCGCCGCCGCCGGCCTGTTGAGCCGGGAGACCGTGGGGCGGCAGGTATATTATCAGGCCGATCGCCAATCTCCGATCTATCCGGAACTGGCCGCGATTTTCCGGAAGACCGCCGGGATGGCCGATGTGATCCGGGAAGCCCTCCTGCCTCTGGGACCACTAATTGAGCTTGCCTTCATCTTCGGCTCGGCCGCCGCCGGTCGCGAGAGAAGCGGCAGCGATATCGATCTGTTTGTAATCGGCGGCGTGTCGTTTACCGAGGTGGTGGGAGCGCTGGCCGATATCCATGAAAGCCTCGGACGGGAGATCAATCCGGTACTCATGGACAGAAAGACTTTTAGCGAGCGCAGCGATTCCGATCCTTTTATAAAGCGGGTCATCAAGGAGCCGAAGATATTCGTAATAGGTACGGGAAATGACCTTAGCGACCTTGCTTGAGACGGGACG
>JARGFN010000176.1 GCA_029210665.1 Desulfobulbales bacterium
TTTTGCGCCGCCATCACACTTCAGTGACGGTTATCGCCCCTTCCGGGCATACTTCCACGCAGGTTTCGCAACCCAGACATTCATCCATGTTGACCGGATCGGATTTACCGTCGACCATCTCGAAAACCTGGGCCGGACATGCATTTACACATTCTTCGTCGCCGTTGCATTTGTCTTTGTCGACATCCACTTGCCACATAACCGTTCTCCTTATAAAAAATGGTTTGATTAATTGCGGGTTAACCGTCACCGACATACTTCCAGTGCCACGGCTCCCAGGTGAAACCACGGTCTGATTTTTGGGGATAACTCTGGTTAAAAGAATAAGCGGCGCCGTTTTCGCGCATCCACTTGTCGGCCGGAGTGTCCTTGAAGGTCCATTTGCTGGGAACCAGGTCGATGGCCGTCCCCAGCATATGCTCGGAATAACCGGGCGGCGCCACGCCTTGGGCGATATCATAAAAATCTTCGCCTTCCGCCATCTTTCTTCGGTAAATGCGCTGCTGATATTCGGCGCTGCGATAGCCGGAATCGACCAGCAACCGAACCCCGTCAACGGCGGCGGCCCGCGCCATCCTGACGAAAGCGTCCCGGGCCGTTCTGGTTACGTAAATCTCCCCGCCCTCGGCAACAAGCTCCGCCGGCAAGCGGGCGAAGTCGAGGTCGCCCCGAGCCGTTTCACCCTCGATCCGGTGACCGCGCCAGGGCGGCGGCACTTCAAAGCGGTGGCCGCCGATCCAGACATTTTCATTGAGAGACAGCGGCGAAAGGATCTTGCCCTTGACGTCTATGACGAGGGTTTTGGGGGAAGCCGCCTCCAGGTGAACGGGGGTCGGCGCGATCTCGGGAAAGAGCGGTGAATCATAAGCGCCGAGATAGCCGCCCCCAAGAAGGATAATAAAGCCGAGTTGAACAGCTAGTCTGCGCAAACGAGACTTATGCCCTGTGGGTATAACGGCTGTTATCGCCGTCATCATATATTTTCCGCCGGCTGCGATCTTCATCGAATCGGCCTCGGACTCCTGTTGAATTGCAACGCCCCAACGCCCGGAGCTGGATTATAATCGATCCACCCCGGTCATTTTCCTCATGGTTCCTAACCATGAACGCATATTATATCATGCAATTTCGCCGATGATAATCTATTATTAACCACAGGCGACTCTTACCGAAAACATTACCAGATGGATCCGAAATTGATAAACAACAAAAATCGATTAAGCGGTTTTCTTGAACTCACTCCCGAAACCATTATCACCTTGGCCGAACAAGCCCTGGCGAAAAGGTTTAGCGGTATCTGCCGCCCCTTGAACAGCTACATCAACAGGGTATACGAACTCGAGGCCGGGGATGGCGCGGGGATAATCATTAAGTTTTACCGGCCGACCCGCTGGAGCCGGCGGGCGTTGCTCGACGAGCATGATTTTCTGCTGGAGTTGAGCGCGGCGGAGGTCCCGGTCATCACTCCCCTGCAAATCGACAACGGGGCCACCCTGGGCACTTTTAAAAACATAAGCTATGCGCTCTTCCCCAAAAAAAGCGGCCGTTTCGTCAGCGAGTACAACGATGAGCAATGGCTGGAACTGGGCCGCCTGCTGGCCCGGACCCACGCGGTCGGCGCCCTGAAAACCCCCGGCGACCGGGGCAGAATCCATCCGCACGCCATAACCGCCGCCCAACTCGATTTTCTTGAGGATAACAATTTCGTCCCGCCGGAACTGGCCGGATCTTTTTTCGAGATCGGCCGAACCCTGATCGAGGAGATCGCGCCGCTGTTCGAAGGTGCGGAAATGATTCGAATCCACGGCGACTGCCACTTCTCCAATATAATCTACCGGCCGGATGAATCTTTTTATCTGATCGATTTCGACGACTTCGGCGTCGGCCCGCCGGTTCATGATCTCTGGATGCTGCTGCCGGACCGCCCCAACCGGGCGCGTCACGAGATCAACCTCTTCATGGAGGGGTACGAAACCTTCCGGCCCTTCCCCCGCCGGAGCCTGACCCTGATCGAACCTCTGCGGGCCATGCGCTACATCCACTTTATCGCCTGGTGCGCCCATCAGGTGATCGACGGCGGCGAACCGCCCACCCCGGACTGGGGAACTTTAGCCTACTGGACCACCGAAACCCGCGATCTCAAGGAACAACTGGCCCGGATCAGGGAAGAAGTGAGGGGTGAGTAAAGGATTTTTTTCATCGAGCTTGACAAAGACGCCTTTTTAGAGATTTACTAGAAGGCGACTAAGCAAAATGAATATCCCGCCTTTTTCAGCAAACAAACCTCAGGAGAATCGACAATGAACAAATCGTGCCTACTAACAACCGCCCTGTTGACCCTGGTGCTCCTGCTGCCCGCCCTGTCAAGCGCGGCAGCCCAGGAAGAGACCATGGCACCGGCCCGGATGACCATCGAGCGTTTTGTTGCCGCCCAAAACGTTGAGAACCACGAACCGGTCGGGGTTACCGATATTTTTGCCGCCGCTACCGAAAAGGCCTACGCCTTCCTGGAGGCCAGCAATATCAGTGCCGATGTGCTGGTTGATTTTGTCTGGTATCACGGCGATAAGGAAATGGCCCGGGTGCCCCTGTCGATCCGCAAAGGTAACCGGTGGAGAACTTATTCCAGCAAGAAGCTGGCTGGACGCACCGGAAAATGGCGGGTCGAAATCCAGGATCGGAGCGGCGCCGGCCTGGCCGCGCTTGATTTTACCGTGCAATAACGATCGACCGGGGCGGGATGGCTAAAAACGCCAAGGAAGTCGGCAAATCCCAATATTGCGAAAAAGGGGCGGCGATCCCGCCCCTGCCGGCTTTCCCTCTCTTCAAGCTCACTCGAACTGATTTCTGAAATCAAGAAACTGCCGGCGCAGATCTTCCAGCGCCGTCCTAAGAGACGCCACTTCCTCGGCCAGTTCTTCAAGCCGACCGCCCGCCTGCCTTTCGGCTGTGTCACCGCCGGGCCGGGCTTCCGCCGGCGCCGGAAGGGCGGCGTCCTCCTTAACTTCCCCACCCAACAGATGGGCGAATCTCGGTTCCTTGCGGCCCGGCTGCCTGGGTAATTTTACGACAAAACCCATCTCAACAAGATCGTCCAGGGTCTCGTTAACCCCGGCGAGATCGCTGAAGGCATGAAGCCTCTCGGAGCGGCTCCGCAGCTCCCCGGCGGTCTGGGGGCCGCGCAGCAAGAGCAGACAAAGCAACGCCGCTTCCCGGTTAAGCAACTTGGCGTTGCCGACAAAACACTCGGCATATTTGGTTACCCTGCCGGTAGCGCTTCGCACCACCAGTTGTTTATCGAGAAGGGTGGCGACGGCATCGGCCACGGTCGTTTCGTCATAGGCGACAACCGGATTGCGGTTCGATTTCTGGTTACAGGCGATAGTCAGAGAGTTGCGGGTCAGGGGATAGTATTCCGGGGTCGCCATGGACTTTTCCAGCAATACGCCGAGAACCCTCGCCTCTTCGGCGTTCAAGACAAAATCAACCATGCTCGATAACCCGCGATGCCTGGATTAAGGGATCCGCGATTCTCAGAGAAAATCATTCCGGCCATCGTCACTCGCCACTTCGGAGACGATCTGGTTAATGGTCTCCTTCACGTAAACGCTCTCATACTGAAAGGAAACGCCGTAACAGGGACGCTGGGTCTCCTTGTCCAGATAAGAGCGGACAATGCGGCCCTGGCCGATCAACGGCAGAACCTTGCGGACATTGCCCTCGCCGTGGGCTGTTCCGCCGGCCGGCAGAGAAACCACAATGTCGTTGATAATCGAATCAGTGGCGTATTCGCCCTCGGCGGGATCATTGCACATCAACATTCCGGCGGCGCTGAGGTCATGGACAAAAACGGTGGCCATTGCCTGGCTGCCGTTTTTGACCAGAGCCCTGGTGCCGGGAGGGACCATGACCCGAGGACAGGCTCTTCGCTGCTGGCAGTGCAATTCTTCGGGCATGGCCACCGTGAGGGCAAAGGGAGAATAAGAAACCCCGCTGACCGGAAAGTAGTTCCAGATCCGGCGCCGATCCCGGAAAAAGATCCGGAAGGAGTCCGGTTCGCCGGCCCATTCCAATGGCTTGTCGATCAGCAGGGCGCCATGTTCAATGTTGATCAGGAGGCTCTCTTGATATACCCCGCCGCAATCAGAAACCAGCGTCAAGATCCCATGGTGATCCTTGACATACTGCATGCTCCTGGCAATAAAGGCCTGATCTTCGGATTTTGAAAACCGGCTTTCGCGATCAAGCCAGGGCCGTTCACCTTCGGTTCCGGAACCGCCGGAAAATTCGTCACTCATTAACTCCCCCCTTAAACCCCATCGATGTTTATCACCCCGAAATCCCACTTCAAAAG
>JARGFN010000177.1 GCA_029210665.1 Desulfobulbales bacterium
CTGAAGGTCGGGGATCGGGTGGTGCTCTACAGCACAAACGCCCTCCATGCCCGCAGCCGCATTGCCGTTGTCGACCGGTTGCCGGGAGGACAGCCATGATCAGCCTGGCCGGGCGCGACATCGACAGCGCCGCATTATATCAGGCCATGGGCGGCGGCAGATCAGGTGATGGCGAAGATGTCGCAATGTCCTCCCCGACCGACAAGCGCGAATTAAATGTGGCCGGACAATCAGTACCAGCGCCATAAGGCGAGGATAAGCGTGACAATGAATACAAATCCGAGGTTCATATAGGCCATGACATAAAAAACCCGTTTATGGATTTCCCCGGCCGGTTTTTCCCTGGTCGTTGACAGCGGGGCGATCTCGGGCAAGGCGGATAATTTTTCCTCCCCGTGGGGCGCCTGGGTAAGAAAACCCGTCAGATCGACTCCGGCCTGATGCCTTTTCATGTGACTGCCGCTTTTCCACAGTTTACTCCCGGTTGCATCGTAGATCTTGCCCTTGAAGGCAAAATAGGCGGGCCGCCCTTCCCGGCCATCAAAGTTGGCCAGCTCGGCGAGGGACAATCCGTCCGGCTGCACCGGCCGGACTGCTTTTTTGGTTTTCAACCTCGGCCCGATGAAAAGGACGACAAAGAGCGCGGTGGATACCATGATGGTGAAGATGACAATTTTTGCCAGCAGGAGAATGCCGAATTGTGACGACAATAGAAGCCCCGGGGAAGGCACCTTGTAATAGGTCAGGACAATACCTGTTATGGCCATAATGATTATAGAAACAAGCCCCACCTTGACTTCACTGCGCGGCAGACCGGTGGAGGCATACGCCGGCTTCAGGACCAGATGGACGTAAAGGATTGTCCCGAACCATAAAAATGCGGTGACAATATGGATGTACCCGATAATCAGCCGTATGACTCGGGCAACATTTCCTTGCCCGGCTATTTCCGGCCGGGTTCCAGGGTTCGCCGCCAGGAAATAGCCTTTCCCCACCGCGGTCAGTTCTCCGCCACCCAGTGGATCGACATGACAGGCCTCGCATTCCGCCCCGGTCATTGCCGCATATTGTTCAGTGGCAAACAGGGGCGCGGCGAAGAAAACATGCAAAGATAAAATTACCCATATTATTCCGATTCCTTTCATCATACTCCTTCGCTCCTCATCAATGACCGGCGGGTTATGCTCAGGCACGCTTCGGGTTCCAAGGACAGCATACTCGATTATTGACACCCGCTGATTGACAAGGTAGCTTTCAGTTATGGGACGTATGGCAAGAACAGCTCTTTCAGCTTACCTCCCCATCAACCCGGCGCGGTAATCGGCGAATTTCGCCACCAAAAGGAAATGGCCATGGAACATGAAGCCACGATTCGACTGGGGTTTTTTTTCGGGATACTGGCAATGGTCGCCCTGGGCGAACTCTTCTCTCCCCGGCGGGCGCTGACCATGTCCCGGCCGGTCCGGTGGTTCAGCAACCTGGCCGTGGTGGCGGTTGATACCCTGGCCGTGCGGCTGCTTTTCCCCATAATCGGGGTACAGGTGGCCATGGCGGCCCGGGAGAATGGCTGGGGGCTCCTCAACATCGTCGATCCGCCGGCCTGGCTCGGCGTGCTTATCGGCATCCTGCTTCTCGATCTGGTGGTCTATCTCCAGCATGTCATGTTCCATACCGTGCCGCTGCTCTGGCGCCTGCACATGATGCATCATGCCGACCTGGACATTGATGTCACCACCGGCCTGCGCTTTCATCCCATTGAAATCCTGATCAGCATGGTCATCAAAATGACCGTCATCGCCGCCCTCGGGCCCACGGTGATGACCGTGATCATCTTTGAGATCATCCTGAACGGCACCGCCATGTTCAATCACGGCAACCTGAAACTGCCGATTAAACTCGACAGGTATCTCCGGCTGCTGGTGGTCACCCCGGATATGCACCGGGTGCATCACTCCGTCACCATCCGCGAAACCAACAGCAATTTCGGATTCAACTTCCCCTGGTGGGACCGCATCCTCGGCACCTACCGTGCCCAGCCGGTCCTCGGTCATGAAAAAATGACCATCGGCCTCGCCCAGTTCCGCGACCCCGGGCAGAACAACCTGTTCCGGATGCTGCTGATGCCCTTTACCGAAAAGACCGGTTCATACGCCATTGATCGGCATGGCGCCGATCCGGAACGCCTCTTGGTTTGCCACCCTCCCCGCCATCCTCCGCCACCCGGGCGGCCTTGATCCGCCCGGCGATGTGGCCGGGGATGGCCACCGCCAGCTGAGCCGCGTAGGACACCCATAAATCGAGGGACACCCAGCGCAACCCCTCACCGGCGATATAGGTGGCGTAGGCGGGATAGAGCACTTTGTAGGAATCCTTCTCCGTCGCGGCCATCTCTTCCTCGATGGTATAGCCCACCGCATCGCCGGTGGCCCGGGCCTCCTGCCAGAGAGGCATCAGGGGCAGCACCCGCATGAAGGCATACCAGCCCCGGAAGGCGCGGGGGCGGGCGGCGAAATCCTTGGCGTGGGCCGCCTCATGCAGGGCGATACCCCGATGGTCGGAATAGAGATTGATCGTATTGGTGTAGGGGTTGTAATTATCGCCGCCGAAAAAGCGGCCGGGCAAGGCGGTATAGAGCGAGGTCGAAACAATGCCAACCGTGTACTTGAAAAAACCGGGCATTTCCCGGTTTTTAAAGAGCCGGCGCCACTCGCCGCCGGGGGCGTACTGATTGAGCC
Organism: Desulfobulbales bacterium; assembly: GCA_029210665.1. Taxonomy (GTDB): domain Bacteria; phylum Desulfobacterota; class Desulfobulbia; order Desulfobulbales; family JAGXFP01; genus JAGXFP01. The sequence continues at coordinate 2,736 of JARGFN010000177.1, forward strand.
GGACCTTGACCCCGCTCAAGCCGTTGGCGGCCAGATAGTCGCTCAGCACTGCCTCGGTCTCGGGGGATATCCGGTGGTTGTCCACCTCCCAGTTGAACAGAATCAGCTTGCTTGGCAATGAAACGACATAATGGCCGGCCCCATCGACCAGTGGCGACGGGCGCCCCCGATCGATCTGGGTTTCCGCCGGGCGAATCGGCCCGAATTCCGCAATTTCCCGGTCGGTGCCAAAATGATAGGGCGCCGTGGCGCAACCCGCCAGCAGCCCGAGGAATAGCAGGGCTGGGAAAAGTAACGATTTATTCATGCAATCACCTTGCTGCCGACCCTGCGGCTCCTTGGCGCGGATCGGCGGAAATGGTTTGATCGTGATGCGATTCCGAACAAAAGAATCAGAACAGTGTATTCATTTAATAGGTGAAATGGCAATCGTTATCCTGTTATTATCGAAGTAATCAGGCAAACCGGCCGTTACAGACCAACCGATCCCGGAAAGGAGCAAAAATGGTAACCTCGATTATCCTCATCAACGCCGAGAGGACAAAAATCAACGAAGTAGCCCGGCAACTGGCCGATATCAAAGGGGTATCCGAGGCCTATTCCGTCAGCGGCGGATATGACATTATCGCCATCGTCCGGTTGCCGACCAATGAAGACCTTGCCGACCTCGTCACCAACAAACTGCTCGGCATGGGGTCGATCCTGAAGACGGAAACCCTCCTGGCCTTCGAAGCCTATTCCCGCCACGATCTGGAGGCGATGTTCGAGGTAGGAATTGAAGGCAGCTAGATTTTCGGGACCGGCCGGGAATTTATGGCGGCAAATCCCGGGAGCAATCAACAACAGGGCAAGAATAATTATTACAACAGTCGGTAAAAAAAGCGAAGAGGGGAGATATGCCGATTCGGATAAATTTCCTGGACGGCGGCGCCGGGATCGAGTTCGTCGTTACAGGCACCCTTACCGGCGCGGAAATCCTTGCCGCCAATAGGCAGGTATACACCCGGGAAAACCTGCTCCGCCTGAAATATAAAGTCATCGACCGAACGGCCTGCGCCAAATACCTGGTTACATCCAAGGAAATAGAAAATATCGCCGAACAGGACCGGGCGGCGGCGGCAATTAACCGGGACATAACCATAATAATCGTGGCCGCCGATGATTTGCAGTTTGGGATGACCAGAATGTGGCAGGTATTTATCGAAGATATCGGATTTCATTCCGAAATCTTCGCCGACCGGGCCGCCGCCGACGCCTATATAGCCGAAAGATTTTCCAGCCCGGCCAAGCCGCGATAACCCGACAGCCGGCGGAAACGGTCCGCCCTTGATCAACCACTACCGGGGAGCGATTCATGCATGAAATCAAAAAGGAAGAGTTCATCGCCAATACCGCGGCCCGCATTTTCGCGGCAATGTTCCATCGCCCGGAAATCCCGGCCAGTCCGAAAACGGCGGTAGATCTGGCTCAGGATCTGTGGGATGAGCTGGTCAAAACGAGGGGCTGGGAAGACTAGTGTCGTGTCAAGAATGAAATGTTGTAATATCGCGCCGCAATTTTTCATGCCTGCAAGGCGTGGCTTCA
>JARGFN010000178.1 GCA_029210665.1 Desulfobulbales bacterium
ATCAACAAGTTGCCGCCTTGCATCTGCACCGTTCTCGAACGCTCACGGATTCAGGATATCGTTAATGCGATGGAGATGTCTACTTCTGACAATTTTCGCCGGAGCAGTCGCAGCCTGGGTTTTGCCCGGCTGAGGAGCCGAAATGGGCAAGCAGCCTGCGGCTTGCCAGATAAAAAGGTTTTAGCGAGAGGATGACCAGGATAACGGCGCCGGCCAGTTGGACGGGGTAGGGCATGATCTCCCCGGCCCGGCCGACCACGGCCTGGGCGGAAATGCCGTTCCACCGGTAGATTTCATCGAGAAGCAGTCCGAAGGCGACACTGCTGGCCGCCAGCACCAGAAGATAGCGGAGGGCGGCCCTTTTGCCCAGCAGGCCGGTGAGGATGGAGAGGGAGGCCATGTTGGTGGCGGGGCCGACCAGCAGGAAGACCAGGGCGGCGCCGGGACTGACTCCTTTTAAAATCAGGGCGGCGGCGATCGGAGTCGAGGCGGAGGCGCAGATGTAGATGGGGATGCCCGCCGCCAGCATTACCAGCATGGCGGTGAAGCCGCCGCCAAGATAGTTGATGATCAATTCCTGGGGAATCCAGACGGTGATGATGCCGCTCAGCAGCAGGCCGAAGGCGAACCAGATTGCCAGATCGCCCCAGAGTTCGACAAAGGCATACCGGAGACTGCCCGGCAGTCTCGTGAAAATTCCCTGCCGGTTCCCATCTTTCCTGCCCAGTAGGCAAGGATCTTCCCGGATGGTGATCAGCGGCGGCGGCCCCGGTTTTTCCGGACCGCCGCACAGGCTTTCGATAAGCCCGGCCGCCACGGCGCTGATAAAGGCGGCAACCGGGCGGGCCACGGTCATGATCGGATCGAGCAGGGCATAGCTGACGCTGATCGAGTCGATTCCCGATTCCGGCGTGGAGACCAGAAAGGCGATGGTCGCGCCGTTATTTGCCCCTTGCCTTTTAAGGGCGGCGGCGGCCGGCATTACACCGCATGAGCACAAGGGGATGGGAATGCCGAACAGGGCGGCCTTCAAAACCGGTTTGAAACGGCCCCGGCCGAGATGTCTGGCCACATATTCCGTGGACAGAAAGGTCTTCAGGAGTCCGGCGACGACAATGCCGAAAAAGATATAGACCGAGGCGTCCAGAAGGAGGTCCCAGGATGCCCGGAGAACAGCGACGATAAAATCCATGACCGACTTTACTCCCTTAGGTGTTCGAGACCGATATCCAGCAAGCGGGTGATATGTCCGTCGTCCAGCCGATAATAAAGAACCGGGCCGTCGCGGCGGTTGGCGACCAGATAGAGCTGGCGGAGCATCCGCAACTGATGGCTAACCGCCGACTCGGTAATGTTCAGGAAGGCGGCGAGATCGCAGACGCACATCTCTTCCTGCGACAAAGCGAGCAGGATTTGTAAGCGGGTCGGGTCGCCCATGGCCTTGAATAGATTGGCCAGCCGATCGTATTCCGGTGCTTGAAGCGCGGTCCGGCGGGCCTTTTCCACCCGTTCGGAATGGATTATCCGGCACAGGCAGGCGTCTTCGCGGTTCTTGTCCATCATGACCTCCCGGTCCATGACCTGAATCCGTGTATGAGCATATGCTCAGATATTAATAATGCGCGGCAACGGTGTCAACTGTATTATCGGATGCGCCCGGATTTAAAATCTTGCATTTAGGCGAAGATTGGTTGAACATGGGCGGATAATATTTGACCGATTACGGGCAAGGGCGGCCGGATTTTGCGGTGGGAACCTCGCCCGGAAGCGGCCTGGCAACCGACTCCCTTACCAGTCAACCAAAGCGCGGCAAGTTGAAATGGCTACAGTTTTACCGGATGATAAAAAGTGGGAAGAAGCCTTCGTTCTTTACGGATTTGACGCCGCGGTCGGCCGGCTGTTCCGGGGGATAATCCACAATCTGAACGGGGTGGGCCAGGCTTTTATGATGCAGACCGAACTCTTGAACATGATGTTCAAACAGACGGATGCGGCGCTGGCCGAGATCGAACGGGCCGAAAACCCGGAAGAGAGGCGCGGGAAGATCGCCGCACTGCGGAAAATGCTGGCGGGCCGGGCCGAGCTGGCCAAACATCTTACCGACGAGGTCGGGGTCTTTCAGAAGATCATGCAGCGGACCTCCCTGGTTACAAGGGAGGTCGGGGAGCAAATCCTTGCCGATGTCTATGAGCTCGGGTCGGTCATCGAACTGGAGCTGGAGTTTTTGAATTCGGACGGCTTCTTCAAACATAAAATCGGGAAAACCCTGGGATTGGCCGATAATCTTCCGGAACTGACCGGCCGGCGCATCGAATTGCACCAGATTATCGGCGCTCTTCTGGAGAATGCCTCCCAGATCCTGGCCGAGAATAGTGGCGAGGTGGCGGCGCCGGAGATATCGATCACCGCCGCTGTTGACCAAGAGGAGGTCGTGATCGAGGTATGTGACAACGGTCCCGGCATCGGGGCCGGCGAGCGGGAAAAAATCTTTGCGCCATTTTACACGACCAGGGCGGGGCATCTGGGCATGGGGCTTTATCTGGCCCGGACGCTGGCGGAAAACGCGGGCGGGAAATTGACCTGCGAAAGTTTGCCGGGCCGGAGCTGTTTTATCCTGCGGATGCCGGTCAAGGGGGACAAGGGGTGAAAAGCGGCGGGGTTGAAGGTTCCGGCGTGCTTTATGTGGTGGCCACGCCGATCGGCAATCTGGAGGATATTACCAGAAGAGCGGTCCGGATCCTCGCCGAGGTTGCCCTGATCGCGGCCGAGGATACCCGGCATACCAGAAAATTATTGGCCAGTCTCGATATCCACACCCCGCTGGTCAGCTACTATAAGGGCCAGGAGTTCCGCCGCTCCCGGCAGGTCATCGAAAAATTACAGCGGGGCGAGGATGTCGCCCTGGTTTCCGACGCGGGCACGCCGGCCGTGTCCGACCCGGGCGCCGTCCTGGTCCGGCAGGCCATCGAAGGGGGGATTCGGGTAGTACCGGTACCCGGTCCGTCGGCCCTGACCGCCGCGGTCAGCGTGGCCGGTCTTGAAGAGGGGGGCTTCCTGTTTGTCGGTTTTCTGCCCGGCAAGAAAGGCGAACGGCACCGCCTTCTCCAATCCCTGAGCGAGGCGACCCGCCCCCTGGTTTTCTATGAATCGCCCCGCCGGATTATCAAATCCCTCCGTGAGTGTCTCGGGATTTTCGGCGAACGCGCCGTTTTCCTCGGCCGGGAGCTGACCAAGTTGCATGAAGAGCTGTTTCATGGGCGGCTTTCGGCGGTTATCGACGACCTGGAGGCCCGGCCGTTGATCAAGGGCGAGTTCGTGGTGATTATCGGCGCGGCCGTTTCCGAAAATTCCGCTCCGGCCGGGGCGGAACTGGAAGATATCCTGGTCTGGTATCGGGACCAATCCGGGCTTTCCATGCGGGATGTCTGCCGGAAGGTCGCGGCCGATCTGGGTTTGTCCCGATCCGAGGTGTACAGCCGGGCCCTGACGATCTGGAAGGGTTAACTCCGCGGCCGGCGGTCCGTTCCTGCTGCCGATTGCGGCTAAAGAATATTGTGCGGTATTGAAGAATAATATTTAAACAGACGAGGCCGCGATATCCGGGTGATCGGGCAAAAGGTCGCTAAAGTCCCGGCCGGCGGGGAATGAGATCAGCCGCGGCTTATGGCACGGTTGTTGTATTACATTGTGGTATGCGAATTGTTTGTTCAAAAAAATTTAACTTCAGCCGGGGAGTTTCGGGATGAAAATTTCAATGAGGTTGTTCCTGTCAATCAGTTTTCTGGCCGCTTTTGCCTTTGCCTGTACTTCGGCGGAAAGCGATGCCGGCGGCTCTACTCTGCTTAAACCGGCCGACGGCCGGCTGCGGATTCCGATTGCCGGTGTAAACGACGGCAAGGCCCACCATTACCAGGTAAAGGCCGACGACGGCACCATGGTCAATTTCTTTGTCCTGAAGAGCAGGGACGGGGTGATCAGGGCGGCCATTGATGCCTGCGACGTCTGTTACAAGGCCGGCAAGGGTTATTATCAGGAGGGCGATTTCATGGTCTGTGAGAATTGCGGGCAGCGCTTTGTGTCGAACCGGATCAATGTCGTCAAGGGCGGATGCAACCCGGCGCCGTTGGACCGGACCGTGCAAGGCGATGATCTGCTTATCGCCATGGCGGATGTTAATGCCAATAAATGGTACATGAAGTATCGGCAATAACGGGGCGGTCTGCATTGCAGTGACTGCTACCTGAATCCGTGACGGCTTCGTGGTAAATTTCACATAAAAAAAGCCGCCCCCCGGCAGGAGGCGGCTTT
>JARGFN010000179.1 GCA_029210665.1 Desulfobulbales bacterium
TTTCGTACGAGCAGACAAGCTGCTCAACTCAGCTTTATCCGTTTGTTGTTACGTACAATAATGGTCTTTGCACTGAGTCGCCTCGATTCTCCTCGCCGCCCTGCGGGGCGCCCGATAACGGCGCATCTGCGCCCCGAAGGAAGTGCCCTTGGGGTGCCGCGTTGGCAACTCTTCGATATACCATTAGTATTATCAACATCGTTGCCGCCTTGCATCTGCACCGTTCTCGAACGCTCACGGATTCAGGTTCAAATTAGTATGGATTGTGATATTTGCCAACTTTAACCCAATCTTTTGCAGATAGCCCGCCAACATTCCCTTGCCTGTAAAAACCGGAAGCAAGTCGATTCCATTAGCGCTATACTGTTCGACAATCCGGCGTCTTAAATAATAATTCCGCGGTGGGCGATGGTTGGGAAAAGCTTTTTGCAAACAAGGAGTTTTCCGCAGGCAATGGTGGCGGTTTTCGTGGCCGCCGCGGTGGCCTGGCTTTATCTGGCCGGGGCCTTCACCCGGCTGGAATGGGTGCTGCTTGACAAGCGCATGAGTTTTTACAGCGAAGAGAGCGAGATCTCCCCGCGGGTTGCCGTGGTGATGATCGACGAGTCTTCCCTGCGGGATATGGATGGGGAATTCGGGCGCTTTCCCTGGCCGCGGCGGGTCTATGTCGATTTTATCGAATTCTTCGCGATGGGCGGAGCCCGGGCCGTGGTTTTCGACTTGCTCCTGACCGAGAACGATAATGCTACCCCGGCCAAGCGGGAGAGCGACCGGGCCCTGGCCGAGGCGACCCGGGAGTACGGCATGGTCTACCACGCCGCCCAGATCATCGTCGACCTGGAAGACGAGATCGAAAGCGGCAGCCTGAACCGGCCGATGCCGGAGGACTTCCAGCGTCCCTTCGCCGTGGAGGGTCGCGGTTTCCGAAGCGGCATCCACAACAACTTTTCCCTGCCCTTTGCCGGCTTGTACCAGGCGGCCAGGGGAATCGGGGTGGTCGGCATGGATGCCGACCCCGATGGGATCTACCGCCGTCTCCGGCTGTTCAGGGAGTATCACGGCAGGCTCTATCCGGCCCTGGCGGTGGCGCCGCTGCTCGATGAATTGGCCGGCGGCGAACCGGCGCGGTTCAGCGACCGGCAACTCCTCCTCGGTCAACTCCGAATTCCGGTGGACGAGCAGGAGAACTATCTGGTCAAACCCTACGGGATCAATAACGAGTACTCGGCCGGCGGCATCCTTGCCTCGCTGAAGAGCATCTATGCTGGCGAGACCGAAAACCTGCTGGTCGACCCCGGCGAGTTCGAGGACAAGATCGTCTTTATCGGCGCGAGCGCCGCCGGGCTGGAGGATATCAAGGCCACGCCGATTTCCACCAAGACGCCCGGGGTGCTGATCCATGTATGGGCCGCCGCCAATCTTCTCGAACGGGACTTTCTCCTACCGGTGGGGTGCGCCCTGACCTTGACCCTGATCGTGGTCCTTACCCTGCTGACCGTGGCGACCATCTTCCGGTTGAACAATTTCCCGATCCGGGCCGGCCTGCCTCTTCTGTATGGCGGCGGGTTTTTCATTTGGGTTTTCAGCCGCTTCGAGTTGAATATCGTTTACGAGATCGCTCCGCCTCTGGCGGCGGTTGCTGCCGCCTATCTGGTCTCCTTCGCCTATCTCAGTTTTACCGAGGGGCGGGACAAGCTTAAAGTGCGGAAGCTCTTTTCGCGTTACGTCTCGCCGGAGATCATGGGCGAGCTGCTGGCCCACCATGACGAGGTCAGCCTGGGCGAGGTGGGCCAGACCGAGGAGATGACCGTGCTCTTTTCCGATATCCGGGGCTTTACCTCGGTGTCCGAGGTGTTGAGCGCCCCACAGCTGGTCGATCTTTTGAACTGCCATTTCGGGGCGATGACCGAGGCGATCTTCGACCGGAAGGGGACACTGGATAAATTTATAGGCGATGCCCTGATGGCCTTCTGGGGCGCGCCCTTGAAGGTCGACGACCATGCCGGCCTGGCGGTGCTCGCCGCCCTCGACATGATGGCGAAACTGCCTGCGGTCAACCGTGAACTGCTCGCCCGGGGCTACCGGGCAATCGACATCGGCATCGGCATCAACTCCGGCGAGGTGGTGCTCGGCAATATCGGTTCGGCCCGCAAGATGGACTACACGGTGATCGGCGACAACGTCAACCTCGCCTCGCGGCTGGAGGGGCTTACCAAGTTCTACGGTTTCCCGATCATTATTTCGGAGTTTACCGTGGCGAGGATGGGCATCGAGATCCCGGTCCTGGTGGTCGACCGGGTCCGGGTCAAGGGCAAGGCGAGGCCGATCCGGATCTATGCTCCCCTGGCCGGGCCGGACGCGAAGCATGAGGAGGCGGACCGCTGCCGCGAACATGCCGAGCTGGCCGGGGAGGCCTTCGCGTTTTATCAGAACAGTCGCTGGCGGGAGGCGGCGGAACTTTATAGAAAGCTGCCCTATTCCCATTTCGTCGAACTCTTATGCGGGCGCTGTGAGGCTCTGGCGGCAATCCCGCCGCCGGAGGATTGGGACGGGGCCTACAATCTGGAGACCAAGTAAACCGTGATGGCGGCCAAGAGTGTCCGTAGACTTTTTTGCGAGATCGGCACTCTACGGCACCTTTCGGATCAAAAAAAGCTTGCCAAAAAGCCGGTAAAGAACCTAACTTGTATCTAAGTGTATTCTTTTACCCGTTCTCGTTTGCCTGCCTCACGTAAATCGGTTGGGAGATTGTTTATGAAGACGATTGTTGCGGTTATTCTAACCTTGCTGCTGGCCGGCGCGGCCCAGGCCGAGGAACTGGTTTATGTCCGCAGTCTGAAGGCCGACATCTATGAAGAACCTTCATTCGCGGCCCGGCAGGTTGCCACCTTCGCGAAGGGCGCGGAGATGGTGAAGCTGGGTGAGGAAAAACGCTGGTATCGTGTGCAATACCGAGAGGTTACCGGTTGGGTTGCCAAACTGCTGGTTTCGGACAGACCGGCGTCGGCCGGGAAGGGGGCGATCAAGGCCGATACCGAGATCGGGACAAGCGCCAGAAGGCGTGCCTCGGCGGTTGCCACGGCCGGAGCGGCCCGCGGTCTGGCCCCGGACGACCGGCGGCGGTTGAGTGCCGATAATACTACCGACTACAGCGCCTTGTCTTATATGGAGGGTACTGCCCCGCCCGAGGCCGAGGTGGTCGAGTTCCTGAGAAAGGGGATGCGACAATGACAATGATGAGGAGCGTAAAGATATGGCCGGCGGCCGCGGTTCTGGCTCTCGGCCTGACCCTCCTGTTCCAGCTTCCCGTTCTGGCGGAGCAGCGTGATTTTCGGACCAGGGTTTCCGAAAAGCTGGCGGGCGAGGGGGTTTCCACCGCCGATATTGCCGCCGAAATCAGCTTCGGACGGGAAGTGGCGGCCCATATTCTCGGCAGATACAAACTGGACCGGGACGACCGGCTGAACCGTTACATAAATCTGGTCGGCCGGGGGGTGGCTCTTCACAGCAATCGGTCCGATCTCGACTTTCGTTTCGCGGTGCTGGCCAGTTCGACGATTAACGCCTATGCCGCCCCCGGCGGCTACATTTTCGTGACCAAGGGCGCTATCGCCAATATGGCCGACGAAGCGGAACTCGCCGCCGTTCTCGCCCACGAAATCGCCCATGTCGCCGAACGGCACATCGTTCGGGAGCTGGGGATCAGGGGGGAAGGGGGCTCCGCCCAAGCCGGGCTGGCCCATCTGATCGGGGCGATCGGCGATCCGACCAGGGTCGCCTTCAAGCAGGCGGTTGACCAGGCCCTCGATATATTATTCAAGCAGGGCTACAGCAGCCGGGACGAGGCTGAGGCCGATCAGAACGGTCTCATACTGCTGACCGCGACCGGTTACGATCCCGCCGGCCTGCGCAGATATCTCGCTAAACTTGAGGAAAGCGGCGCCGCAGAGCTGGAAATCCATAACCGGACCCATCCGCCCTCTGCCGAACGGTTGGCCGCTCTCGATCTGGTGATATCCGAAACGGGTCTGGACAAGATCGCCGGCCCCACTCTGAAGGAGAGATTTAATGAACAGACAAGATGAACCCGGCGGATTTATACCCACAGGGCGCCCCAAGACCATTTGCTTCGCGGCACATAAGTTTCGTTTGCACCCTATAGGGCATGAAAGCAGACGAGCTGCTCAACTCAGCTTTATACCGCAAGGGCATAAGTTTCGTTTGAGCAGACGAGCTGCTCAACTCAGCTTTA
>JARGFN010000180.1 GCA_029210665.1 Desulfobulbales bacterium
TCACTTATCAGCTTGTAATTTCATTAGATAATCGTTTTTCCCTGGATTGCCAGGGGTTCACCCCGCCGCCCTGCGGGGCGCCCGATAACGGATTCAGGTGAAATCGAACCGCCGTCCAGGCCGGGGCCGAGAAAGTCGTCCGTTATTGTGGGTGATCGTGCCGGAGGCCTGGAATAACAGCAAGTCTGGCTTTCAGATTGTCGGGCCTGGTGAAGCCGAATTATGAAGCGAATGATTGGAGAATTTCAATAACAAGGGGGGGGGATGAAGCCTCGCGGATTGCAATTAATTAGCATCTTTGTTCTTGGTCTGGTTTTTTGTCTTGCGGTTCCGGTTATGGGTCAGGAGCCTGAAATCGTCGGCGTATGGGATTATAGCAGCGGCAAGGAGGATTATAAGCTTATAATCGCCGAGGAAGACGGGGAAATGGTTCTGATCAAGAAATTTGAAAATGGCATAGTGATTAAGCAGGTCGTCACGATAAGCCGGAGGAGCGATGGGGTGGTTTACCAGCCGGAAGACAAGGATGCCGAGGAATATTATCTCATCAATGAGGCGGGGGATATGCAGATATGGGATGTGCTCGGTTTGAAGGAGACCCTTCAGGCGGACCAATAAATTACAACCTGAATCCGTGACGGCTATTTGGCTGTTTTCACTCGTCAGCCTGTAATTGCCTCGTTTGGGCAATCTGTCCGGGAGCGCGGTGGAGAAATAGGCGCCGCCGCCTGGCGGAGTGTCTGCTCATCGGAACCAGGGACAAAACAAAGTGCTTGACCGCAGCAGTTTAATAGTTTAATTTCATACTTAAATGCTTTAGTTGTACGCTTCATGCTTTATCCTCCTTTCCAGGGCTCTGCTGCCGGTTATTTTCCCCCTTGACCTATCCGGCGGCAGGGCCCGTTTCTTTTTTTGGGCATTGTCTAGCCATCCCGTTATCGTTTATCTCCCTGTTTTACAGATATAAATTATTTTTTCGGAAGTGGATTTTTTGTTGCATTTAAAATAAATTGTGGATTATAGTGGATGAAAAGGGTGCAAATGTGGATGGTTTTTCCTGATATTTGGAGGGCGTTTGACAAATGGAATCCTGTGTTTTTATCGGCACCCACGGTGCGGTGCTGGACGATAAATTCAGGATGGTAATGCCGGCGGGTTTCCGTAAGGACAACCCGGCCGAGGTGCTTAACGGCGATTTTTATATAACCCCCCATAGCGACGGTTTCCTGATTGTTCGTCCCGCCCTCATCTGGGAAAAATACAAAAGCTCGATTATGGCGGACAGCGGTATCGACAATGTCCAGAAGAGAAAGTTCGTGCGCTTGCTTTGCAACAACTCGATCAAGATCAAACTGGACGGTCAGCACCGCATTGTTCTTAACCAGAGTCTCCGGCAGAAACTAGAGTTTGGTTCCGATCAACCGCGCCAGAAAATAGTTGTCGTCGGCTGCGGTGATTTTCTGGAGATCTGGCCGGAAGAGATTTATCGCGGCGAAGATGATTCGACCATGGAACTTTCCAAGTTCATCGATACTTTCGACGGGCGTTAATCGTTTGACGTGAAAGGCAGCCGATGTTCAGCAGACATACCCTTATAACCGCCCTTGATATCGGGGCAAGTTCGACAAAGGCGGTAATCGCCGAGACCGACTGTCGGGGATACGTGGAGCTTCTAGGGCACGGGCAAGTCGCCACCGCCGGCCAGAAGGGCGATGTCATTAACGATATCCGGGAGCTTGGGGAAAGCATCGCTGCCTGTGTCGAAAAAGCCGAGGATATGGCCTCGGTTCGGGCCGGTTCACTGGTGGTGAGCGTCGGCGGCGAACACGTTCGGATTATGAACAGCCGGGGAGGAATTCCTCTCGATCATGGCCGCGGCAGGTATATCAACCGGCAGGATATAAAAAAAGTTATCGATAACGCCGGCGCCACGCCGCTTTCGGCCGACTTGCAGGTATTGCACATCCTGCCGATCAATTATTACGTTGATGGCCAGAAGGTCAGGAATCCGGATGGCTTGAGCGGCGCCCGTCTCGATGTGGCGGTGATGATTATCGCCGCCAGGCAATCCGTCCTGAATTCTATTGTCAAGGCGGCGGAATACGCCGATTGCCGGGTAAGCAGATTCTGTTATCGCCCCCTGGCCACTGGTCGGGCCGTGATGAGCAGTCGGGAAATGGATATGGGCGGTTGCCTGGTTGATGTCGGCGGGCGCCATACCGATATCGCCGTTTTCAAGGGAGGCAGGATGATTTTCACCTCGACCCTGGCCCTCGGCGGCGAGAATATTACCGCCGATATCAGCGCACTTCTGGAGATCGGCTGGGATGAGGCGGAAAAAATAAAATTAAGCCACGGGCACTGCACTGCAAAATTGACCGACGATGTCGAATTTCAGGTGACCGGGGTCAGGGACGGTGCCCTGTGGCGGACCGTCCGGAAATCGGAGTTCGGCGTCCAGGTTATCCAGCCGAGGGTGGAGGAGATCCTTGAGGAAGCAATGGGGTCGCTATTAAATTCGGTCGACCAGGCGCAATTGCCCGGCGGTGTCGTGCTGACCGGAGGAGTCACCCGGCTGCCCGGATTCGTCGGACTCGCTTCGGCGATCTTGCCGGTCGCCGTGAAAAACGGTCTGAACAGCGGTCTTGAAAATATGAAAGAAATTTCGGGCGCGCCCGATTATTCCACCGCTCTGGGCCTCGTCCTGATGGATATGGCTAGACGGTTGAGCCGCCGCGAGGATGTGATGGACAACCCCCTGTCGCGATTGTACGGCAGGTTGATGCGAAAGATTCACGCGGTCATATAAGTTTCCTAGCGCTTAAGAGGTTTGTTATGCTTCAAGAGAATAACGATTACCGATTCACTCTTGTCGAGGAAGAAGCAAAGACCAGAATGGTGGCGATGGGCATCGGCGGCATGGGCGGCAATGCCATGGAAAATCTAGCCGCAACCGGGATACACGGCTTGGAAATCTATTCGATCAATACCGATATGCAGGCCCTTGGTCGATGTGTCGGCAGCCGGCCCGTCCAGATCGGTTCCCAAAGAACCGCCGGTAAAGGGGCGGGAGGGGACAGTGAAACAGGGCGTCTTTCGGCCGAAGACGATATGGATTTGTTGCGGGAGCTTATTGCCGGCGCCGAGTTGGTCTTTATCGCGGCCGGAATGGGCGGTGGTACCGGGACAGGGGGGGCTCCGGTAATAGCCGGGATCTGTCGCGAACTGGGAATCCTGACGGTCGGCATGGTTACCACCCCCATGGCATGCGAGGGGGAGAAACGTCTAAAAAAAGCGCAGCGGGGTCTTGCCGATCTTCGCAATCAGGTCGACTCGCTGGTGGTTATCGAAAACGAAAAACTATCCCTGGTCATGGATAGCGGCGATGTCTCGATTATCGAGGTATTCAGGCGGGCCGATAATGTTTTGGTCGACGGGATTGCGGCGATCAACCGAATGATAAATTCCCACGGCTATATAAATCTGGATCTGGCCGATTTGCGCAACGTCCTGGGGAGACCGTCGGAGAATGACTGCGCCGATGCCCTGATTACGGTCGGTGTTGCCGAAGGGGAAAACCGGGCCGCGATCGCGGCGGCCCTGGTCATGGAGAACCCTCTTCTGGCCAATGGAGACATCAAAGGGGCTACCAATCTGTTGATCAACGTCGCCGCCAATGAAAATATGGGACTAAGCGAGGCCCATAACGTTGTCCAGGCCATCACCGATCAGGCGGGTGACGGCGAGCGGGAGATATTCATGGGAATAGTTACCGATAATTCCCTGGGCGACAGGATAAGCGTAACGCTTATCGCCACCGGTTCGCGCTTCAACAAGCGGGATGCCATTACGAGATTTGAAATTGTCTCGGAAAACCATGGGGCGGAGATCGAACCGGTCGAAGTCAACAGCGGGTTGTATCCTTTTCCCGACCGGCGCGAGAAAGATGGGGCCGGCCGCTTGACTTCGGGTAGCGCTTATCTGCATAAACAGTTCGGCGCCGCCGAGATGGAGAATTTCGGCGCTTCGCCTCTTGTTGCCCACGACGAATGGCAGTTCCCCGCCTACTCCAGGCGGCAATGCCGCTATTCGGACCGGGATGCGTCGCCGGCGCATGGTCGGACCGCCGAAGAAGCCGGAATTCGCGAGGAAATCAATGCCCTCAAGCGTACCCGAGGCAAAAAGGCCGGAATTTATCGAGAACCGGCATTGCGCATGGCTTGT
>JARGFN010000181.1 GCA_029210665.1 Desulfobulbales bacterium
GCGCCCAACGGAAGTGCCCTTGGGGTGCCGCGTTGGCAACTCGTTGATATACCATGATTATTATCATCGTTGCCGCCTTGCATCTGCGCCGTTCTCGAACGCTCACGGATTCAGGTTGAAGATTTGTTGGCCGAAAACCTCGATCCGGGCCGAAGCAGATCAGCTCTCCTCCGACCATTTTTTCAGGATCCCGGCCAGTTTGGCACCCTGGTCGCGCCCCGAAATATTGAATTTGGATTGCTGGGAATAGACGCCTTTCATCTTGCGGTAACGGCGGATGGTATAGCGCTCGTCACCGTAACTGTTCTTGCCCTTATCCCACTGCTGATATTTAAAGATAATCGTCGACCAGGCGCCCCTTGTCAGGATTTCCTTGTCCAGCTCCTTGACCACCTGGATGCCGTCCTCTTCGTAATTTATGGTGATTTCGTCAATTGTTTCGGCCATTGGTATCTCCGGGTTATTTTTGAATAGGGCACAGGCGGCTTATTCCGAGTCGCTGTCATAATTTTCCTTCAACCTTTCCATTTTGCCGGCAAGCGGTCCGGGAAGATCGAGATTGTAGCGCGCCAGGTATTCGGCCGCCATTCGATGCGTGTTGAAGCGGGGGCTGTTCAGGGCTATGTTCATAATTGCCTTGTCGATAAAGGTGTAGAACTTTTCCGGATTATAAAAGTTGTCGATGATCTCGGCGAATAGTTTGTAAAAAGAAGCCGAATCTTCCGCATAGAGCAGTTCCGCCCGGTTTTCGCTCAAGGTGTCCAGATTTACCGGATCTTCATAACCGAATTTCCAGCCGGTCGCCCCATCATGATACCCTTCGCCCCACCAGCCGTCCATGATGCTGACATTGGGAACGCCGTTCAAGGCGGCCTTCATGCCGCTGGTGCCGCTTGCCTCAAGGGGACGCTTGGGGCTGTTCAGCCAACAGTGGGCGCCGGCCACCATGATCTTGGCGATCGCCATGTCGTACCCGGGAATGAATACCAGTTTGGCGAGTCCGTTACTCTTGCGGTAAAGCTCCTCCTGGACGTCGATGACCATTTTTATCAGGGCCTTGCCGGGCTCGTCGGCGGGATGGGCTTTGCCGGCAAAGACAAAATTGACCGGCCAGTTGTTTTCAAGGACCGGTTTGAGCAGTTCTTCAATATCCTCGAAGATGAGATCCGCCCTTTTGTAGGTCGAAAACCTCCTGGCGAAACCGATGGTAAAGGTGTCCGGCTGCAGCCGGGCCTCCCTGTCGTCAAGATTGGACAAAAAGTTGGGCGGATCTATCCAGGTTTCCTGCATCATGGCGCGATGGGTGGCGAGCATCTCGTTGACATAGGTAATCAACTTGAAGTTGTCTTTTTTCCAGGCGCTTTCCAGAAAGGCCCTGAACCTTTTGTTGTCAAACAATGCGGCGCCGTTCGTGAAGACACTCGGGTCTTGCCGCCAGTTTTCGAATTCGGCGCAGCTGTCGAACAATTCCGCCTTGGCGTCGCTTATCCAGGTGGGATGATGGACCCCGTTGGTGATCGCCGAAATCTTTTCGGCAAATTCGGGGAACTGCTTTTGGGTTACCTCCTTGTGCAGGCGGCTAACGGCATTGGTGGTGCGGTTGACCCGCATGGCAAACAAGGTGAAGTTGAAATTGTTGGGGTTGTCACGGTCCTCGGCCAACAGATTCAGAATCCGATGATGAAAGGAGTGGACGAATTTCCGGTAAAGGTTCTTGTCGAAACAATCATGGCCCGCCTTTACCGGGGTGTGAATGGTATAGACGATGTTTCCGGCCACCTCTTCGGCCGCTTCGAAAATATCCTGATCGCTGGTTCGCTGGGTATAGTCCTCGCCGTATTTCTGCTGCAACCGGTCGACGATCTGATTCAGAATCACCGCCACCCCGTGCTGTTCGTTAAGGTGGATGGTTCGCGAGGTGATGCCCAGGGCCTTCATCGCCGGGATAACGCTGGCGCCGAGCATCCGCCGCTGAATGATCTTGGTGTTTTCCGAGCTGCTGTCATAAAGGTTTTTGGCCGCGTCCCGAATCCATTGGGGTGATTCGTCGGTGTGAAAGTCAAGAAGGATGTGCGGCACGAAATAATTAAGTCGGTTGTTTACCTCCATTTTCATCCATAACCTGGCGTAGGCGTTGGTGACCCGGTCATCTTGATCGTAGAAGGGCACTTCAATACGGAGTTCGCTTCGTGGATCATCGGGTTGATGAAGGGCGTAGATCGAAGGATTTTTTTCCGGCCGCCACTCGCTGGACCAGGAAACTTGTCCGATCCGGGAGTCAACCAGCTGGGAGAAGTAGCCATGCCTGTAAAGAAGGGAGACGCCTACGACCGGTATGCGGCAATCGGCGAAACTCTTCAGAGTATCGCCGGCCAATACCCCCAGGCCGCCTCCGTAATTGGGGATTTTTTCGGGGCCGTAGAGGATGTTTTTGATGAATTGATCGATCTGCGGATCGGTACTGCCGGTGATATCCAGATCAAGAAGTCTCGATTTTATCGGGTGAAAGGCGTCCCGGTCCGCGGCGATCTCCATGGATATATAGGTAACGGAATTGCCATCCGGGGAAGTCAGACTGTCCCATACCTGGTCCAGCACTTTCTGGGATACGCCGAAGTAGGTGCCCCAGCGGTTGGTGGAGATCATGTTGTGGAGAATCTGGTCTATATCGATGGACGCCAAGCTTTGTTTCATCATCTGATAACTTCCCGTATATGTGTTGATCGGTATACCAATAAGCAGTTTTAATGGATAATGGCAAGCATCTTTCTGATCCCCGCGGAGAAAAAAAGATTGAATTTTAGACAGTATTTCTTTAGGTTCTTCTATTATAAAATTTGAGTCTGGCCCGGATATTTTCGAAGCGACTTCAGCCGGAAAAATATAGTTGTTAAGTTTCATTTATTTTATCATACTGTTGCCAGTCTAATATTGTGTATTTTACAGAGGAGAATGAGAACATGAATAGTAATAGCCCGCGTTCTTTCGTTGTTACAGTCCTGATCGTTTTGCTTTTCGCTTCCATGGCGGCCTGCGCCAAAAAATCCGTTGCCCCGACAGAGGAGGAAACGGATGTCGTCAAGGTCGAGGAAGTTGCCGGGATTGAGGCGGAAGAGGAAAAAGAGGGGATGGCTGCCGCCGATGAGGGCATGGGGAGCGCCGAATTGCTTGATACCGAGGTTATTGTCGAGGCGGAGGCGAAACCTCTGGAGGGCAGAACTACTCCCGGCCTGCTTCCCGTTTACTTCGACTTCGATAAATCGGTGATCCGCAGCGACCAGGTGGCACGGATGGAGGCAAATGCCGCATTCATGAAAGAAAATCCGACAGTCAAGATCCAGATCGAAGGTAACTGCGACGAGCGGGGTACCAACGAATACAATATGGCACTGGGGCAGAGAAGGGCCATGAGCGGGAAAAACTACCTGGTAAATCTCGGGATCTCGGAAAGACGCATTTCCACCATCAGCTACGGCGAGGAGCGGCCGATCAATTTCGGGCATGATGAGTTGTCATGGTCCCAGAACCGGCGCAATGATTTCGTGATTATAAAGTAAATAATCGGCAGTTGCCTGGATTGCTTGGTACGAAGTCTGTTTCATAGCGGGCCGGAGCGGGAAGTATCCTGTTCCGGCCTTCCTATACTTATTGTTTACAGCAGTTGGAATCAAACAGGAGAAATATCATGCCGCAAAAGTTGTTGGCCTCATTATGCTTTTGTCTTACCCTTGTCTTTTGCTCTTCTCAACCGGTCTCGGCCCAGGATTCGATTAAAATCGGCACCATGAATCTCCAGAAAATCCTGGCCCTCTCCGAAACCGGCCAGGCGACAAGGAGTTCCGTGACCGAAAAGCTGGAAGGCTACCAGAAAAAACTTCGCAAGCAGGAAGAGGCGGTCATCGCCCTCAAGGACGAAATCGAGAAGAAGTCCGGCGTATGGAGTGAAGACGTTAGGACCAAGAAGCAACGCGAATTCAGGAGGCTTGCCCAGGCCCTCGAAGAAGAGTCGGAATATGCCTCAAACGATATCAAGACATTCGAGCAACAGCAGGTTGAGCCGATCCTGAAAATGCTTGAGGAAATTATCGACGAATACGGTAAAAACAAGGGTTATTCGTTGATTCTCGATATCAGCAAGGGGGTGCTTTACGAGGATGAATCCCTTGATATCAGCAAGGATTTGGCGGCGGAACTCGATAAGCGCTCATCCGCCGCAA
>JARGFN010000182.1 GCA_029210665.1 Desulfobulbales bacterium
CCAAAAAAACTGTCCTGAATCCGTGACGGTTTCGTGGGGAGATTTCACTTGTCCTGGATGAATTGGCGCAAAACCGATTTGCTCACCTCCTTGCCATAAGCGAATTACGGGGACACCTTATCTAACTACTGCCGACCTCCAATCCCCGATCAACTTCTCACAACTTCCAACCGGCCAGGCTCAGCATCAGCGTCATCGGTTGCAGAAGCGATTCCTGGAAGCCGTGACGCAGGTAGAATTCTTTCGCCTCTTCCGACAGGGCATGGACGAAGCAGGCGCGGATCCCCGCCTGCTTAGAAACGGCCAGGGTCCTGAGAACCGCATCCTTCAACAGCCCCGCGCCAACCCCTCTTTTCCGCCAGCCTACATCTACCGCCAGACGCCCTATGACCATGACCGGGATCGGTTCCGGCATTTTCCGCTTGATCCCGCCGGTTGCTTCCTCGCGCCTGACACTGCCGGTGGCCAGGGCGTAGAACCCGACAACCCTGGCGTTGTCCTGACAAACCACGAAGGTGCGGGAGGCTCCCGAGGTTTCATTCGGGAGCGCCCGGCGCCGGAGCCAGTCGTTTATGGCCGGGACTCCGCAGTCAAATTCCGCCAGGGCGTGAGCGGCGGTAAGCGATGCCGGCGGGGTCAGTCCTCCCATGGCGCCCTGGTGGTCAGCAGGGTCTTGACCGCTTCGGGAACGGGGGACTGGAGTGCGTCTTCAAAGGCCTGAAACTGCTCGGCGGTAGCCAGGATCAGCCGCTGGCCCAGGAGGACGTTTTCCGCTTCCCGGCAGGCCGCTTCCAGCATGAAATCGGAACGGCTCTTGTGCAGCGTCGCCGCCGCCTTATCTATCAGATTGCGCTGGGCCGGCAGGGCCCGGATATTTATCGGCGCCTTTCTTGTTTCGGTATGTGCCATGGCTTACCCTCCGCTATTGTATATAAGATGAATACACAACCGGGTAATGCAATGTCAAGTTCGAAGTAGCCGAATACCCGCTGCGTGCTATTTTTTCCTGAATCCATGATGGCAGCTCATTGATATATCAATAGTATTACCAACATCCTTGCCGCCTTGGATCTGCACGTTCTCGAACGTTCACAGATTCATCTCAATGAGACTTTATCCCGAAACGGCCCCAGACCTCACGGTAATTTTCCTTGAGGTTTTTCTCCAGTTTCAAGCGATATTCCTCAATGCCGGCCGCCTTCAGTCCGGCAGGAACCGTCAGCGGCTCGCCGACCTTTACGGCTATCCGGGAGAACGGTTTGGGCAGCACGGTCCGATCCCAGCTCCGAAAGGCGATATAGCGGTTCGCCCCCCAGCCGAGGGGGACGATCGGCGCTCCGGTCTTGCCGGCCAAGAGGACCGCACCGGCCTGGGCCGTAAGCGGCGGGCCCTGGGAACCGTCGGCGACGATTGCCGCGATCCGCCCCCTTTCCCGGACCGCCGCGATCAGGCTCTTCAGGGCGGCGATCCCGCCCCGGTTGCTGGAGCCGCGGACCGTCTCAAACCCGGAACTCTCCAGCAGTCGGGCGATATACTCGCCGTCCTCGCTGGCGCTGACCATCGCGGTTAGGGGGAGGTCCCGGCCCAGTTCGCGGATATAGAAGATCCCGTGATGCCAGAAAGCGGCGATATAGGGCTGTTTGCGGCGCTTCAGATCTTCGAGGATATCCATCCCCGCGGTCTCGATCCGGCAGCTCGAAAAAAGCAGCTTGGCGATAATTTTGTAGAGGGTGATCGCCAGGGTCAGAACCACCCGCCGGCCGATCCTTTTTCTTACAGCCATTGGAGCTCCTTTTCCTTCAGTCCCCTGGCCAGGTCGCGGAGCCGGGCCGCCTCCTCGAAATCCAGCGCCTCGGCGGCCCGGTACATGCCTTTTTCGGTCTCATTGATCTTGCGCCGCAGCTGGTCGAGGCTCGCAAATTCGCTCTCCGGTTCGGCGGCTTCGAGAAGCGGTTCCAGATCGACATAATCCTTTTCGTAGACCGTGGCCATGATGTCCTTGATGTTCGACTTGATCGTCGCCGGGGTGATGCCGTGCTTTTCGTTATAATCCTTCTGGATGATCCGGCGCCGGTTGGTCTCGGCGATGGTGGCGGCAATCGAGCCGGTAATGGTATCGGCGTACATGATCACCCGGCCGTCGACATTCCGGGCCGCCCGGCCGCAGGTCTGGATCAGCGACCGTTCGCTGCGCAGGAAACCTTCCTTGTCCGCATCGAGGATCGCCACCAGGGACACCTCGGGGATGTCCAGCCCTTCCCGGAGCAGGTTGATGCCGACCAGGACGTTGTACTCCAGGCGGCGCAGGTCCCTGATCAGATCCATCCGTTCCAGGGTCTTGATATCGGAATGCATGTAGCGCACCCTGATGCCGAGATCTTCATAGTAGCCGGTGAGATCCTCGGCCATCCGCTTGGTCAGAGTGGTGACCAGCACCGCCTCGTTGCGCTCCGTTCTGAGGCGAATCTCCTCAAGCAGGTCATCGACCTGGGAGGTGGCGGGCCGCACCTCCACCTCGGGATCGAGGAGGCCGGTGGGCCGGATGATCTGTTCGACGATCCTCCCTTCGGCATGTTCGAATTCATGGTCGCCCGGGGTGGCCGAAACGTAGACCACCTGTTTGACGCGTTGGTCGAATTCCTCGAAGCGCAGGGGGCGGTTGTCGAGGGCGGAGGGCAGCCGGAAGCCGAACTCGACCAGGGTCTGCTTGCGGGAGCGGTCACCCCGGTACATCCCCCTGACCTGGGGCACGGCGATATGGCTTTCGTCGATAAACAGCAGGTAATCGTCGGGAAAGTAATCGAGCAGGGTCGGCGGCGGCTCGCCGGGCTTGCGGCCGGTCAGGTGGCGGCTGTAATTTTCGATGCCGTTGCAGTAGCCGAGTTCGGCGATCATCTCCAGATCGAACTCGGTGCGCTGGTTTAGGCGCTGGGCCTCGACCAGACGATTTTCCGATTCGAAAAAGGCGAGCCGCTCCATAAGCTCCGCCTTGATCGTGGTCATGGCGGCCTGCAAACGTTCCTTCGAGGTAACGAAATGACTGGAGGCGAAGACAGTGGTCTCGGTCAGATCCTCGAGCACCACGCCGCGGAGGGGATCGACCACCCTGATCGCCTCCACCGTATCGCCGAACAGCTCGACCCGCAGGGCCCGCTCCTCCTCGTAGGCCGGAAAGATCTCCACCACATCGCCGCGGACCCGAAAGGTGCCGCGGTGAAATGAGATATCGTTGCGCTCGTAAAGCAGGTAGACCAACCGCCGCTTGATCTCCTCGACCGGGTACTCCGTCCCGGCCTTGAGATGGAGCTGCATGTTCTGGTACTCATCGGGTGAACCGAGGCCGTAGATGCAGGAAACCGAGGCCACAATCAGCACGTCGCGCCGGGTCAGGAGCGAACGGGTGGCGGAATGGCGCATCTTGTCGATGGCGTCGTTGATCGCCGAATCCTTGTCGATATAGGTGTCGGACTGGGGGATGTAGGCTTCGGGCTGGTAGTAGTCGTAGTAGCTGACGAAATATTCCACCGCGTTGTCGGGGAAGAGTTCCTTGAACTCCGAATAGAGCTGGGCGGCCAGGGTCTTGTTGGGAGCGAGGATCAGGGCGGGGCGGTCGAGCTCGGCGATCACCTTGGCCATGGTGAAGGTTTTGCCGGAACCGGTGACCCCGAGGAGAATCTGCTCCCGGGCCCCCGACCGCAAGCCCTTGCAGAGGGTCTCGATCGCCGCTGGTTGATCGCCGGCCGGGGAAAATGGGCTGACTAGTTTAAACATTGAAATGGTCATAACCGCGATCGGTAATATCCCGGCGCCGGCCGTCGGCGAGGAGGCTCACCCCCTCTCCCTCTACAATCCGGCCGATCGCGGTAATCTCCCGGTCGAGTCCGGTTCGGATTTGCGCCTCCAGCTTCTCGACCCGACCTGCCGGGACCGTAAAGAGCAGGCGAAAATCCTCGCCGCCGCCGATCGCCCAGGCCACCGGGTCGCAGTCCAGAACCCGGGCCGCAGCCCGCATCGGTGCTGAGATCGGCAGCGATGCGCCATCGATTTCCGCCGCCACGCCGCTCTCCCGGCAGAGGTGGGCGAGATCCGTGGCCAAGCCGTCGGAGATATCCATCATCGCGTTAACCAGGCCGCTCCCGGCCAGAGCCCTGCCCAGGGCGACTTCCGGGGCGGGATCGAGATGGGCCGCCGTCAATTGGTGCCACCCCTGCTCC
>JARGFN010000183.1 GCA_029210665.1 Desulfobulbales bacterium
GGGAGGGAGTTGCGAGAACTGCCCAAGAAACTACCCAAGAAAAAATTCTCGCACTGCTGAAAGCCAAGCCGACAATCACCCGTAAGGAACTGACCGCTCAAATCGGCATCAGTCCGGACGGCGTCAATTTAGCAAAAATCAAGTCGGCCAGGAATATTCGGCATGTCGGGCCGGCCAAGGGTAGATATTGGGAGGTCTTGAAATGAACGGTATCGGCCAGCCGGAACGCGCCACCCAGAACCGGGTCGTCGCCCTGTTTCGCGATGAACTGGGCTACCGCTATCTCGGTGACTGGAGCGAACGGGTCGGTAACAGCAATATCGAGGAAGGGCTGCTCACCGCCTACCTGACCGAAAGCAGTTACCGCCCGGCCCAGATCGGCGTCGCCCTGCACAAACTGCGGAGCGAGGCGGACAACCACAGCCGCACCCTCTACGGCAACAATCAGGCGGTTTACAACCTGCTGCGCTACGGGGCGCCGGTGAAGATCGAGGCCGGTCAAGTCACCGAAACCGTCCACCTCGTCAACTGGCGGGCGCCGGAGCTGAACCACTTTGCCATCGCCGAGGAAGTCACCCTCAAGGGCAACCGCGAGCGCCGGCCCGACCTGGTACTCTATGTGAACGGCATCGCCGTAGGCGTCATCGAACTGAAGAACAGCCGAGTCTCCATCGGCGACGGCATCCGCCAGAACCTCTCCAACCAGCAGCCCGAGTTCAACGAACGGTTCTTCAGCACCGTGCAGTTCATCCTTGCCGGCAACGACTCCGAGGGGCTGCGCTACGGCACCATTGGCACGCAGGAAAAGTATTTCCTGAACTGGAAGGAGAACGAGGAGGACAACCGCCGCTTCAAGCTGGATAAATACCTGCTCAAGATGTGCGGCAAGGAGCGGCTGCTTGAGCTGATCCACGATTTCGTCCTCTTCGACGGCGGCGTCAAGAAGTTGCCGCGAGTTCACCAATACTTCGGGATCAAGGGTGCCCAGAGACATGTCGATGCCTACCGGGGCGGCATTATCTGGCATACCCAGGGCAGCGGCAAAAGCATCGTCATGGTGCTCTTGGCCAAGTGGATCCTGGAGAACAAACCCAAGGGTCGGGTGGTGATCGTCACCGACCGCGACGAGCTGGACAAGCAGATCGAGCGGGTTTTCAGCGAGGCGGGCGAGGCCATCCAGCGCACCGGCAGCGGCCGCGACCTGCTGAGCCAGCTCGGCCAGGCCAGGCCCCGGCTCCTCTGTTCGCTGGTCCACAAGTTCGGCCGCAAGGATGTGGACGATTTCGACACCTTTATCAAGGAACTGGAAGCGCGGCCCAGCCCGACGGTGGGCGAGATTTTCGTCTTTGTGGACGAATGCCATCGAACCCAGAGCGGCAAGCTGCACCGGGTGATGAAGGCGATAATGCCCAATGCGGTCTTCATCGGTTTCACCGGCACGCCCCTGCTCAAGAAGGACAAACAAACCAGCCTGGAGGTCTTCGGCGGCTATATCCATACCTACAAATTCAGCGAGGCGGTGGAGGATCAGGTGGTGCTCGACCTGATCTACGAGGCGCGGGACATCGACCAGCACCTGGGCTCCGAGGAGAAGATCGACCGGTGGTTCGAGGCCAAGACCAAGGGGTTGAACGACTGGCAGCGGGATGAACTGAAGAGCAAATGGGGCACCATGCAGACGGTGCTCAGCTCCAAGTCGCGCATGGACCGGGTGGTGAGCGACATCATCTTCGACTTCAGCGTCAAGCCGCGCCTCAGCAGGGAACGGGGCAACGCTATCCTGGTGGCGTCAAGCATCTATGAGGCAACTAAATATTTCACCCTGTTTCAGAAGACCCCGTTCCGGGGCAAGTGCGCGGTGGTCACCTCTTACAACCCGCTGGCGCGAGATGTGACCAGGGAAGAAATCGGCGCCAACACCGAAACCGACAAGCAGTTCATCTACAATATCTACACGGAATTGCTGAAGAATATCGACACCAGGCCGGGGATGAGCCCGACCGAGACCTATGAGGAATGGGCCAAGGACCTGTTCGTCAAGGAACCGGCCAACATGAAGCTTCTGGTCGTGGTGGACAAGCTCTTGACCGGCTTCGACGCGCCGCCCTGCACCTATCTCTACATCGACAAGTCCATGCAGGACCACGGCCTGTTCCAGGCGATCTGCCGCACCAACCGCCTGGACGGCGAGGATAAGGACTTCGGCTATATCGTCGATTACAAGGATCTGTTCAAGAAGGTGGAAAACGCCATCGCCGTCTACACCTCGGAGCTGGATCACAGCGACGACGGGGCCGCGCCCGAGGTGCTGCTGCAGGATCGCCTGAAAAAGGGGCGGGAACGGCTCGACAATGCCCTGGAGGCCCTGGCCCTGCTCTGCGAACCGGTGGAGCCGCCCAAGGGGGAACTGGAACATATTCATTACTTCTGCGGCAACACCGAGATCCCCACCGACCTTAAGGAACGGGAACCGCAGCGAACCGCGCTCTACAAGGCGACCGTGGCCCTGGTGCGGGCCTACGCCAATATCGCCGACGAGTTGGAAAAAGCCGGTTACAGCGAGGGAGACATCCGCCGCATCAAAGAGCGGCGCGACCATTATCTGAACGTGCGCGAGATCATCCGCAAGGCCAGCGGCGAGTCCCTCGACCTGAAACCCTACGAGGCCGATATGCGGCATCTGCTCGATACCTATATCGAAGCGGATGAACCGAGGAAAATTTCACCCTTTGACGACATGGGGCTCCTGGAGCTGATCGTCAAAACCGGAATCGCCAACGCCATCGCCAACCAGTTGGAAGGCTTGAAGGGGAACCGGGAAGCTGTGGCGGAGACCATCGAGAACAATGTCCGCAGCAAGATCGTTAAGGAGCACCTGAACGACCCGGCCTATTACGAGAAGATGTCGGCCCTGCTGGATGAGATTATCTCGGCCCGCAAGGCCCGGGCCATCGAATATGAGGAATACCTGAAACGGATCGCCGCCCTGGCCAGACAGGTCGAGGCGGGCCAGGCCGAGGACACCCCGAAGCAGTTGAACACCCCGGGGCGTCGCGCCCTCTATAACAATCTCAGCCAAAAAACGCTTCCGAGGGACGGCCTGACCACGGCCGAACCACCCGGATCTTTGGCAAATTCCTTGAAAGAAGACGCTCTGGAGCTGGCCATCAGGATTGACCAAACCGTCAAGCGTACCCGGCCGGACGGCTGGCGCGGGGTGCAGACCAGGGAACAATCCATCAAGGCCGCGCTGTATGAAGTGCTTCAGGATGAGGCCGAAGTCGAGCGGATCTTTCCGATCATCAAGCAGCAGCAGGAATACTGATGGTCGATCGGATTAAACTAGGCGATATCGCCGTGGAGGTGGTGCGAAAGGAGATCAAAAACGTTCACCTGAGCGTCTATCCCCCCACCGGCAGGGTACGAATCTCGGCGCCCCTCAGAATGGATCTCGATACCATCCGGGTGTTCGCCATTTCCAAACTGGGCTGGATTAAAAAGCAACAAGCCAGGCAGCAGAGCCAGGAACGGGAAACCCCACGGGAGTTTTTGGAGAAAGAGAGTCACTATTTCAAGGGCAGGCGTTACCTGCTCAAGATTAGGGAACACAACGCCCCGCCCAGGGTAGAACTCAAGCACAGCCATATCGCATTGTACGTGCGCCGGGGAACCGACCGGGAGAAGATGCCGGCCATTCTGGACGAATGGTATCGCCACCAGCTAAAGGCGGAATTACCGGCAATGATCGACAGGTGGGAAAAGATCATGAATGTCCGGGTTAAGGATTTCGGCATCAAGAAAATGCGGACCCGCTGGGGCACCTGTAACCGCGAGGCCGCACGGATCTGGCTGAACCTGGAGTTGGCCAAGAAACCGACGGAATGTCTGGAGTACATCGTGGTCCACGAGATGGCGCACCTTGTGGAGAAGACCCACAATGCCCGCTTTGTCGCGCTGATGGATCGGTTCATGCCCATGTGGCCTGTATACAAAGAGGCCCTGAGCCGCTTGCCGGTGAAACATGAGAATTGGCGTTATTAACCTGTGGAACACCGGGATAATGTCTTGCTGGCCGGGCATATTGCCTGTGAGCGGATCACCGCCGCCATTGCCATGGTTAAACAGGGAGGTCCTCCCTTTTTTCTGTCAGA
>JARGFN010000184.1 GCA_029210665.1 Desulfobulbales bacterium
GATTTCATCAAGGGCCAGAAGGTCCTCCGCGAACTGTACTACTATTTTCTGGAACATGACGAGTATCTGGACGATTCGATCGACTACGCCGCCGAGACCACCCGGGACCGCAAGGTCTGCGACTTCATCGCCGGAATGACCGATCATTACGCCCTGGAGACCTATACCAATATATTCTTACCCCAGCCATGGAGCGTTAAGTAGGATGACATCCGACAACAGCAGCGATAAAGCTGAGTTGAGCAGCTTGTCTGCTCGTACGAAACTTATGCCCGATGGGTATAATAAACCGGAACTTGCCAAAGGCTACAAATTCAAAGCGGTCGAGGAAAGATGGCTCGCCGTCTGGGAGAAGGAGAAGAGTTTTGCGGCCACCATGGACCCCGACCGGGAATCTTTCTGCATCGTGATCCCGCCGCCCAACGTCACCGGGGTTCTCCATGTCGGCCATGCCCTGAACAATACCCTCCAGGACATCCTGGTCCGCTACAAGCGGATGCAGGGTTACAACACCCTCTGGTTGCCGGGCACCGACCACGCCGGCATCGCCACCCAGAACGTGGTGGAGCGCCAGCTCGCCGAGGAGGGCAAATCGCGGCACGACCTGGGCCGGGAAAAATTCATCGAACGGGTCTGGCAGTGGCGCGAGGAAAAGGGCGGCACCATCATCAACCAGCTGAAACGGCTGGGCAGCTCCTGCGACTGGGACCGGGAACGGTTCACCATGGACGAGGGCCTGTCGAAGGCGGTGCGCCAGGTCTTCGTCCGTCTCTACAAGGAAGGGCTGATCTACAAGGGCGACTATATCGTCAACTGGTGCCCGCGCTGCCACACGGCCCTGGCCGACGACGAGGTGGAGCACGAACCGACCAACGGCAAGCTCTACCATATCCGCTATCCCCTGGCCGACGGCAGCGGCCACCTGGTGGTGGCGACCACCAGGCCGGAGACCATGCTCGGCGACACCGGGGTGGCGGTCCACCCCGACGACGAACGCTACAACGACCTCTCGGTGAAGGAAATCAAACTGCCGCTGACCGAGCGGATCATCCCGATCGTCCACGACCACCATGTCCAGCGCGAATTCGGCACCGGCGCCCTGAAAGTTACCCCGGCCCACGACCGGGACGATTACGAGATCGGCCAGCGCCACAACCTGGAACTGATCAAGATCATGGATCAGCACGGGGTGATGAACGAGGCGGCGGGCATTTACGCCGGGCTGGACCGCTTCGAATGCCGCAAAAAGATCGTCGCCGATCTTAAGGAACAGGGCTTCCTGGAATCGATCGAGGATTACCAGCACGGAGTCGGCCACTGCTACCGCTGCCACACCGTGGTCGAGCCGATCACCTCCGAGCAGTGGTTCGTTTCGGTCAAGCCCCTGGCCGATAAGGCAGTGGCCGCGGTCCGCGACGAGCGGATCAGGCTGATGCCCAAGACCTGGTACAACACCTTTTACAACTGGATGGACAACATCCGGGACTGGTGCATCTCCCGGCAGATCTGGTGGGGGCACCGGATTCCGGCCTGGACCTGCGCGGACTGCGGCCAGATTATCGTCGAGATCGAAGACCCGAGCTCATGCCCGGCCTGCGGCTCCACCAGGCTCGACCAGGAGACCGATGTCCTCGACACCTGGTTCTCTTCGGCGCTCTGGCCCTTCTCCACCCTGGGCTGGCCCGACAAGACCCCGGAGCTTGCCACCTTTTATCCGACCTCGGTCCTGATCACCAGCTTCGATATCCTCTTCTTCTGGATCGCCCGGATGATGATGATGGGACTGCACGTCATGGATGAGGTTCCCTTCCGGGATGTCTATCTGCACGCCCTGATCCGTGACAAGGACGGCAAGAAGATGTCGAAATCGACCGGCAACGTCATCGATCCCCTGGAGGTCATGGACAACTACGGCACCGACGCCTTCCGCTTCACCCTGGCCGCCTTTGCCGCCCAGGGCCGCGATATCCGTCTCGACGAGGAGCGGATCGAAGGCTACCGCCATTTCATCAACAAGATCTGGAACGCGGCCCGCTTCTCGATGATGCATATCGGCGATTGCGACCCCGCCGCCCTGAAGGATATCGACTACGCAGAACTCGCCCTGCCCCACCGCTGGATCTTGAGCCGGACCAGCCATACGGTCACCGCGGTCAGGGCAGCCCTGGACGGCTACCACTTCAACGAGGCGACCTCGGCGATCTATCATTTCGTCTGGCATGAATTCTGCGACTGGTACCTGGAGTGGATCAAATCGGACCTCTACAGCGACGACCAGGCGGCCGCCGCCCAGGCCAGGGCGGTGCTGTTCACGGTCCTGGAAACCGTGGTCAAGCTGATCCATCCCTTCACCCCCTTCGTCAGCGAAGAGCTCTGGAGCGTACTGCCGGGACAGCGCAAGTCGATCATGCGTGAACCCTACCCGGTGGCCAACCCGGCCTGGGAAGACGATAACGCCGAAAGCCGGACCGAGCTTCTGATGGGGGTCGTCTCCACGATCAGGAATATCCGCAGCGAGAGGATGGTCCATCCCTCCGCCGAAATCGAAGCGATCATAATCTGCCAGGATCGGCACAAGCTGGATATTCTCGAAGAGGAATCGGCCACCGTTCGCAATCTGACCCGGACCGAAAAACTGTCCATCCTTCCCGAAGCCGAGCGGCCCAAGGGCTCCGCCATCGGCATCTATGAAGACCTGGAAGTCTTCGTGCCGATGAAGGGGCTGGTCGATGTCGAAAAGGAGACCGACAAACTGAACCGCGACAAGGACAAGCTCCTCAAGAACCTCCGGCAGGTCGAGGGCAAGCTTGCCAACGAGAAGTTCCTGGCCAACGCTCCCGAGGATGTGGTGGCTAAGGAAAAGGAAAAGCAGAACACCCTGAAGGCCACCCTGGCAAAGATCGAGGATGGCCTGGCCAGGCTCTCCGAGCTGGAGTGAAATGTTACTGAAGAAAGAACAACTTGCACGTTGAATGACAAAACTTATAATCTGAACATGTACCCGACTTTCCGTATATCGCTCTTGAAAACCCTACAGTGACCCAAAAGATTGTTATCGGCATCTGCGATAAAGCGTCGCAATTGTTACGAAAGTACCCGGAACTTGCCCAAAAATACTGAACGGAGCCTGAAGATGACATTCGAATTCCCCTCTACGGTCATTACCGATATTCTCTTCGCTTTTTGACCTTTTGATGATTAAAAATGGAAGAATGCTCCTAAAAAATGTAATGTTAGTTTAAGGGATTATGATAGATAAGAAATTTTCAGCAAACAGGAATGGCAAGACTTGAAGGATGGCAGTATGCAACCAACCGCTGGAGATGTGGTCAAGGAAATAGCAGAAATGTGCACGGAACTGAGGGAACGTTTCAGCGTGACAAGGATCGGGGTCTTCGGTTCTTTCGCCAGAGGCGAGGCCCGTCCCGATAGTGATGTGGATATAATCGTCGAGTTATCCGAGCCAACCTTCGACCACTACATGGATCTCAAATTTCATCTTGAAAATACTCTACAACGGCCGGTGGACCTTGTCATGGCCGACGCGGTAAAACCCAGGCTGAAGCCGATTATCGAGCGAGAGGCACTCTATGCCTAGGGACCCCCTCCTATATCTCGAAGATATACTGGAGGCCATAGCCAGAATTAGGGTTTACACGAGCGGCTACGATTATTCACGGTTTGCCGAGGACAGTAAAACCCAGGATGCGGTGGTGCGCAACCTTGAGATTATCGGCGAAGCGGCCGGCCGCTTGCCGGAAGAACTTCGCGCAAACGCTTCCGAAATCGAGTGGCGGAAAATCATCGGCCTGAGAAATATTCTAGCTCACGAATATTTCGGAGTTACCCTGCCGATAATCTGGGATATTGTTGAAAACAAAGTCGAACCACTTGAAACCTCCTGCCGAAAACTGCTCTCTCGACCCTCATAACACAAATCAAGTTCGCGATTAATCCGACTACCGCCAGTCTATTCCCTGACCATTTCGATCTGCACGACTATTTATGGGGGAAGGATGTGCGGGGGAATTAAGTAAGGTGTTTCTGGAACCCCTGGGAAAAGTGTCCCCCGAACCCCGAATTCACCCTCAAAAACATTCATAAAGGTCAAAAGCGGACCTGA
>JARGFN010000185.1 GCA_029210665.1 Desulfobulbales bacterium
ACTCAGGAAGCAAAAGCCGGGGCCGAAAAAGTAATAGATAAATATGGTGTCCCCCGAATTCTGTGAATTCTCGAATTCTCCGAATTCTGCGCGGGAGGCGCCGACCCCGACGAACATTTCGATAAATTCGCTGCCGCTGATACTGTAAAAGGTCACCCCGGCCTCGCCGGCCGTGGCCCGCACCAGCAAGGTTTTGCCGACTCCCGGCGGCCCGACCAGCAGGATGCCCTTCGGCAGTTCGGCGCCCAGGGCCAGGTATTTGTCCGGCGAGCGCAGAAAATCGACTACCTCCATCAGTTCCTGTTTGGCGTTATCGAGACCGGCCACATCCTTGAAGGTGGTGCCGATCTTTGATTTGGTATAGAGCTTCGCCTTCGATTTCCCGAAACTGAACGGCCCGTCGGCCCCCTGGAAGCGTTCGCTCATCTTTCTGCTGGTATAGACGAAGAAACCGATAATCAGCAGCCAGGGCAACATTGAGATGACGATACTCCAGAAAAGGGAGCGTTCTTCCTCCTCGGCGTGGATGGTTATCTCATGCTCCTCCAGTAACTCCAGGAGGGAATTGTCCACGATCGGGGGGAAAACGGTCTTGAAAAGGGACCGGTGGGTAGGTTTTCCCCTTTCGTCGCTTGC
Organism: Desulfobulbales bacterium; assembly: GCA_029210665.1. Lineage (GTDB taxonomy): Bacteria > Desulfobacterota > Desulfobulbia > Desulfobulbales > JAGXFP01 > JAGXFP01. The sequence goes on from JARGFN010000185.1 coordinate 637, forward strand.
GGGACCTTTATCGGCAAAGGTTCCGGTAAGTCGATTTCCCCTGATGGTTACCGAAACTATCTCGCCGGCCCGCGCTTTTTCCTTGAAATCGGTATAAGAAAGTTCCACCATGCTCCGGCCGGCGTTGTAAAAGTTAAGGAGGGATATGAAGAACAGCCAGAGGAAGACGGATATGAGGATCCACGAAAATCTTTGCTGGTCCGGTGGAAACTGAACAGGGGGGCGCGGACTTTTTTCCATCGTATCACCTTCCTTAGAGCAAATATCTGGCGATTATCACGGCGACGAGCACAATTATGGCGACCCGGGAAAACAGGCTCAACGAGATGTAGGCCAGGGCGGCTATTTTCTTGTCGCGTTCGATTTTGTCCAGTATCGCCATGGTTCTTGCGCGGTCGAGCTGGGCGTCGCGTTTCACTTTGGGGTATCGGGGGGCAAGGAAAGTGAGCAGCAGGGCCATCAGAACACCGGCCGCGACAAAAGGCAGCCAGTTGTCGGCGGACAAGGGCGCGCCAAGGGGTTTCCCCCAGATCCCGGCCGCGAATATCGCCAGGAAAATCAACAGAAAAAACCAGAAAAAACCTCTCCGCGGGCCTTTGCGAAGAATGATGCCGGCGAAAACAACCCCGATGACGAGGGCAACGAACAGTGAGAAAATCAGGTCGGGAACTACCATGGATGAAAGTTCTCCTTCGCTTGATTTTACCGGGAAGTTACGTCCTGTTGTTTCGCAACGGCGGATCCGGGCGCGATCCAGGTATATTCGTATTTGCCGACTCCCTAAAATCAGCCCTTCCGACCCGTGACTTTCGGCCCGGGGTTCTTTACTTGCAATAACGGTGCTGCGCGGCGGCTAAAGGCAGCAACCTCAAAATGATAACACAAGTCGGAAAGTTGAGTTAATATCTTCTTACTATTTTCGGCGCGGCCGGTGTATGCTTTTGTAACCGAGGCGAAAGCGGTGGCTTGCGGAACGGCCGGCAACCATGCGCCGGGGCCGGGATGAAAATTGCTAAACGTCTGCGGCACCGACTCCGCTTTGTCAGCGGCCTGTTCGTGTAGCGCCAGTGTAGACTCACAGGCCTCCTCCGCGCATCTTAAAGCCTGAAGCCGTGACGGCTGCGTGGGCAATTTCGCCGGCCGCCCCGGCGGGCGGTTACAAAATCTGAAATGCTCATGGCGTAGCCGCCATTTTAAGAACGGGAGAGCGAATATTTCTAGAAAACCCAGAAACAACAGCGGCAGGGTGGTTGCGGTTCGGGGCAGCGTGGTCGATGTTGTCTTTGATTCGGGCCTGCCGGCGATTCGCAATGCCCTGCGCACCGGGGTCGCCAACGAAATCGTTATCGAAACCCTGATCCATCTCGACCGGCGGACGGTGCGCGGCATTGCGCTTACCCCTACCCGGGGACTCGGTCTGGACTCAGTGGTTACCGATACGGGCGAGACTCTACAGGCCCCGGTGGGTCGCGAGATCCTCGGCCGCGTTTTCAATGTATTCGGGGAAACGATCGACAAACTGGCTCCGCTGGAGGGACTGCCCCGGCGCTCCATTCACCAGTCGCCGCCCCCTCTGGCAAGACAGTCGGCGAGCTCGGAGGTTTTCCATACCGGCATCAAGGTGATCGACCTGCTTTCCCCCCTGGAAAGAGGCGGCAAGGCGGGGCTTTTCGGCGGGGCCGGGGTCGGCAAGACCGTGGTAATCATGGAAATGATCAACAACATGGTCGGCGAACATCAGGGGGTCAGCCTGTTTTGCGGGATCGGCGAACGGTGCCGCGAGGGCGAGGAGCTCTATCGGGAGATGAAGGAAGCCGGGGTTCTGGACAGCACGGTCATGGTGTTCGGCCAGATGAACGAGCCGCCGGGCGCCCGGTTCCGGGTAGGCCATACCGCCCTGACCATGGCGGAGTACTTTCGGGATACGGCCAAGCAGGATGTCTTTTTGCTGATCGACAATATCTTCCGGTTTATCCAGGCGGGCATGGAGGTGTCGGGGCTTCTGGGCCAGCTCCCGTCCCGGCTCGGCTACCAGCCGACCCTGGGAACCGAATTGGCCGAACTTGAGGAGCGGATCTGCAATACCGAATCCGGCAGCATCACCTCGGTCCAGGCGGTATACGTCCCGGCCGACGATTTTACCGATCCGGCCGCGGTCCATACCTTCGGCCACCTTTCCGCCTCCATTGTCCTCTCCAGGAAAAAGGCCAGCGAAGGGCTTTACCCGGCGGTCGATCCATTACAGTCGGCGAGCAAGATCCTGGTTCCCCATATTGTCGGGGAACGCCATTATAATCTCGCCCAGGCCATCCGCAAGATTCTTGCCGACTACGAGGAGCTCAAGGATATTATCGCCATGCTCGGCATGGAGGAGTTGTCCCGCGACGACCGGCGCACGGTGCAGCAGGCCCGGCGCCTCGAAAGGTTTTTTACCCAGCCCTTTTACGTGACCGAACAGTTCACCGGAATCAAGGGCAAGAGCGTCGAGCTTGAAGATGTACTGGAGGGGTGCGAACGGATCTTAAACGACGAGTTCACTGCGGTTCCGGAGAAAAGCCTCTATATGATCGGGGCCATTTCCGAGGTCGGGATCGGTAAGAAACAGGAAAAGGATGGGGAGGCGTCCTGATGCGCCTGAAAGTGCTGCTGCCCACCGCCATCCTTGTCGATGAAAAGGTGGATAAGGTCGTGGCCGAGGCGGCGGACGGCTCTTTTTGCCTGCTGCCCCGCCACATCGATTGCGTGGCGCCCCTGGTTGCCGGCATTCTCAGCTTTGTTCAGGCTGCGGCCGGAGCCGAACGATATCTGGCCATTGATGAAGGCGTATTGGTCAAGCAGGGCGACGAAGTCCTGGTTTCGAGCCGGGACGGGGTGCTGGGCGAAGATCTGGGCGAGCTGGAAAGGTTGATTGCCGAACGGTTCCAGACCCTTGACGAACAGGAAAAGATGAGCCGGGCGGCCTCCGCTAAAATCGAATCCGGCTTTATCAGAAAATTTTACGATATGCAGAAATATGGCTGAAAAGAGAAGCGAGCAGAGCGAGGAAAAGCGGTTGTCCGAGTTGCTCGACCGGGTCGGCGGCAAGGAGGCCCGCAAGATCCGGGCCCGGCGGGAGAAAGACCGCGATATCTGGTTCGGTCTCGGCATGTTCGGCCTGGTGGGTTGGTCGGTGGCCATTCCGACCCTGGCGGGCATTGCCGTCGGGGTCTGGCTCGATAAAATTATGCCCGACCGTTTTTCCTGGACCCTGATGTGTCTGGTGATCGGGGTGGCGCTTGGTTGCCTCAACGCCTGGTTCTGGGTGCAACGGGAGGGCCGGTAAGCGATCACAGGGCGCCACATCTTGCGGCGATCGGACCGGCTCACGTACAAAAGTACGCATCGCCGTCCCGCTTGCCGCAACCTGCGGCACCCTGTAATCGCTTAC
>JARGFN010000186.1 GCA_029210665.1 Desulfobulbales bacterium
AGTACACATTGCAGGGTGATGCCTTGCATCTCCACCACCCTGTAATCGCTTACCGTGACAGCCCCTGGGCGGTTTGTCCCCGCCAATCCGTAATTACTTGTCTTGCCGCCTGCCGGTGATTAACTTAGCGGGATGATGGAATTCAAGGAACAGTGGAATCTGGGAATGGCCATGGAAGTTCTGGCCAGCCCTAATGTCGATGGCGAAGTGTGGTCCGAGGCGGTCAAGTGGTTGTTACTCTACGGTCCGCCGCGGATAAAGGAAATTCTTGAGCAGGCCTCAAGCCATGCCTTTAACGAATATCTTCCCCAACTCCAACCCCGGGGTTATGGCGATGACGGTCAGGCCTATTACGATCTGGGCGAGATCGCGGCCGCCCTCGGCGTGGAAGAGGATGAAGTGGCCGCCAGACTGGCCGAACTCCAATTCGAGGAGGGCGTCGAGGTTTTCGTCGAGGGCGACCGGGTCTATAAGCTCCATTAAAAGCGACCACGGGTAAAAGCGACCACGGGCGCCGCATCTTCGCGCGAGCGCTCCTGGTCGCCATAGCCCAGCTATGCAAACAGAAGCGCTCGCACGAATCCGCACCACCTGTGATCGCCTTGCCGGTCAAGTTATCTCGGTTCTTCCCGCTCCCGGTTTCTTGCTCCTTACCCCTGCCCCCTCACCCCTCACCCTCAGATTCGTCGGCTGGTCCAGCAGGCGCTTTTCGCCTTCCAGTTTCCGGATCCAGCCGATTTCCTCGGTGACTTCAAGAACTCCCATGTATTGGTCCGAATCGTTATAGACCGGGAAGTAGCGGATCAAGACCGTATCCTCCCGAAAATTGATCCAGAATTCAGCCTTGTCGAGGCTCCGGTTTTTAAAGCCCTCGACAATCCGCTTTACCGTGTCGAGGCTTTTTTCGGGATGGCATTTATCCACCTTTCGGCCGATTACCGAGCGGGTGCGGGGGAAGATCTTCTTTTTGTCGAGCCGGTTGAAGTAGGCGACGGTGTCATCGGCGTCGACGAACGTCAATTCAAACGGCAGGCTTTCCATAATCGCGTCCAGCTGTTCATAGGAAAGCCCCTTGATCAGTGAGGTCCGATTTTTGCCGCCGCCTTCGACCTCGCCGACCATTCCGGAAAATTTTTCCCAGGCCGTGGCGCCGTAGGTTTCCTGATTGAGCCGGTTGAATTCGGTCAACATCTTCTCGCCGTCGCCTTCCTGCATCACCTTGCGGGCCATCGGATAGAGGATGTCGTTTTCCTTCCAGATATGCTCGGCCCGGATCACCAGATATTCAAGCCCTTCCCGCTTGAATTTTTTGAGCACTTCCGGACCGGCCTCGGCGAGGGTGTCAATCCTGGCGGTCATGTTCTGGAGCAACCGCCGCTCCGCATCGTGTTCCATGAGCATTACCCCGAGGGGGCCGCCCTCGATCGGTACTCCCCTTTCCTGCATGAGCGGGAAAAGGAATCCCTCTTCCTTCCGATTATGGACTTTGTCACCGAATTCGAGGAGAAAATCGATTGCCCGCTGCATCTGCATGGGATCGTGGCCGGAGCGCTCGATTTTATCCAGATTGTTTTTCAAGACCGACATGGCCCGCTCGATCATCTCATGCTCGGCGATCAGAAAGTCGTCCCATCTTTGATATCCAGTCATTCCATACCTCCCGGTAAGTTGTATTTATAGTTATTATCGCATAAAACAGGCGTTGGTAAATTGATTTGAGTCAAACATGATGGAGGGCGATAAAAATGTTGAAAGTTCGGAAAGGCAAATATTCGTCATGGAGTATCGCGGTCGTGCTGGTGCTGTTCGCGGTCGCGGTCGGCGGCGGTTGTTCCCGGGATGATAATTCGTCCCGGGGTACAGAAGGGGGAGAAACCGCTTCCTCCCTGGGAGGATCGGGGGGGGCGGCGGCGCGGTGGGGGCAGCCCGCCCCCGCTTTTGAACTGGAGGATATCGAGGGCAATATCTGGCGGTTGTCCGAACTCGCGGGGCAGGTGGTTTTTATCAACTTCTGGGCGACCTGGTGTCCCCCCTGCCGTGAGGAGATGCCGTCAATGCAGGAGTTGTACGAGACCATGCCGAAGGATCGTTTCAAGATGGTGACGATTCTAAGCAACGATGATCCGGCCCTGGCCGAAGTCTTTGCCGAAAAAAACGGTTTTGAATTCCCGATCCTGATCGACCCGGGTTCGGAGGCCGGCAAAGCCTACGGGATAACGGGAGTGCCCGAAACCTACATTATCGATAAAGAGGGGCTCCTCCGGCAAAAGTATCTCGGTCCTCGTCAGTGGAACTCGCCGGAGGCGCAAAAGATGTTGATGGATTATATCAACCGGTGACGAGCGATCGCGCGGCGGATCAATCGCCCGTTAGTTCGCTGGTTTTTCAAGATGGCAGCATCTTTTCAGCCTTTGCCCGCCAGTTGGGAAAGTCTTCGAGGCGCCTTTCCATATCAGCGGAAAAGATTTCGGAAAAGCGGAGTTCCGAAGGGCGGCCCCCTAATTGCAGCCTGACCGCCCAGGCGTGCAGGGTGTGGTTGCGGGCGCCCAGTTCGCGGTAATCCGCTTCGGACAGTTCTTCGGTGAGTCTTTTCAGATAATACTTGCCGCCATGGTCGTAAATTTTATCGCCGATCAGCGGGTGGCCGAGATGGGCGAGATGGGCGCGGATCTGATGTTTCCGGCCGGTGAGCAATTCGGCGAGGAGCAGGGTTTGATTCGCCGTTACGGCTATCGTCCGAAAGATGGTCCGGCTTGGTTGCCCGTGTGCCGCGCTCCACATCCGGCACCGGACCGGGCTGTCGTCCCGGGTGGCCAGGGGCTGGTCAACTTCGATAGCAGGCAGGTCGATTTGCCCTCGGACCACGGCCAGATAATATTTGCCGGTAATAATGCTCTTCAGATTTTTTTGGTGGGCGCGGCAGGAATTTTTACTTCGGGCGCAGAGCAGCACCCCGCTGGTTTCCCGATCCAGGCGGTGGAGCAGATGGATATCCTGCTCATAGCGCCGGCGCAGAATGTTAACCAGGGTGTTATGAATGATCAGTCCGGTCCGGCTGACTGGAGTTCCGGCCGGCTTGCCGACCAGCAGGAGGTCCCGGCTTTCGAGGATTATTTCAACATCGGTCGCTACCGGCGGTTCCCGGTGATTGACGGCGTGGTAGGTCAGGTTGTCGCCGGCCCGGAGCGGTTGGTCATGGCAGGCGCTTTGGCCGTTTACCTGAACCAGGCCCGCGCCGATGGCCGCCCTCCAAGACTCGCGGTCTTGATAGGGGAAACGGGTGGTCAACAGGTCAAGCAGCGGGCGGCTGTTTTCCGATCCGGCAATTACGCATTGCAAGGTAAGTCGCTGTTTCATGCCGCGGATCTTAATCCCGGACTAAGGGTCTTGGCAAGTAGTAAAGGCGTTGGCAACTACTGGTATACCTGGACCGCGCCGGATTTAGGGATGCTGAAGAATTTTTTCAATTACCCCAGACCAGACCCTTGAATATCCAGCCCGTCACCCCGGTTTCGTGTTCCACCTGCAACCAGTCGTCCTTTTCGGCCAGCACTTTAAAACAGACGCCGTCGTGGGCCTTGAAAACGATCCGGTTGCCATCGCCGGGACCCGAGCGAACATTGGCTCTGCCGGCAATGTTGACCACAACCGTTCTGGTATCATCGACACTGTCCTTTCTGATCCAGCCGCTATTGCCCAGATAATCGGTAACCTTGAGGAAATTGTCCCGGCTTTCCATGCTTGACAGGGGATAATATCGCGGTACCTGGAAAAGAATGGTTGAGACGACTTCCGATGGTGAACTCCGTATGTCGGCCAGATTTTTGGCAACCGCCACCATCTCGGCATGAATATTTCCGGCGCCCATCAGAATGAACAATATGGTCCCAAGGAAGAGTCTCATCGGTATACCTCTTTTTATATGGTTATCGGGTTGGTTCTTTGTGGTCATAACCCTGAATCCGTGACGGCTTAGCGGGGGATTTTGCTTTATCAGTTTGTTGTTACGTAAAATAATGGTCTTTTCACTGAGTCGCCTCGATTCACCCCG
>JARGFN010000187.1 GCA_029210665.1 Desulfobulbales bacterium
CCGAAATATCTTCAAGCAAGCCGGTTGGGAATGGAGGTGAAAACATGAGATACCCAATTGTAATTCATAAAGACGAAACATCGGATTACGGAGTTACCTTTCCGGATCTTCCGGGCTGTTTCTCCGCTGGAGACACTATAGAGGAGGCAATAATCAATGCCCAGGAGGCAGCAGAATGCCATATCGAAGGAATTTTACTCGATTCCGAACCTATCCCTGTGGCAACAGACATTGAAAAACATAAAGAAAATTCAGGTTACAAGGATGGTGTGTGGGCCCTCGTTGATGTGGATTTAAGCAAACTATCACTTAAATCAAAGCGAGTTAATGTCACCATCCCTGAGAGAATTCTTAATTCAATCGATTATTATGCAAAGAAACATGGAGAAACCCGCTCAGGCCTTTTGACGCAAGCAGTTACTGAATACATGGCATCACATCAATGAAATGAAAGAATGGCGAACCAGGCGCTGCACATTGACCGCAAGGGGCGCGGGCTTATTGCCTGTTGCCCCTTTTGTGTTTACGGGGCTTGCTGCAAACGCTGAGTTCCCTTGCGGCAAGTGAGCTTAACGATGGCTCCGCTCCGCGCAGCCATCGGCCCGGATGAGCAGCACGGCCTCGATACACTCATTTCAAGGTCGACCATTGCCGCCATCCATCCGAATTGATCAGGCTTCCCGCTGCTCATCCGCGAGGGTTCCGGGGACAGAATATAGAACTAGGAGATCGGGACACCCTCTTGCCGCCGGGGCAATTTATCCGGGTGGTCTAAACCGGTCCGCCCTTTCTTTCGCTGATCCCGCGGCTCAGCAACTCGCGGTTATAGCGGGCGATAACGTCGCGCCTTCTGAGCATCCCGACAACCCAGCGGTTGTCGGTGGACTCGACTACCGGGATTTCCTCGATCCCCTTCATGTCGAAGAGGGAAATGGCGGTGTAGAGATTTTCATCCGGAGTCAGGACCAGGACCTTGCGGGAACAGACCTCGCCGACCGTGGATTCCAGGCGCTGGGTTTCGTCATGGAGGAGCCATTTGACATCCTGCATGGAAATAATCCCGGTCATCCTGCCGGTTTCATCGATGACCGGGAAATAAAAGCCGTGCTCGGCCATTCTGAAGATGGCGAGGAGTTGATTGATATTGGCCTTTTCGCTGATAAAATCGACATCCTCGCTGACCACCGCCCCGACCTTGATCGATTTCATGATCGCCATTTCCATGCCTTCGTGAATATCGATGCCTTCCCGGCTGAAATCGACGGTATCGATGGAGTCCGGGTTGAGCCTGGAGGCGACGACGGTGCCGATAATACTGGTGAGCATGATCGGAATGATGATCAGATAGTTGCCTGTCATCTCGAAGAGCAGGAAAATCGCGGTGACCGGAGCGTGGGTCGAGGCCGCCAGGAAGGCCCCGATTCCCACCGCGGCATAGGCGCCGGGATTGGCGGTCATTTCCGGCAGCAGGCCGTGGGCGACTCCGCCGAAGGCGCCGCCAATCACCGCGCCGATAAAAAGAGCGGGCGCGAAGACCCCGCCGGCACCGCCGGCACCAAGGGTTATGGCGGTGGCGACGATCTTCATTATAATCAGGGCCAGCATCACACTGACCAGGCCGTGGCCGTCCAGGACCTTTTCGATGTAGTGGTAGCCGTCGCCCATCACCTGCGGAAAGAAGATGCCGATAGAGCCGACCAGAAAGGCCCCGAGGATCGGTTTCAGCTGGGGATGGAGGTTGAGCCCGGCAAAACGGTCGCGGATCGCGTAAAAGATCCGGATATGGAAGACGGCGATTATACCGATGACGATCCCCATCAGGATATAGAGGGGGATCTCGACCATCGGGTTGATCAGATGATAATCGGGGATCGGAAAGGCGGGCGATTCGCCGTAGTATGCCCGGGAGACCACGGTAGCCATGGCCGAGGAGATCACCAGGGCCGAAAAGGAGGAGATCTCGTAGGTGCCGAGGAGCACGATCTCGGCGGCAAAGAACACCCCGGCGATCGGGGCGTTGAACATGGCCCCCACCCCGCCGGCGCAACCGGCCGCGACATAGACCTTCATCCTGACCCCGGAGACCCGGAAGAACTGGCCGACCTGGGACCCCAGGGCACCGCCGACCTGGGCAATCGGCCCCTCGACTCCGGCCGAGCCGCCGGTGCCGATGGTAAGGGCGGTGGAGACGATTTTGATGATCACATTGCGGAATTTGATCACCCCGCCTTCCAGATTGACCTTTTTCAGAAATTTGGTGAAACCGTAACCATTGACCTTGCCGGGGAACAGCAGGGAGAGGGGGATGAGCAACACCATGCCGGTCATGGGGATCAGGGGCAGAAGGAGGACATACCAGCCGCCCTGGCTGACCAGGGTTTCGCCGGGGACAAAGATCATCTCATGGACGAATTCGGTAACGGTCCGGAAGACGATATTGGCCAGGCCGGCGGCCAGGCCGATCATCGAGGCGATGATCACCATCAGGGAATTTTCGCCGGGCATGAACTTCTTGAGCCGGCCCATAAAGGAGAGGTTGAGACTCGTGGTGTCCAGCATCTTGCCGGCCAGCGATATTTTTTCTTTATTCCGCAAAATCAGTCAACCAGTGGCCCCACCTGCTTCACGGGGACGCGACACCCCGCCAAAGCGGCCTGCGCCATAAAATAATCATCGGTCATCCCGGCAATAAAATCCCTGACCATTGCCGCCGGGGGATTGGCGTCGAGATAATATTTGTCCATCCGGTCCAGAAACTCGATAAAAATCACCGAGCGGCGCCGGTCAGCGTGCAGATCGTCGAGATAGCTGCCGAAAAGGGTCCGGTAACAGTTCCGGATATCGTCAAAGCCCCTTTTTATAACAGAGTTGAGATAGATTCGCTCATAATTGAATTTTTTCAACTTGCCCAGGGTTGCGGCAATATCGGGACTGAAGAAGATCCGATCATCCGAACAGCCGTTTTTAATCAGATCGACCACCAGCCGGTAGACCATGGTGCCATTGGTATTGCCCAGGATCTCGGTGCATTCCGGCGGCAGCTCCTCCCGGCGAATCAGGTTCAGTTCGATGGCGTCCTCGATATCCCGACCGATATAACCGATGGTATCACAGAACCTGACCAGACAACCCTCCAGGGTCATCGGCATGGTCTGCTCGATCGGCAGGTTGTCGGCCCGCTGATCGAGCGCGGCGTCGAACCTGGCAAAATCGCGCGCCCTGAAAGGGTGCAGCTCCTCGCAGTGCACTTCGCCGTCATGGAAGAGGATTCCGTCCAGGGTCTGGAGGGTCAGGTTCCAGCCGCGTCCCTCCCTTTCGATCCGGTCGAGATAGAGGGCCGACTGAACGTTGTGATGAAAGGGGGGGAGACCCTGCTCCAGGCACAATTCCGACAACAGCTTTTCCCCGTCGTGACCGAAGGGGGGATGGCCGATATCGTGCCCCAGGGCGATGGCCTCGATCAGGTCCTCATTGAGCCCCATAAAGCGGCCGATGGTTCGGGCAATCTTCGAAACCAGCTGGACATGGAGAACCCGGTGGGTGATATGATCATTGGCGATCATGTAGAAGACCTGGGTTTTATCGATATAGCGGGTGTAGGCCCGGGAATTCAGGATGCGGTCGGTGTCCACCGAAAATGATTGCCGGTGGCCGGTCTTTTCTTCCGGATGCCGGCGCAGGGCGGCCCGGCTTCTGGTCGCCAGCGGCGACAGGGTTCTGTCTTCATTGCTGTCGAGCAGTTCCCGCAATTCGAGAAGATATGGATCGTTCTGGAATATCATAACCTGTAAAATCCTTTGCCGATACTGAAACGATCGAGATTAGCAGGTTTTCCGGCAGTGGTCAACCGCTGCCTGGAGCGCCATGGATTACTGGAACGCACTTCGACAAGTTCGGCCCGCGGAGCGGCGGGATGAATCGAGGCGACTAAAAGTGAAAAACAATTATTTTACATAACCACGGACGAATAAAGCTGAGTTGAGCAGCTTGTCTGCTCGCACGAAACTTATGCCCTGCGGGTA
>JARGFN010000188.1 GCA_029210665.1 Desulfobulbales bacterium
CCATTCCCCGAAATGCGGCTCCGGCAACCGGCCCATCGACAAGGAGGCGGCGCTTTGCCTGTTGTCCTGGCTGGTCGGGGAGGAACTCTCCATGGCACGGCTGCCGCTGCCTGCCGCCGCCGGTCCGGCCGAGCCGGAAAAAAAACCGGCCGCCGCCGTCCGGCGCTACGGGGTATTCGACGTGGAGACCAGAAGGTCGGCGGCCGAGGTCGGCGGCTGGCACCGGGCCGAACGGATGGGGATCAGCATCGTGGTCCTGTACGATTCCGGGCCGGACCGCTATTTCGTCTATCGGGACGATGAGATCGATGAATTTATCGAACGCCTCCAGGAACTCGATCTGGTGATCGGCTTCAACAACAAGCGGTTCGATAATTCGGTGCTCTCGGCCTATACCTCTTTCGATCTGGCGACGCTGCCCACCCTCGATATCCTGGAGGAGGTCAAGAACCGTCTCGGTTACCGGATCAGTCTCGACGGCCTGGCCGGCCAGACCCTGCAGGTGAAAAAGACGGCGGACGGCCTGATGGCCCTGCAGTGGTACAAGGAGGGGCGGATCGACAAGATTATCGAGTACTGCACCAAGGATGTGGCGATCACCCGGGATCTCTTCCTGTTCGGGGTGGAAAACGGCTATCTGCTGTTCAGGAACAAGGCGGGGACCGCGGTGCGCTGCCCGGTTTCGTTTCCGTTGCATGACAGTGTGGGGTTAGGAGTGAGGGGTTAGGGGTAAGGACAGTGAGGGGTCAGGGGTAACGGCAGTGAGGAGTGAGGAGTGAGGGGTAACGACAGCTGCAAGCTTCAAGCGACAAGATGCAAGCTTAACGACAGTGAGAAGTGAGGGAGTGGGGAGGGAAGGGAAAGGGCTTTTCATCTCTGTTTTTTTCCTCACTCCTCACCCCTAACCCCTCACTCCTCACTGTCCTATCCGTTGACTCGGCGATGTCCCGGAGAATTTTCAGGATCTCGTCCCTGGTGTTGCGGTTCTGGTTGAGAATAATCGCGAAGCCAGCCGGCTTGCCGTGGTTGTCCAGATAACCGGCGTAGGAATAGACCCCGGTCAGGGTGCCGGATTTCAGGAGGACGCCGTCTTTTCCGGGGAGCAGGCGGGCATGGGGCTTGAACAGTTCGAGGATGCGCAGCATGGCGCGGACGGTTAAGCGGTTTTCCCTGGAGATCCCGGAACCTTCGGTAACCGTGATCGCGGCCGCGGCAAGTTGCGGGTCTTTTTCGATAAATTCACGGATTGCCTTCCGGCCCTTCTCCCAGGTGGCCGGATATCCGTAACTCTCCGCCCCGAGCCGCAGGAATATCTGGTTGGCGATAAAATTATTCGAGTAGCGCATCAACCCGGCAATTAACTCGTTCAGGGTTTTGCTCGAATAATGGGTGTAAAAGGGCTTGCCGTCCGGCGCCTTACCGAAAGCGATCACCCCGTTTCCATCCATGCCGGCTTTGCGCTGGAAACTCCTGAACAGCTGGCCGGCCAGCAGCATCGAATCGGATCGGTTCAGGGAGACATTGATCCGGTATTCTCCCGGCCCCAGGTTTTCGGCGACCCTTTTCATCATCGGCAGCAGCGGAGTCTGGGGCTCGCCGGAATGGACGGCGCCGTTTTGGTCGACTGTGACATTGATCGTGTTGAAATTGACGGCCAGGGGTGAGGAGGCGACATCGTAAGGGTTCAGGCTGTTGCCGATGCCGTCGGCTCGTGACTGCAAGCGATAGCTGCTTTGATCGAGGTAGATGGCGTTGATGGTCCGGCGCCCCGACTTTTTAAGTTCCGCCATGATCCGTTCCACCTCTTCAGAAATCAGGAAAGGATCGCCGTAGCCCTTGATGTAGAGATTGTCGCCGTCATCGGTGTAAAATTCGGTCTTGAACCGGAAATCCTTGCCCAGGCTATCGAAGGCGGCCAGCGCGGTGAGCAGTTTGATAATGCTGGCCGGAACCAGGGGTTTGTCGAGATTGGCCGCGGCCGCCAGGGTGTCGTCTCCGGTGAGGCCGTAAGCGCCGTTATTAACTAAGCGATCCAGTTCCGGGTGTGCGGATATATCCTCCCCGGCCAGGGCTTGCAGGGGATTGCCGGGTACGATGAGCAGGATGGCGAGCGTTGCGATAAGCGGGCGCAACCGTTTCTTCAATATCGAGCCTTCCCGTTGCGGATCACGCCATTTATTGACAAAGATTGCCGCCTGTAATAAGTTTAGCGATCTTTTTAATAACCTCATTAACGGCGAACCCTACATGAAAGAATTTATAGCCGGCAATCTCCGGAACTCGATTTCCGCCAAGGAGAAATTGTTCGAGACCCACGGCGACGAAATCATCCGACTTGCCGAACTTATTGCCGAAATCATCAAAAACGGCAACAAGCTTTTGATTTTCGGCAACGGCGGCAGTGCCGCCGACGCCCAGCATATGGCGGCCGAATTCGTTAACCGCTTTATGATCGACCGCCCGCCACTGGCGGCCATCGCCCTGACCACCGACACCTCGAATATAACCAGTATCGGCAACGATTTCTCCTTTGACGATATCTTCCTCAAACAGGTCATGGCCCTGGGTAAAAAAGGCGATCTCGTCCTGGGCATCTCGACCAGCGGCAATTCCCCCAATGTGATCAAGGCCATCGAGTTCGCGGCCGGCGCCGGGATGCACACCGCGGTTCTGACCGGCGGCAGCGGCGGCAGACTGGCCGGCATGGCCGAGGTCGTTCTGAACGTGCCTTCCGAGATCACCCCGCATATCCAGGAAGCCCATCTCTGGGTCGAACACCTGTTGTGCTGGATGGTCGACGACATCCTCTTCGGAGAAGCTCGATGACCCCGAAACTTCTTGATTTCGGCAAACTCAATACCTATTCGGTCCATGACCGGTTCAGCAAGGTGACGGTGGACAATTTCGCCAAACCCCTGGGCCGGGGCGCCACCATAGTGGATTTCCTGGCCTCCCTGCCGGATCAGCTGCTCGGTCGGGATTTTCCGGAACTGATCGAACGCCTGGCCGTAAGTCACGAACGGAAAAAACCGATAATCGTCGGTATGGGCGCCCATGTCATCAAGGTCGGTCTGAACCCTTTGCTGATCGATCTGATGAAGCGGGGAGTGATCACCGGTCTCGCCTTGAACGGCGCCGGCATCGTTCACGATACCGAGATCGCCATGGTCGGCCGGACCTCGGAGGATGTCGATCAGGTCCTGGGGGCGGGGGAATTCGGCGCCGCCAGGGAAACCGGCGAGGCGGTCAATGAGGCGATCCGCCTCGGGGCCGAAGCGGACCAGGGCATGGGCGAGGCGATCGGCGAGTATCTTCTGGACCGGCAATTTCCCTACAACGACTCAAGCCTCCTGGCCTCGGCCAGGAAGTTGGGCATCCCGGTCACCATCCATGTGGCGATCGGTACCGATATCGTCCATATCCATCCGACCGCCAACGGGGCCAATATCGGCAAGACCAGCCATCTCGATTTCAGGTTGTTCTGCGGCCAGATTGCCGAGTTGGAAGGAGGTGCTTATCTTAACTTCGGTTCGGCGGTATTGATGCCGGAGGTCTTTCTGAAGGCCCTGACCGCGGTCCGCAACCTCGGCCATAAGGTGGAAAATTTCACCACGGCCAACTTCGATTTTATCAGGCACTACCGGACCATGACCAATGTGGTCAACCGGCCCACCGCCGGCCACGGCCGCGGCTTTAACGTTATCGGCCATCACGAGATCATGATCCCGCTCCTGATTGCCGGACTGCTGGACAGGATCGAAGAGTGATTTCCTGAATCCGTGACGGGTTTGTGAGGAATTTCACTTTATCCATTTGTAATTGCTTCAGATAATTGTTTTCCCCTGGATTGCCATGGTTCACCCCGCCGCCCTGCGGGGCGCCCGATAACGGTGCATCTG
>JARGFN010000013.1:0-10102 GCA_029210665.1 Desulfobulbales bacterium
TTTTTAAAGATCCTGAAGACCAAGCACATCGAACATCGAGTAGATCCCGTTTGCCCGGCCGGTCACCCAGGCGGCGGCCAGGGTGGCGCCCTTGGCGAAGTTGTCCCGGCTGTGAGCTCGGTGGGTGATCTCAAGACGTTCGCCGGCTCCGGCGAAATAGACGGTGTGTTCGCCGACGATGTCCCCGGCCCGGATCGTCTGGATGCCGATCTCCTGATCGGTCCGCTCACCGATGATGCCGTGCCGTTCATAGACTCCGACCTTGGCCAGATCGCGGTTGACCCCCTCGGCGACCATTTCGCCGAGTTTCAGGGCGGTGCCGCTGGGGGCGTCTTTTTTCATACGGTGATGAGCCTCGACGATCTCAATATCATAATCATCGCCGAGGATGGCGGCCATCTTCCGGGCCACCTTGAAGAGGACGTTAACCCCGACCGCCATGTTGGGCGCCTGCACGCAGGGGAAATTCGCGGCCAGGCTTTTCAGTTCGGCCAGGTTTTCCGGGCTCAGGCCGGTGGTGCCGATAACCATGGCTTTCTTGTGTTCGGCGGCCAGACGGGCGAATTTCATGGTGGACTCATGGAAGGTGAAATCGATGATTACCTCGCCCTCACCGATCACCCCGGCCAGTCCCGCCGAGAGGTTCACCCCGAGTTTGCCGATTCCGGCCAGTTCGCCGAGGTCCTTGCCGATCTCCGGGTTGCCCTCCTGCTCAAAACCGCCGGCCAGCTCCAGGTCCGGATGCTGCTCAACCATATAGGTTATCCGCCGGCCCATGCGGCCGGCGGCCCCGGCCACGATAACTTTGATCATGATTACTCCTTTGAATTTCCGTTATTCAATCCGACGTAACCGTTCAGCAGCACCACATCTTCGGACGATCGGCCCGGCTTACGTACACGAGGTACGCGGCGCCGGTCCGCTTGCCCAAATCTGCACCACTGCTGAAGGGTTACAGCCCGGCGGTTTTGGGTACTTTGGTGACCGCCCCGGTGAACGGTTACAATCCGACAGCCCTACCATCCTGCTCAAATCAGGCCGTAGGCGCTGATCACCTGCTTCATTTTTTCAAAGGTCTCGGCGGACATCTCGCAGATCGGCATGCGCGGATTGGCGCCCTTGATCTTGCCCATCAGGGCCAGGGTGGTCTTGGCGGGGACCGGATTGGTATCGATGAACATCGCCTGGATCAGGGGGAACAGCTTGTAGTGCAGCTCCCTGGCCTTGACCATGTCGTCGGCCAGGGCGGCCTCCATCATTTTCGCCATATCGGCGGGCGCCACGTTCGAGGTAACCGAGATCACCCCCTTGCCGCCGATGGCGACGGTGGCCAGCGCGGTAAAGTCGTCGCCGGAGAGAACCGTGAAGCCGTCCGGACAGAGACGGATCACCTCGCTGACCTGGTTCAGGTCGCCGGTGGCCTCCTTGATCCCGACAATATTGGGGATCCGGGCACAGCGGGCCACCGTCGCCGGCAGCATGTTGACCCCGGTCCGGCTCGGCACGTTGTACAGGATGATCGGGATATCGACCGCTTCGGCCACCGCCTTAAAATGGCGGTAGAGCCCCTCCTGGGAGGGCTTGTTGTAGTAAGGGGTAATAACCAGGGCTCCGTCCGCCCCGGCCTCCCTGGCATGTCTGGTCAGGGCGATGGACTCGGAGGTGGAGTTCGAGCCGCTGCCGGCCACGACCGGCACCCGGCCGTTTACCGTTTTGATGGTCAGCTCGACCACCCGGTGATGTTCCTCATGGCTCATGGTGGCGGACTCGCCGGTGGTGCCGCAGGGCACGATGCCGTGGGTACCGCCGGCTATCTGGAACTCGATAAGGTCGATCAGTTCCTGTTCGTCAAGCTTAGCGTCGGTGAACGGAGTCACGATGGCAACGAAGGCGCCTTTGAACCGGGTCATAATATCCTCCTGATTTTATAAAAAAATAAATCGCTATATCGGCAAATTTGATCAGTTATTAGATGAAGGTACGGAGTTACCGGGTTAATTCGCGCCTCGCAATGACCATCACAAAACATTTTCGCAAAATCGACGAATTAAATTATCCATATAAAAGCTGTGCACGGCAAGAAGCTTCTTGCCTTTCCCCTGCCATTCTTACGGGACCGGCCGGTAAAAAGCAAATAAAAACCCCAAAAAAAACCTGAGAAAAACGTCTCTCAAAGGGCCTCTTCGTTAAGAATTCCATCATAGATAAAGTTGGCCGGACCTTCCAGAAAAACCTCGGCGATCCGCTGCTCATGCCGCGATTCCTTATCAACCGCCACCGGAGGCCCGTCCAGTTCGATCAGGGAAAAATGAATGGTCAAAACATCGCCGCCGGAAGTCCTGACCCGAACCGGAGAAGTGACATGGCCGTGCAGGGCGGCGATGATCGCCGAGGCGACCGCCCCGGTGCCGCAGGCCATGGTCTCGTCCTCCACTCCCCGTTCATAGGTACGGACATAAAGTTCGTTTTCGGGCATCTGGACAAAATTGACATTGGTCCCGGCCGGTTCGAAAAGCTTGTGGTAACGGATATGCTTGCCCCACTCCCGGACCGGGATATTGCCGTTATCCTCGACAAAATGGACCGCATGGGGCACCCCGGTGTTGATCGAGTGGACCTTTTTTTCACTGCCGCCGAACTCGACCGATCTGGACAGCAGGATATCGGTGGGCGGAGTCAGCCTGATCTTGACGCTGTCGCCGACCATCTGGGCCTCGATCAGTCCGGCGATGGTTTCGAAATGCATCCTGGCCGGGGCGATCCCCCTGCTGTAGGCATAGCGGGCCGCGCAGCGCGCCCCGTTGCCGCACATCTCCGCTTCGCTGCCGTCGCCGTTGTAGAACTGCCAGCGGAAATCGGCCCGATCGGATTCCTCGAGGAGAATCAGGCCGTCCGCCCCCACCGAAAAACGGCGCCGGCAGATCCGCGCGGCGAGTCCGGCCATCCGGCTCTTTTCGATCCGGCGGTCGCGGTTGTCGATAATGATAAAATCGTTGCCGGTACCGCTCATCTTGGTAAATGAAATCGGGTTGTTCATCCGCCCCCCTTAATCCTGCAAAAAATCGGGGATCACCTCGCCCCGAATCAAACTCTCGTAGGTTTCCCGTGCCCTGATCACCCGATAGCGATCATCCGCCACCATGACCTCGGCGACCCGGGGCCGGGAGTTATAGTTGGAGGCCATCGAGAAACCGTAGGCGCCGGCGCTCATCACCGCCAGGAGATCGCCGGAAGCGCTGACCGGCACCTCCTGGTCCCGGGCCAGAAAATCGCCGGTCTCGCAGATCGGCCCGACCACATCGGCAACCTCGCAGCCGCCATCCCCTTCAACCACCGGCTGGATCGCATGATAGGCGTCATAGAGGCTGGGCCGGGCCAGGTCGTTCATTCCGGCGTCGACCACGATAAATTTCTTGGTCGGCCCCGTCTTGGTGTAATGGACCCGGGTGACCAGGATGCCGGCGTTGCCGGCAATCACCCGGCCGGGCTCGAAAATCAGGGTGCAGTCCAATGCGCCGATCTCCTTCTTGATCGCCTCGGCATACTCGGCCGGCAGGGGCGGGCTTTCCTCATCGTATTTGATGCCCAGGCCGCCGCCCAGATCGAGATGGGTGACAGCAATGCCCCGCTCCCGCAGTTTGGCGATAAAGATCTTCAGCTTGCCGAGGGACTCGATGAAGGGCGAGACCGTGGTCAGCTGGGAGCCGATATGGCAACTCACCCCCTGGACCTTGATATTGGCCATTGCCGTCGCCCGGGCGTAGACCTCGCCCGCGGTTTCGATGGGGATGCCGAACTTGTTCTTGGCCAGCCCGGTCGAGATGTAGGCGTGGGTCTTTGGATCGACGTCCGGGTTGACCCGAAACGATACCGGCGCCACAACCCCCAACCCGGCCGCGACCTCCTGGAGGGCGTCGAGTTCCTGTTCCGATTCGACATTGAACTGGAGAATGTTTTCCTTGAGGGCGTAGGCCATTTCCTCCCGGGTCTTGCCCACCCCGGAGTAGACGATTCTGGCGGGGTCGACTCCCGCCGCCAGGGCCCGGAACAGTTCGCCGCCCGAGACGATATCGGCGCCGCCGCCCAGTCCGGCGAACAGTCTGAGGATGGCGATATTCGAGCAGGCCTTGACCGCAAAACAGCTCAGATGCGGAATCGAGGCAAAGGGGGTGTCAAAGGCCTTGAAATGCTGACTGAGGGTGGCGTGGCTGTAAAGATAGAAGGGGGTGCCGACTTCGGCCGCTATCTGGGCGACGGGAACCGCCTCGCAGTGGAGCTCCCCGTTTTTATAGGTGAAATGATTCATATCCTTTTCCGTTTTATGGTTCGCACTGTTTTGCCGCCATCAAGCTGGTCGGTCAGGTGCCGGGTTACTTTATTTCGCTTCGCGCCGCGCTATTCCGGCCGGGGGACGCGCCACTCGAAACGGACCGGTTCCGACGGGCGGCTGATCACCCGCCAGCCCACTTTGGTTTTAACCCGGTAATAGTAGATATGACCGGCCTTAAGCTCTTCGTCGCGGTAGGTCAGGGTCTCTCCCCAGCCGGCGGGATCATCCTCGCCGGTTATGACCCCGACCTCAGTGTACCGCACTGGACAGTTTTTGCAGAAATCGGCCAGCCCGTATTCCGCTCTCTCGATCAGGTAACTGTCGATCTCCGGCAACCGGTGCCCCTGTTCGCTCCGCACCGGCGGCGACCAGAAAAGGGTGACGCCCCTGTCGTCCAGCTGGTGGGCAAGATCGGCGATCGGCAGGGGGATTGCCGCCTGGGGCGGGATCGGCGCGGTTTTTTTACCGCAGCCCGAAAGCACCACCGCCAAAACCACCATTCCGGCGAGGATCGGGAGAAAGCGCCGCTTCATTTTCGCGCCAAGCCCAGTTCTGTTTCCGCCCTGGCCAGGGCTTCCCCGACCCGCACCGACGAGGTGCCGCCGGTGGAACGCCGGCTCTCCACCGAGCCCTCAACGCTCAGGAGAGCGAAGACATCCCGGTCGATCACCCCGGCGAACTGCCGCAATTCCTCAAGGCTCAAGCCGGGCAGCTCCTTGTTCTGCTCGATGCAGTAGGCGACGACCTTGCCGACCACCGCGTGGGCCTCCCGAAAGGGCATATCCTTGGTGACCAGATAATCGGCCAGGTCGGTGGCGGTCATAAAGCCGCCGCTGCCGGCCGCGCCGGCAAGGCGCTCGCTATTGAATTCCAGGTTCTCCAGCATCTCGGCGGTGATCGCCAGGCAACTGGCCAGGGTGCGGACCGTATCGAAGACCGGCTCCTTGTCCTCCTGGAGATCACGGTTATAGGTCAGGGGCAGCCCCTTGAGCAGGGTCAGGAGAGTGACCAGATTGCCGACCACCCGACCGCTTTTGCCGCGGATCAGCTCGGGAATATCCGGATTTTTCTTCTGGGGCATGATGCTGCTGCCGGTGCAGTGGCTGTCGGCCAGGGTCACGAAGGAGAACTCCTCGGTCGACCAGAGAACCAGCTCCTCGGCCAGGCGGCTCAAGTGGATCTGGGCCAGGGCGGCGACGGCGGTGAACTCCACGGCGAAATCGCGGTCGCCGACGGTGTCCATGCTGTTGGCGGTCACCGCCGGGAAGCCGAGTTCCCGGGCGACAAACTCCCGGTCGATCGGCAGGCCGGTGCCGGCCAGGGCCGCCGCCCCCAGGGGCATGACGTTGATCCGCTTCAGGCAGTCCTCCATCCTTTGCCGGTCCCGGCCGAACATCTCGTAATAGGCGAGGAGATGATGGGAGAGAAGCAGGGGCTGGGCCCGTTGCAGATGGGTATAACCGGGCATGATCGTGCCCAGGTAGCGGCGGGCCAGCTTGACGAAACCCTTTTGCAGCTCGGTGATGAGTTCGATGATCCGGCCGCTCTCCTCGCGCAGATAGAGGCGCAGGTCGAGAGCGACCTGATCGTTACGACTCCGGGCGGTGTGCAGTTTGGCTCCGGCCGGGCCGATCTTTTCGGCCAGGGCTCTTTCGATATGCATGTGGATATCCTCGAGTTCGTCCTTGAACTCGAAGCTGCCATCCTCGATCGCCGCCTCGATTGCGGCCAGGCCGGCGAGGATGCGGTCCCGCTCGTCATCGGAGATCAGCCCCTGCCTGGCGAGCATTTTGGCGTGGGCCCGGCTGCCGGCGATATCGTGCTTGTAGAGCTCGCGGTCGAACTGGTGGGAGGCGGTAAACTCCTCCACCGAAGCAGCGGTGCCGGCGGAAAATCTTCCTCCCCAGGGCTTCTTGCTCATGCCGTTATCCTTTCTGTCTTTCGACCAGGGCCTGGATGGTCAGGCGCAGGGCGTTTAAACGGATAAAGCCGCCGGCATCGGCCTGGGTGTAGACCTCGTCTTCCTCGAAGGTGGCGAAACTCTCCTGATAGAGGGAGCGCTCCGCCTTGCGGCCGACCGGGGTGCAGTTGCCCTTGTAAAGCTTCAACCTCACCACCCCGGTGACCGTCTCCTGGCAGTCGTCCATGGTCCGCTGCATGATCTTCATCTCCGGCGAAAACCAGAAGCCGTTGTAGATCAGTTCCGAATAGCGGGGGACCAGGCTGTCCCGGATCTTCATGACCTCGCGGTCCAGGGTGATGGTTTCCAGATCGCGGTGGGCGGCGCGGAGAATGGTGCCGCCGGGGGTCTCGTAGACCCCCCGGGATTTCATGCCGACGAAGCGGTTTTCGACCATATCCAGGCGGCCGATGCCGTTCGCGCCCCCCAGCTTGTTGAGCCGGGCCAGGAGGGCGGCCGGCCCCAGTTTTTCGCCGTCGATCGCCACCGGGGTACCTTTTTCAAACTCGATTTCGATATAGGTCGCTTTGTCCGGGGCGTTTTCCGGCGAGCAGCTCAGCTTGAACATCGCCTCTTCCGGCTCGTTCCAGGGATCCTCCAGGATGCCGCCCTCGAAACTGATATGGAGCAGGTTCTCGTCGGAGCTGTAGGGCTTTTCCTTGGTAACCGGGATCGGGATGCCGTGCTGTTCGGCATAAGCGATCAGTTTGGTCCGGGAGTTCAGGTCCCAGGTGCGCCAGGGCGCGATAATCTTCAACTTGGGATTTAAGGCCAGATAGGTAAGCTCGAAGCGGACCTGGTCGTTGCCCTTGCCGGTGGCGCCGTGACTGACCGCGTCGCAGTTTTCCGCCTCCGCCACCCTGACCTGCTCCCTGGCGATAATCGGCCGGGCCAGGGAAGTGCCGAGCAGATAGGAACCCTCGTAGATCGCGTTGGCCCGGAAGGCCGGGAAGACGTAATCCCGGACAAATTCCTCGCGGAGATCGGAGATCACCACCTTCTCGGCTCCGGTGGCCAACCCCTTGGCCCGGACCGCCTCCCAATCCTCTTCCTGGCCGACATCGGCGGCATAGGCCACGATCGGGCATTGGTACTCCTCGCCGAGCCATTTGAGGATCACCGAGGTATCGAGTCCGCCGGAATAGGCGAGAACTATCTTGTTTACATCTTCTGCCATGTTAACTCCCCAGAATTTTTATCCCGTTCAGGTCCGTTCAGGCCCATTCACGATAGATGCTTGGCCAGAATGGCTTTATGGATATGGAGCTTGTTCTCGGCCTGGTCGAAGGCGACGCACTGCTCCCCTTCGAGGACTGCGTCGGTAATCTCCTCGCCACGGTGGGCCGGCAGACAGTGGAGGACGATGGTCTCGGGTCCGGCCTCCTTGAGCATGGCCTCGTTAACCTGGTAGGGCGCGAAAACCTTGAGCCGGGAGGCCTGTTCTTCTTCCTGGCCCATGCTGGCCCAGACATCGACGTTGATCACCTCGGCGTCGCGCACCGCGGCAAGCGGGTCGCGGACCACCTCGATCCGGCCGGTGCTTTCGGCCATCGCCGTCCGCAGAATGTCCGGATCGGGATCGTAGCCTGCCGGGCAGGCCAGGGTCAGGTCGAAGCCGAGCCGGGCGGCGGCCTGGATCCAGGAATTGGCCATGTTGTTGCCGTCGCCGACCCAGGCGATCCGCCGGCCCGCGATCGGACCTTTTTTCTCGATCACGGTCATCACATCGCTTAACACCTGGCAGGGATGATGGAGATCGGTCAGGGCATTGATCACCGGCACTCCGGAATATCTGGCCAGTTCATCGACCACCTCCTGGCCGAAGGTGCGGACCACCATGCCGTCGACATAGCGGTCCATGACCCGGGCCATATCCTTCAGCGGTTCGTTCCTGGCCAGCTGGGTGTCCCGGCCGGAGAGGTAGATGACCTGGCCGCCCAGGCCGTACATCGCCGCCTCGAAGGAGACCCTGGTCCGGGTCGATGGTTTCTCGAAGACCAGGCCGACGACCTTGCCGGCCAGATCCTGATGCCGGACACCACCCTTGCTCTCTTCCTTGAGCCGCAGGGCCAGGTCCAGATATCCTTGAAGCTGCTCGCCATCGAAGTCCCCAAGGGACAGGAGATGATTTACCATATGCTCTTCTCAAAAAAAATTCTGGCCCAATCCTTAATTGCAACAGCATTTTCGCCTGGTTGCAGATTGAGCCGATCAAAACATTAGAATGTCGATGCTTCCAGCATGCTGTTGGGGGAAAAAATCAACCCACCAATTCAATTAAACCGGGAACATGTACCATTACAAAAAAAGGAGCCTTTTTGCAAAGTTTTTTGCAATTGCCTCTATTTCGGATATATCCCGGCAAATAAGAACCGGAAAAAAATCAACCGTCGGCCGCCCGGTAGCCGATCCCGCGGACGGTCTTAATCCTTTTTGCCGGTTTCGCTCAGGGTTGTCCGGTTAAGGACTTGCAGAAGTTCCTCATCGTTTTAGCGACCGTCATTCCGGCAGGTTGTTGGCCGGAATCCAGTTACAAAATCAACGAAGCCCGACAATTGATTTCAGATGCTGTTGAAGTTGAGCTCCAAGAACTCCTCAGTCAGTATACTGCATTCAGGAATAAACAGGGGTGCTGTCAGGTAGTTCGCAATGGCTACTTGCCTGAACGGGAGATTCAATATGGCGTCCCCGAAACTTGAGGTGACGGGAAACCCCGTTTTCCCCTTGACTTTACTTATCATGGATGTTCCCCCGAATTTCCGAACTTCCGCTTTGCCCATGTCCCACTGAAATCCCCCCCTGTACCTGCAATCTTCACCCCACAAAAAAGTGCCCAACAATTCAAGACAAGGGCAAACGAGACTGTAATAGGAAACTATTAAACTCCTGATCGAGTCTTAACTAATCGATAATAAATACCATCTAAGATCGTCACTCAACGGGAGCTTCATATGGATGATCAATTTTTCAGCTGTCAATTTAATTAATTTAGGAGGACGATTCAATGATTTTACAAAGGGGTTGTAAGACCAAAAAAACCAGTGCCTTGCTCGTTACCGGGTTACTGGCGACTTCCATGGGACTGGTGTTAGCGGGCTGCAGTAGCGGCGGCAGTCCAGCCGCGCCTCCCAATAAGGCCCCTACCAAGAGCGTTTCAACATTAGCCGGCGACATCACAAGCGATACCACCCTCACCAAAGACAAGGTCTGGGAACTGGACGGTCTGGTCGCGGTTAAGGGCGCCACCTTGACCATCGAAGCGGGCACCACCATTATCGGGAAAAGCGGCACCGGCGCCGACACCAGCTATCTGGTAATCGACAAAGACGCCAAAATCATGGCGGAAGGCACCGAGTCCGAACCGATCATCTTCACCTCGAAAATCGCTTATGACGGCGGGGCGGGAGCTCCGGGTCAATGGGGCGGTCTGACGATCATCGGCAACGCCGCCGATGTCGGGGTTGCCGCCGGTTCAGGGCAGGTAGCCCCCTATGAGGTCAATACGGCTTTCGTCGCCGGCTCCACCGACGTGGCGGATAACTCCGGGATTGTCAAATATGTCCAGATCCTGAACTCCGGCATCACCATGGAGCAGGACAAGGAGATCAACGGTCTCTCCATGGTCGGGGTCGGCAGCGGCACCATCGTCGATAACGTCACGGTAAAGAGAAGCGACGACGACTGTATCGAGATCTGGGGCGGCACCGTTAACGTCTCGAACGCCACGGTCGAATACTGCACCGACGACCAGTTCGATATCGACGACGGCTACTCCGGGACCGTCACCAATCTGACGATCAACCAGCACACCG
>JARGFN010000013.1:10202-27669 GCA_029210665.1 Desulfobulbales bacterium
CGGGATCGGCGGCCACTTCGAGAACTGCCAGATCATCGACAATGTCGATGACGGCCAGACAATCTTTTCAACCGGCAATGCCGACGAAACCAAGATCTCCTTTGTCGATGTCGCCATCAGCAGCCCGGATACCGCGACCAACTTCGTTGACGATACCGTCAACGGCGGCACCGCCGCGAAGATCGAAGCCGTTTTTGACGCGGGCTTAGGCAATAGTGAAGTAGTCAACTAACTTAACTAAGCAAAACCTAACTTGTTTGAAGACAGGTTATCAGCTGTCTCACCCTGACAGCTGATAACCTTTTTATAGAGCAGCGATAAATCGTCCGCTCTGAGACCATAGATTCGTGGAGCACCGATGTTTACTAAGAATATGAAGGATTTCATCATTATAGCCTTGGTAGCGATTTTCCTATCCCCCGGTTTCGGACATGCAAAAACAGACGATGAAGAGATGGTCACGTCCATCATGGAACTGAGAGCGGATATTGAGAGGCTATACACCAAAATTGATGAAAACAAGGAAAGCTACAAGGCCCGGATGAAATCCATGGCCTTGCAAATTGCCGACTCCGAAGCACAGATCAACAGAAACAACACCGCCGTGAAGCTGGCAAATATCGAACTCGAGAAGATCGAGGAAAAGATCGCCAACACCGCATCCGAAAATGTCGACCTCGCCTCGCTTCTTCAGCAAGCTTTTGCGGGGCAGGAAAAGAACATCAAGTCGGGAATTCCTTTCAAGGTTGAAGAAAGGTTGGCGGCTCTGCACAAGATAAGTTCCGAGTTCGACGAAAAGCTTATTACCCAGGAAAGGGCTTTGGCGCTTTTATGGGCGAGTTACGACGATAATATCAGGCTCACCAAAGAGATCGGCCTGTTTAAGCAAAATATTTCTCTCGCCGGCCAAAACGTGCTGGCAACGGTAGCGAAGCTCGGCACGGTCATGATGTTTTTCTCCACCCCGGACGGCCGGGTCGGCTACGTAAGCCAGGATGGAACACGCTACAGCTATAAAACGGTAGACGACAAAGAAGGGAAAAACGAGATCGCACTTCTTTTTGACGCCCTCAACAAGCAGATAAGGACCGGCTATTTCACGCTCCCGAACGCGCTCGTCTTGAGGGGGGGTAAGATATGAAAAATTACATAATTATTGTCCTGGCAACGCTTACTTTTTTAACGGGAACTATTGTCGTGGCCGGGGCGGACGAACTGGCTGACGCCTATAAGAAAGAATATGCCTTCCTGAAGGCCCAAAAAAACGAGCTGGCCCAAAGACTGGGTAAGGAACGGGAACAGCAGCGCGCGGTCCTCTCCGAGGCAAAGGCGAAGGTTCAGCGCCTGCAGGATGAATCCGTAGCTTTATCCGCACGGCTCAAAAATATTGAGAGCCGGGCAGAGAAAGCCGAGAAGAAACTGCACGACAAGTCCAGCAACAAAGAGATCACCAGCAGCG
The DNA here is from genome assembly GCA_029210665.1 of Desulfobulbales bacterium. Lineage (GTDB taxonomy): Bacteria > Desulfobacterota > Desulfobulbia > Desulfobulbales > JAGXFP01 > JAGXFP01. Next base: position 11,662 of record JARGFN010000013.1, read on the forward strand.
TGATCATCCAGGCAAAAGCGGGGCTGGAAGAATATGGCATAACGGTCGCCGATAACCCCGGATCGGAAGTGGCCGCCATGGCACAGGCCTTTAGCGAGGCGGCAAAGCTTTATGAAACCCTGTCGTCGGTTCGGGTGGAAAGCGGCAATTTCTACCTGCCGGACGGCGCCGGGACCAAGGGTGAGATCGTGAAAATCGGCAGGATCGCCGCCTATGGCATTTCAGCTAAGGCAAAGGGCGCATTAGCTCCGGCCGGCAACGGCGAGTACAAGATCTGGAACAAGCCCGGCAGCGATGATGACGCCCAGGCCCTGTATAAAGGCGAGACCCCGGTCGCTCTAGATATATTCTTATACGAGAACCTCGAAAACGATGTCGAATACCAGCAACAAAAGACCTACCGGGACGTCATCAAAAGCGGCGGGGTTATAGGGTATATCATCCTGGGGCTTGGGGCTTTCGGCTCGTTGCTGCTTTTGGCCAGATTCATCTTCCTAATGAGGGCGGGCGGCAATATTAAGCAGATTTCCCGGATTGTCTACGAGAAACTCGAAACCGGCAATGGCGATGAAGCCTATGACGCCATCAGGAACTTCAGGGGCTCTATCGCCCGGGTGATCCGAGCCACCTTAAGAAACATCAAGCGGGAAAGGGAACACATAGAGGACATTATCACCGAGAATATCCTGAATGAAAACCGGTCCCTTGACCGGTTCGGCAACTTTATCCTGGTCATCGCCGCCGTCGCCCCGTTGCTGGGACTTTTGGGGACGGTTACCGGAATGATCAGCACCTTCGAGATCATCACCATCCATGGAACCGGAGATCCGAAGCTTTTAAGCGGCGGGATATCCGAGGCTCTTGTCACCACCATGCTCGGCCTGCTTATAGCGATCCCGCTTCTTCTGCTGGGCAACCTTTCCCGCGGCTGGGCAGATAATATCAAGGACTCCATGGAGCAAAGCGCCCTTCATGTCGTTAATCTCTTCGAGAAGCATAACGCTAAATGATTGATATGATCAGGGCAAACCTGGAGCTCTTCGTAGCCTATATGAATAACGGCGGCCTGACCATGTGGGTGTTGTTCTTTTTAAACCTCCTGCTGTGGTATGGCCTGGGACACCGGCGTCTTATTCTGAAAAGAGGGACTTTTCACAATGTCAGGCGGTTGGTCGAAATGCATGCAAAGCAAGGGGGAAAAAGAAAGCCCAAAGGTCTCCTGGAGTATGCCGTTGTCGATGCCTTGCAGGCTGCCCGGGAATCGGGAGCCCTCGGTAAAAAACCCAGAGCGTATATCACGGACGCCCTTTCGCCCTATCTTTCCGGGATCAAGAGATACTCGGTCCTGGTGAAAAGCATCGTCGTTATCGCCCCCCTTATCGGCCTGCTGGGCACGGTATCCGGCATGATAGAAACTTTCGAGGCCCTCCGGACCAGTGCGATGTTTGCCCAGGGCGCAAGTATCTCCGGCGGCATCTCGAAAGCATTGTTTACAACCGAGCTTGGTCTGGTCGTGGCGGTACCCGGGCTTATTATCGGCCGGGTGCTTGACCGAAAGGAGAACAGATTCGTTCTGGAGTTCGACCAGCTTACAGAAATTATCAGCACAAAGGAATTTCAAAATGAAGTTTAGAAGAAAAGAACAGAGTGTGGATAGTATCGATGTGTCGCCACTCATCGATATGGTCTTTATCCTTTTGATCTTTTTCATGGTTACGACGACCTTCGTAAAGGACATGAAGCTCGACTTGAACCGGCCAAGCGCCGCAGCGGCCACCTTGCTCAACGAGAAGGTCATCCGGGTCTACATCGACACCAACCGTGAAATCTTTATCGATAACCAGCCGATCAAGGTATGGGCGCTCCAGGGCAAATTAAGGGATCTCCTGAGAAGCACAACCAATAAGGCCGTCCTCATTGTTACGGACACCGATATCCCGGTTGAGAGCCTCATTGATGTCATCGATGAATGTAAGATGAGCGGGGCGGAAGATGTCGCGGTCTCAACCACAAAAGAATTGGGGTGAACAGCATGATAAACAATATTTATCGTCCGGGTTTTGCAAGTTTTAGAGGATTATTATCGATGCTGGCCGGCGGCTTTTTCATGGTCGTCCTGGTCGTTTCCTTCAACCAGGAGGTGGGGGAACAAGATGTCGGCGTGAAGCAAAAAAGCCGCATCGTCAAGATGAAACAAAAACCTGAACAGATTGCCCAAAAAGCCACCCCCAAAGAAGTTCGGGAGGCGAGAAAAGCCAGCGCCAAGGCGCCGGCGCCGGATTTAGGCGCCCTGATCGGCGGAATACCGATGGCGATCCCCGAGTTTGCCGCGGCCGCCATCGGAAGTGACTCGCAAGAACTGCTCGACGAAATTATCCAAGACACCGTTATGAGTGAAGGGACCGTTGACCGCAAACCCCAGGTAACCAACCGCCCGCCCATGGAATTCCCGCTAAGGGCCTCCAATGAAGGGGTGAAAGGTTTCGTCATAGTCAACCTCCTGATAGGAGAGGATGGCCGGGTCGAGTTGGCAAAGGTTATTGAGTCGCAACCCGAAGGCATCTTCGAAAATACCGTTTTAAGCGGGGTCAGGGAGTGGACATTTTCGCCAGCCAGTTACAAGGGCAAGCCCGTCAAGGTTTGGGCACGGCAGCGAGTCAGCTTTAACAGTTGATCCCGGATAGTCAGCGGCTTCATTCTCTTATAATTACCCTTACAACTAATCTCCCGATTTGCCTCAAACGGCGGGACCGTTCGGCGGAAGACCGTTTGCCGGCGAATGGACAACTCAAAAAAAATATGGCTATGAATCAGACTCAGCTAAAAATTCGATTTTTCCCGGTGCTCCGTTGATGGGTACTGGATTCCGGCTTACAACATGCCGGAATGACATTCAATACGCCGGGACCGTCATTCCCGCACGTTTTTAGCGGGAATCTAGAAGTTGAAGCTGAGTTTCATATAGAGCCACAAAAAAAAATGAAAATAATAATTTCAATACTGCTTCTTATCTTTTTTTACCAACCAGTATTCGGTCGGGGAAATCCGCCGGAAGTGCCAATCGATCATTTAGCCCTTGCGACCCTCATGATCCATGACGGCAGGTATGACAAGGCACTCGAAGAACTATCCCAAGTCGACAGGTCATCCGAAACATTTGACCAGGCTAGATATTACACCACGAAAGGCGTCCTCGACTCGAAAACCCAAAACTATCAAAGCGCCATAGAAAACTATAATAAAGCGATCGAGGCGACCGAGGCCAAAATGTTTACAGCTTCCGAGACGCACCGTGAAAAGAAGTACCTCTTCACCATCGGCCGGAGCGAAATCGAGAAAGCGGCCGGCGCCCCGGAGTTTGACGGTGAAAAAGTTAAAAAAGAAAAGCTGGAAAAACTTTTCATCCACCTATCCCAGGCCTATTACAAAGTTGGCGATTATGCGAATACGGCCGAGTCCCTCGATCAGGCGGGCGACCGGGGACGAGATCGAGCGGAGCTCTTTACCCTCAGGGCCGAGTGTTATTGGAAGATTAAAGACCCGCATGGAGCGATCGCGGCTCTAAACCGGGGCCTGGAGCTTTTCCCTGAAGACACGGCTCTGCTGAAACAGAAGTTTTATTACTTTGCCGAGCTCAAATTATACCAGGGAGCCATCGAGAACGCCGAGAAGTATATGGCTGCAGTTGAAGCGGATGAAGACGATTACGTCATTCTTGCCCAACTATTCAGAGGATCTAAACAGCCGGCCAAAGCCATTGCCATACTTGAAAGGGCAAAGGCAAATTTCCCCGATAACGCAAAAATCAAGATGTTGCTCGGCCATGCCTATCTGGAAAAGGATATGTATTACACGACGGCCTACCTCTTCAAACTCGGGGCCTACAACGACAAAAAATACCTGAAAGACGCCGTCGAAATGCACCGCCGGGTCAAGGATTACCCCCATGCCATCTTCTTAAACGCGCAAATGGGCGACAAGGTTGAGAAATTAAAACAAAAGATCGCCATTCACCTGGACCTCGGAGAGTTTGCACAGGTTATCGGCCTGAAAGACGATCTCGAACGTTACGATATTTTAAACGACGACAACGTCAGATACGCATTGGCGTACGCGTACTACATGGCAAAAGACTACGAAAGCGCCGAACATCATCTGCAAAGGATAAATGATGAGGATCTTTTCCTGAAAGGCACGGTTATCCGCGGCAACATCGAAAAATGCCGGAATGATTTTATGGAGTGTCTGTAATGAGACCTGTTTATATAATCTGGGTTCTGGCCGTCCTCTTCTTTCCCGCCCTGTCGTCCGCCGGTGAAGCCGGAAGTTTAACCGTCTTCGTCTTTGAAAACGGGAAGCCCTTGGCCGATATTGAGATAGTTGTCGACGGTAAGGACTCCTACCGCTCCGATAGCGATGGTTCCCTCAAAGTTTCCCTGCCGGCCGATAAGCACCGGCTTGAGATATTCGGTAAAGGTAAAGACGGCCGAAACCTGGGCTACTTCAAAAAAATCGTCGCAGTCAAAAACGGCAAGGACACCCAGGTAATCGCCACTTTTACCGGTGGTGACGACGACCGGATTAATATCGACACCCCCCTTGACGGCAAGACGACCGAAACCGGCACATCATTCGGCAAGGCTCTGTTGAGCGGCCTCGTCCTTTCCGAGAAAACCGATAAACCCATTCGCAATGCCAGAATATTTGTGAAAGGAACGCCGATTGATGCAAGAACCGGAGATGATGGCCGGTTCAGGATGGAAATCCCGGCGAATATTGAGCTGATCATCTCGATAATCCATCCGGAATACACCAGTAAAACGCTGAGCCAGATCCTGGCCAAAAAAGACCAAGGGCTGGCGATAGAGATAAAACTCACCCCGGCCAGTGTGGAACTGGAAGAATTCGTGGTCCTGGCCCCAAAAGTAAAAGGGAGCATCGAAAGTATTGTCGCGGAGGAGAAAAAGTCCATCTCGATTGCCAATATATTAAGCGCGGAGGAGATGGGTAAAAAAGGGGACAGCTCGGCGGCCGGAGCGCTGAAGAGAGTTACCGGCGTTACCCTGGTTGACGGTAAAAACGTCTACGTGAGAGGGCTTGGAGACCGTTACTCGAATATCGAGATGAACTCGCTGCCCCTCCCCTCCCCCAATCCTCTTAAAAGAGCGGTTCCCCTCGATATCTTCCCGGCCGGGGCCATCAGTTCCATGAAGGTTCAGAAAAGCGCCACACCGGACATTCCTGCCGGTTTTGGCGGCGGCTATATCGATATTCGGACCAAAGACACCTTTCAGGACGACTTCCTGAAATTTTCACTGGGGGTCAGCGGCGATAGCAATACCGGCGGCGAAGTTTACTCTTATGAGGGAAGCGCTGACGACGCCTTCGGTTTTGATGACGGCTACCGGGAGATAACCCCGGACATTTTAAATAATTCCAAGGTGGTGGCAGGCGAGAGGATCACCGGGCTGACCACCGATAATTTCAGCAAAGAGGAGCTGTCTCGATTTCCCCGGGACTACGTCAATAGAAATTACGCTGTCGGAAAAGAGGAACAACCCCTTGGTTATGACCTGGGAATTGAAGGCGCCAAGGGGGTCGATTTGGCGGAAAAGCATGAAATAGCCCTCTTCGGTTTCTATACATACGAAACCGACTCCACAGCCAGGACCGAGATCTATAACAACTACGACATGGAAAAAGCGACCGGCCGGCTGTATCCGACCCCATCGCAGCGAGGGCATATCGATACGGCATTAACCGAGTACATCCACAATGCCATGCTGAATATCGGTTATAACTACTCCGATATCCTTAAAATGAAATACACCAAACTATATACGCACAACGCCGAGAAAACCACCATTGTCGCGGATGGAATCATGGGCTCGAACAATGAAGACATGACCAAATACTATCTGAACTGGGAAGAACGCACCCTCAATGTCGACCAGCTCAACGGCACGTTTGACTATGAATTGTACGGCAATGAAACCAATTTCCGGTTCGGGCTGGAAAAAGCCAGCGCCGAACTGTACCAGCCCAACAATTATCATTACACTTTCCGGAATGAAGGCGAACCGTTTCTGGACAACAAGATTTCGAACAATATCGCCAATAAGCTTGAATCGGACGACGACCTGCTGGCCTTCTACCTGAAAAACAAGTTTCACTTCGACCTCTTCAGCCCAAAGGATTTCATGGATCTCGGGGTAGCCGTCAGCTCAAAAAAAAGGGAGTCGAAACAAAACAAATTCTTCCTCAAAAAGCAGGGCGCCGGGTCAATAGTGGATGATCAGGAAATGACCGGAACCATCGAGGAGATCTACAATACCTATGTCAGGCCCGATATCGCTTATGACGAGCGGAGTCTGGTGGCGGCGCAGCTGTTTAAACCCGCCGACTATTATGATGCCGAGGTGGATGAGACCGCCTTTTACATAAATTCCTTCTCCGAACCGGTTGCCGATGTGGAAGTACTTTTCGGCGCCAGGTTTGTCGATTTCTCGCAGACTGTCTATCAATATGTAGAGGATCGGCAGAATCCGGACATGTCCAAACGGAGGTTGATCACCAGGGTTCCCGAAGAACTGACGGTCAGGGAGGTCTTCCCGAGCCTGGGGGTGAAGTACAGCTATGACCCCAAGAACATCTTCGATCTGGCCCTGTCACAAACGTATATCGCCCCTGATTTACGGGAGTTCACCAGCGGCGAATACTTTCACCCCTATGAGGTCGCCACCATCATAGGAAACCCGAAGCTGGTCAATACCGATATCTACAGTTTCGATCTAAAATATGGCCATTACTTCTCCGACATCGAAAACATCAGGTTCGGTTTGTTCTATAAATATCTCGACAAGCCGATCGAGGATGTGCTGGTCCCCTCTTCCTCCCTGCCCATCTATTCCTTCTACAATGCCGACAAGGCCACCATGTACGGCCTGGAGATAGACGGCAGGAAGGGTCTCAGTTTCATAAGTGCTTGGTTGAAAGAATATTATCTAGCCGGGAACCTGTCCTTCATCGAGTCCGAAGTGACCTTGAGAGAAGAGCAGGAAAGCGTTTACAGCACCAACAATCGGGAACTCCAGGGGCTTTCGCCGATCGTGGTCAATATCACCCTGGGCTACGATTACAAGGGCAGAAGTATAACCCTTTCATACAACAAGATGGGCGAGAGGATCAGAAAAGTCGGGATGATCGACGACGGCGACTCTTATCCGGACCATTATGAGGACCCGGCCGCAGTCCTGGACTTCGTCTGGATCGAGAAGTTCAGGAACGGTTTGAGCCTGAAGGGCAAGATTGGCAACATTTTACAGGAAGAAACGGTCTGGACCCAGGGCGATAATGTAACCAAGAGCGTAAATGAGCCATTGACCTTCAGTTTGGGATTATCATACCGGTTGTAATAATCCGGAGACATCGCGCTATGGAAACTTCAGCACAATACGGTCTTTCACTACCGGATAATAAAATTATCAGAACAGCCGTTTCGGGCAAGGAGCTAAGAAGGGAGTTCTGTCGAAATATGGTCGAATGGGCGATCGTCGCCAACCGGAAGGGAGTGACCCTCGATGTCGGCTTCGAGCACGCATTGCCCGATTACGCATTACCCTTTCGCAGCGAAAGAATATTTACGGAAACTATGCGGGTTTTTATGGAAACCAGCCTGGACAGAACAGCAGAAGGGATCATTCGGGTATCGATCAACGCCTTAAAGAGCAGCGCCGACAAATGGTGGCTGACCATTAAAGTCTATGATACCGGCGCCGCTATCCACGCCGCCGAAATAGACTTCGTCAATGGTCCTTTGCGCCAACCGGCAGACTCGCTACGGAATCGTCACTTCTTGATGAAACTGAAAAAGCTTGGAGAAAGAATCGGATATTTCGGGGGCGAGATGGAGTTGCTCGGCATAGCAGGAATTCTTCCGGGGAGTCGAAGCTGGAACAATTGTTATGTGGCCAGACTACCCTGTCAGGATATTGCCCTTGCCCTCGGAAATAAATCTTTTCAGGAGAACAGCCTGGCCTGATGATTGGATCTGGTTGGAACTAGATATCGCGTAAACCAACCAACCGACTCTTAACTATCGGCCATCCGGTAGCCGATGCCCCGGACCGTCTCGATCTTCTTGCCGGTCTCGCCAAGTTTCTTGCGGAGGCTGAAGATCTGCACGTCGATGGCCCGGGGGGTGACGATATACTCATAGCCCCGGACCGCGTCGATGATTTGCTGGCGTGAAAAAGCCCAGCCGGGCCGCTTGGCCAGCATTTCCAGAATGCCGAACTCGGTGAGGGTCAGCTGAACCGGTTTGCCCGCGACGGTGATCTCGTGACGGCCGGGATCAATGGTCAGATTGTGGATTTTTATGACATCGCCCCGTTCCCGGGTGGGTCCGTTCTTCTCCCGCGCCTTGCGGCGCAGGACCGCCTTGATCCTGGAGATCAGGATTTCCGGGCTGAACGGTTTGGTGATATAATCATCGGCCCCCACGTCGAAACCTGCTACAACGTCCGCATCCTCACCCTTGGCGGTAAGCATGATTACCGGCAATTCCCGGTATTCCTCGGTGAGCCGCAGCTGCCGGCAGAGCTCAGAGCCGTCGATACCCGGCAGCATCAGATCGAGCAGAACCAGATCCGGCACTTCAGCTTCTATCTTCCGGATGCCCTCTTCGCCGGTTTCAGCGCATTCGACGTCGAAGCCGGCCTTGACCAGATTGTAGCTGACCAACTGCTGAATGTCCTCGTCATCCTCGACAACCAGTATGCTCTTCTTTTTCATCCTACCGAACCTTGCTTTATATCCAATGAATTTTCCCCGGCCGGCGCAAGCTGTTCCCCGAGCCGGTGACGAATTACCCTGCCCTGAAGCATATAAATTATATCTTCGCAGATATTGGTGGTATGATCGGCAACCCTTTCCAGGCTCCTGGAAACACTCAGCAGTGTGGCCAAGTGTTGTTGACCGGTGGGATTTTCCCTGAGGTTCTTTTCAAGGCAGGAGCCGATCAGATTTTTTGCCGTATCGACTTTATTGTCATTCTGGATAACCTTATAGGCCAGATCGCTATCTTCCCTGGCAAAGGCGTCCAGTCCCATTCCCAACATCCGGACGGTTCCCGTGCACATGCTCTTCAATTCCATCATAACTTCCACCGGGATTTCCGGGTTAAACAAATAGCCGGGATCTTTTCCGGAGAGATTAGGAACCTTGCAGGCTATTGTAACCGCCAAATCGCCGATTCTTTCAAGATCTATATTGATCTTCAGAACGGTTACGATGAAACGCAGATCCCTTGCTACCGGTTGATTGAGGGCCAGGATAGATAGGCAATCGTCTTCCACTCCGACTTCAATCTCGTTGATCTCCCGATCGTTCTTCCTGACCTGTGCAGCCAGCTGCAGATCCTTGGAGAGCGCCGCCCGCAAGGCGTCGTCGAGGTTATGCTCAACAGTCGTGCCCAGTAAGAGGATTCTCTGTTTGAGATTCTCAAGTTCGACAGCGATATTGTTTGCCACGGCATATGCCTCTCAGGTTATTGGCATGCAAAAAATATAATTCATTTTAAACCGACTCGATTAGGTAAGTTTTAGCAATGGATCAGGATTTTGTTAAAACCCGGCTAAAAACAAATATCGAATGTAAAGTTAATTTTAAATAAACCGCCGGTTAATCACAATCAAACAGTTCTGCTTCATAATGGTTATATGCTTGATGCCCTGTGGGTATAAGTCAACATAACATCAAGGAGATAAAACCATGGAGACATCTCAAAACGATGTTGCACTCCTGGAAAAAGCGGCCAAGTATATCTGTAACTTTCGCGAAGGTCTTTGTCCGATGGTGGTGGAGGGGTTCAGCTGCAAGTGGCCCTGCTCCGAGGAAACCTTGCCCTGGCAGTGCTGGATTGAACTGTTCAAGGAGCAGCTGACCAAAGTTGCGGACTAAATAAAGCTGAGTCAATCAGCCGAACCGGCCGGTGATGTAGTCCTCGGTCAGTCGGTGACTGGGATTGGTGAAGATGTGTTTGGTATCGCCGACCTCGATAAGATCGCCGAGATGGAAATAGGCGGTGCGCTGGGAAACCCGGGCGGCCTGCTGCATGGAGTGGGTGACGATGGCGATGGTGTAATGCTCTCGGAGCTCGTCGATCAAGTCCTCGATCTTTGCGGTGGCGATGGGGTCCAGGGCCGAGCAGGGTTCGTCCATCAGGATGACCTCGGGGCTGACCGCGATGGTCCGGGCGATGCAAAGCCGCTGCTGCTGGCCGCCGGAGAGGCTGGTGCCGGGCTGATCGAGACTGTCCTTCACCTCATCCCAGAGGCCGGCCTTTTTCAGGGACTCCTCGACGATCTCGTCCAGTTCGACCCTGGTGCCGGCCAGACCGTGGATCTTCGGGCCGTAGGCCACGTTGTCGTAGATCGATTTCGGAAAGGGATTCGGCTTCTGGAAGACCATGCCCACCTGGGCCCGGAGCTGGACCACGTCGATCCCCTTGTCGTAGATGTTGAGCTCGTCCAGAAAAATCTCGCCTTCCATCCGGCAGGTATCGATGGTGTCGTTCATCCGGTTCAGGCAGCGGAGAAAGGTCGATTTGCCGCAGCCCGAGGGGCCGATCATGGCGATCACCTCGTTTCGGGCTATATCGATGGTTACATCGTTGATCGCCTTTTTCTCGCCGTAATAGACGTTGACGTTGCGGCATTTCATCCGCGGCGATGCCACCTCGACCCTGCCGACCGTGCCGCGATGTTCGCGGTCGTATTTTTCGTAGGATGCCGTCATGGTTCCGGGCCTCTCGCCTCTGCTGTGCTTTCCCGATCCGGCTCCGCGCTCGGAGCGGAATGAATATCGACTTTCACGACCGTAATTTTCCATGGCAGTATAACCCAGTAAAAAATAATTATCCAAATTACTCAATGAGTGACTTGGATAATTGATTTCATCTTCCGAGCAAATTAATCGGTAACAATCCTATCATTAAGAATCTCAAATGCAACTCCGCCGTTGCGATTCAGGTCAATTACAGACTTCTGCCATTTCGAACAAAATGAGAAATCTTATCGCACCATAAACACTAGATTTCTCCCTGCGGTCGAAATGACATATATGCGCATATAAAGCCCCTTCGAGAGCTGCAGCTCGGTATTCCCCAGGATCCACTTAAACTGAAAAAGCGGCCCCGCTGAGGTTGGAGCCGCCCCTCCCGGATAATCTCTACATTTGCAAGGCGTTTAGTTTCTTGGCGTCGGCAGCGAATTTCTCCCTTTCCTCTTCCGGCATGGGGATCATACCCTTGTCGGCCAGATAGCCGTCCTCGCCCCAGGCCCGCGGGCTGGTGAACTCGGCGAGATACTCCTCGATGCCTGGAATCACTCCGACATGGGCCTTCTTGACGTAGAAATAGAGGGGCCGGGAGATCGGATAGTCGCCGGCGGCGATCGCCTCGAAGGTCGGTTCGACTCCGGCGATCAGCGAGCCCTGGATCCTGTCGCTGTTCTGGTCGAGGAAGCTGAAGCCGAAGATGCCGAGGGCGTCGGGGTTGACCTCCAGCTTCTGGACGATCAGGTTGTCGTTCTCGCCCGCCTCAACGAAAGCGCCGTCCTCGCGGATGGTGTGGGCAATCCGTTTATAACCCTTCTTGTCGGTTTTCCCCATGGCCTTGATCCAGCCGAACTCCTTGGCGCCGCCTTCCATGGCCAGCTCGACGAAAGCGTCCCTGGTCCCGGAAGTCGGCGGCGGTCCCAGGACCTCGATCTTCACGTTCGGCAGCTGCGGATCGACGTCTTTCCAGGTCCGGTAGGGATTTTTTACCAGCTTCTCGCCGCCTTTCGGATCGGGCACCTGTTTGGCCAGGGCCAGGAAGATGTCTTTTTTAGTCAGGGTAAAGGTCTTTGATTTTTTCGAATTGGCCAGAACAATGCCGTCGTAACCGATCTTGACCTCGACGATCTCCCTGACCCCGTTTTTCTCGCAAATCGCGACCTCGGACTTCTTGATCCGCCGCGAGGAATTGGTGATATCCGGGTGGGATACCCCGACCCCGGCGCAGAACAGCTTCAAGCCGCCGCCGGAACCGGTGGATTCGATCTTCGGGGTCTTGAAGTTGCTGGTCTTGCCGAACTGCTCGGCCACCACGGTGGCGAAGGGGTAGACCGTCGAGGAGCCGACAATACTGATGTAGTCGCGGGCCGAGGCATGGCCGGCGCACAATGCGGCGGACAAAGCGACCGCCAGAGTGGTGAGAACGATTTTCTTCAACATGGTTGTTTCTCCTTTGGATAAATTGTGATTGGTCGATGGGACAAGTCAAAAATTACTTCTCCACTATAGGGTCACAATTTTAGGAAATTATTAGGTATGCATTACAATTCGATTATTTTACAGGGTTGTCCGGGTAAGAACTTGCAGAAGTTCCTCACCTTTTTTTCGACCGTCATTCCGGCAGGTAGTTAGCCGGAATGACGAAATATTTATTGGCAGGCCCAGAAATCCACCCGCCGCTGTGGATGGTCTTGCTGCGCAAACAATGGGGGCTGCAAATTTCTGCCCGATCAACGCTGATTATTTTATATCCCCAAGGCCCCCCCGAGAGTTCTGTTCAATCCTCGAAGGCATTTGCTTCGCGGCACATAAGTATCGTACGAGCAGAAAAGCTGCTCAACTCAGCTTTCTTACCAGCGCCGCTCGAAGCGGTTGCGGAGGATGACGGCCAGGAGGTTCATGACGATTAAAAAGGCCAGCAGGACCAGGATCGCCGCCGAGGTTTTTTCGACAAAGGCCCGCTCCGGGCTGTCGGCCCAGAGATAGATCTGGACCGGCAGCGCCGTGGCCGGATCGGTAAAGCCCTGCGGGATATCGACGATAAAGGCGACCATGCCGATCATCAGGAGCGGGGCGGTCTCGCCGAGGGCCCTGCCCATGCCGATAATGGTGCCGGTCAGCATGCCCGGCAGGGCCAGGGGCAGGACATGATGGCTGACGGTCTGCATCCTGGAGGCGCCTATTCCCAAGGCGGCCTCCCGGATCGAGGGGGGTACCGACTGCAGAGAGGCCCGGCTGGCGATGATGATGATCGGCAGGGTCATTAAAGTCAGGACCAGGCCGCCGACCAGGGGCGAGGAACGCGGCACCCCGAAGAAGTTGATGAACACCGCCAGGCCGAGAAGCCCGAAGATGATCGACGGCACCGCCGCCAGGTTGTTGATATTGACCTCCACCGTATCGATCCACCGGTTCCGCGGCGCGAACTCTTCGAGATAAACCGCCGCCGCCACCCCGATCGGGAAGGAGAGGGCCAGGGTGATGACCAGGGTCAGCATCGAGCCGGTAAAGGCGCTTAGAATCCCGGCCAGTTCCGGCTCCCTCGAATCGCCGCCCGTAAAGAAGATGGTGTTGAACCTTTTTACAATCTTGCCCTCCGCCTGCCAGCGGTCGAGCCAGGCGAGCTGATTGTCCTTGAGCCGCCGGTCTTCTTCCGGCACCTCCCGGGAGATATAGCCCTTGTAGTACATATCGACGTCATCGTCGGCCGGTACCCAAATCTCGACGGTTTCGCCGATCAACGAGGGGTTATCGGTGACCAGATTGTGAAGTCTGAAGGCGGCGCCGCTGCTGACCAGAGAGTAAAGGTCCTTCTTGTCACTCCTGGACTTGACCTGGGGAAATTCCTCGCGCAGGGTTTTTTTGATCAGCCCCTGGTAATCGGCCCGGCCCAGATCGTTGAGATCGAATTCAGCCTCCGCCAGTTCCACCGACAACTTGACAAAGGTCTGCCGAAAGGCGCTGTGCCCCCGGGCAATGATACTGGCGAAGAGCAGGGCGAGAAAAAGCAGGCTGATGGTGATCGCCAGCACCCCGTACAGGCGAAAGCGCTTTTCCACCCGGTAGCGTCTGCCCAGCCCCTTCTTGACGATATCGATGGTCTTTTCGGATCCGTTATTCATATGACAAACTCGCAAAAAGTCTCGGGATGGCTAAGCAAAAAGTTCGATATACGACCAACGGAAGTGCCCTTGGGGTGCAAGGAGTAGTGCACCCCAAGGGCACTTCCTTCGGGGCGTATTTTTGTGAGTGAGGCCATACATAGGGTATGCCGAACGAGTAAAAATGCGCTACGACGCAGGAGATCGAACTTTTTGCGACGCCATCATTCATATTGTTCCCGATATTTGCGCACCACGAAGAGGGCGACGATATTTAAAATCAGGGTGACGACAAAGAGGACCAGCCCGAGGGCGAAGGCGGCCAGGGTCTTGGGGCTGTCGAACTCCTGGTCGCCAACCAGCAGGGTGACGATCTGGACGGTCACCGTGGTCACGGCCTGGAAGGGGTTGGCGGTCAGGTTGGCGGCCAACCCCGCCGCCATCACCACGATCATGGTTTCGCCGATGGCCCGGGAGACCGCGAGCAGAATCCCCCCGACGATACCGGGCAGGGCGGCGGGGATCACCACCTGCTTGATGGTCTCGCTCCGGGTGGCCCCCAGGGCATAGGCCCCGTCCCGCATGGCCTGGGGCACGGCATTGATCACGTCGTCGGACAGGGAGGAGACGAAGGGGATGATCATGATCCCCATGACCAGCCCGGCGGCCAGGGCGCTTTCCGAGGAGACATCGAACCCGAAGCCGGAGATGCTCTCCCGGAGGAAGGGGGCGACGGTCAGGGCGGCGAAGAAACCGTAGACCACGGTGGGGATCCCGGCCAGGATCTCCAGCAGGGGCTTGGCGACGGCCCGGAACTTGCGGTTGGCATATTCGGACAGGTAGATGGCCGACATCAGCCCCAGGGGCACGGCGACCAGCATGGCGATCAGAGAGATCATCAGGGTGCCGGCAAAAACCGGAATCGCCCCGAAGGCCCCGGAGGAACCGACCTGATCGGCCCGGATCGACATCTGCGGGCTCCACTTCAGGCCGAAGAGAAATTCGTGAATCGGCACTATCTTAAAAAATCTGATCGATTCGAAGAGGACCGAGAGGACGATGCCGAGGGTGATAAAAACTGCGAAAGACGCGCAGACGATCAGGCCGGCCTTGACAATCCGCTCCACGTGATTGCGGGCTTTCATGGCCGGCCTGATCCGGCGCCAGACCATGAAGATGGAGAAATTCGCCAGCAGCAGAACCAGCCCGGCGCCAAGTCTGCCGCTGGTGGTCCGCAATTGCCGGTAACGGTCGGCGGCCCGGCTCAGCGCCTCGTCCCGATCACCGGCGACCATATTGCTGTCGACCATGTTCCTGATCTCGTTGACCAGGAGCTCCACCCGGTTCTCCGGCAGGGCGCGCATCTCTGCCGGCAGCTCGGCGACCACCAGATTTTCAATGACCAGCGGTTCGCCGAGCCCCCAGGCTATCAGGAGGAGAAGAGCCGGGATGCCGCACCACAGTGCGGTCAACAGGCCATAGTAGGCAGGACGGGAATGAAGCCGCTGCTCTTTGTCCCGGCCCGCGACAAAAGCCGCCCTGCCCTTGCCCAGCCAATAGCCGACAAGGCTTAAGATTAAAACTATCGTTAAAACCAATGTGAAGGACATAAAAGCTCGAACCCGAATTATTGTTGGGTTTTCAAGATCTCGCCGCCAAGGCCCTCTATAATCACCGGCAAATGTTAAGATTTGGTTAAAAGACGGTTAAAAATTCGTTGCCCGGATGACATAATTGCCAATCTCTGCTATTTCAGTCTTGATGGCGTCGCAAAAACTCCGATCTACTGCGTCGTAGCGTATTTTTGCTCCTTCGGCATACCACATGTATGGCCTCAGTCGCAAAAACACACTACTCCTTGCACCCCAAGGGCACTTCCGTTGGTCGTATATCGAAGTTTTTGCTTAGCCATCCCGAGACTTTTTGCGAACTTGTCAGTCTTAAATGCTCCCGAATCCTTGCGCGCGCCCGACAACCCGGGATTCGCCGCCCTGATTGGATGCGGTAAACCCGCCGCCTTGCGCGCGCCCGACAACGGGGCGGCGGCAAGGCGGCGGAGGCATCACGGACA
>JARGFN010000189.1 GCA_029210665.1 Desulfobulbales bacterium
TACCGCAAGGGCATAAGTTTCGTACGAGCCGGCAAGCGGCTCAACTCAGCTTTATCTTATGACAACCTGAATCGGAGCAGGCGCTGTTCGACCATACCGGGCAGCTCATCAGCGAAAGCACGCAGAACCGGAAAGCACCGCCCGCCCGGTTCCTGTAAAAGCCGATGCAGGTTAAGCGTCGCCGGGGCCAGATAGCCACGAAAAAAGACCTTGCGCCTTACTTCGGAGAGAAAGGCGAAGGCGCCAAGGATCTGGAGATTCCGCTGAAGGGCCAGCAGGTAATAATTCTCGATCGAGAAGGCACCGCCAACGCCGGAATATCCGGACAGGGTCTCCATATATTTTTGAACAAGCCGTTCCTGAACATAGGCCGGCAGCGCCGCATAAGGATCGATCAACAGCGAGGCCAGATCATAGCCGAGCGGCCCGAAGCGACCGCCCTGGAAATCGATAACCCGGAGACAGCCGTTGTGAAGCATGAGGTTGCGGGACTGAAAATCACGGTGCAGGAAAAACCCGGCCGGGGCCGCCGCGGCCGACTCGGCCAGTTCGATAAACTCGCCGGCCAGCCCGGCCGGCAACGCGCCGATTCCCAGGAAACCCCGGCAAAAGGACTCCAGAAAATAACCGGACTCGCGGGCCAACATCAGCCGGCGGTCATATACCCCGGTCTGCCAGCACCACTCCGCTTTGAAACCATTGCCGCCGACCACCTGCATATGGGCGAGAAGCCCCACCGCCTCTTCGTAGACACCGATCAGCCTCTCTTCCGGCCACTCACCGGCGGAAATCTCGTCATGCAATAAGATGTCGCCAAGGTCTTCACAGGCAATAACCCCGGTTGCGGAGTCATAGCCGAATATCTCGGGAACCACCACCCCGCATCGGCGCAGATGATTGCCGATCAGCCATGCAGAACGGGCTTCAGCCAAGCCACGCTCATCGGCCGGATTGGCCAAAATCAGGATCAGGGAGTGGTGCCCTTGCCGCGCCCGGCAAAACCGGCGTTCGGAGCCGTCCCCGGCCAACAGGGCGAAATCGACCTTGAGGGGGTCGAATCCCGCCTCCTTGAGAAGCTTCGCGATAACACGCCGCTCGGGCGCGGTTATCTTGACCGCCGGGTCAGCCGACAACGATCTCATCCTCGACCACCGCCCCTTCCGGCACCAGCGCCCCATCCCAGACAACCGAGCGGATGAGCCGGGCGTTATCGCCGATCCTGGCCCCTGCCCCGACAAAAGCCCAGTCCCGGAACCGAACCTCCCGGCCCAGCACCACATCGCCGGGGCAGTGCACCGGTCTTCGGACCGCATAATCGAGGCCGATCTTACCGGCCAGCGCGGGCGCGGTCAGAAGCCTGCCGTGCAGCGCCAGATAATCCCCGGCCGTGCCGATATCGGTCCAGAAGTGGCCGCTGACCTCAATGGCGTTGATTGCGGTGCCGGCCGCGGCCAGCCGTATATAGAGATCGATGATGTCGAAAAAACCGGCGGGCGGAATATCGCCAAGCACCTCCGGATCAATGACCTGAATGCCCGTAAAGGCCAGCAAACGTCCTTCATCGTCCGGGGCCGGGTCACCACTGCCGACCCGCAACGCGGTTACCCGACCGTCGGCGGAAATTCGCAGATTGTTAAATCTGGGGCAATCATGGACCACCAGCGAAACCGGAGCTCCCGAGGCAAGGTGCCGGCGGTAGATGGCGGCCAGGTCAAGGGAATGGAGAATATCGCCGTTTACCGCCAGAAAAGGCGCCCCCCGGAAAACCGGCCGCGCCATTCGTAAACCGCCGCCGGTTCCGATGATATCCTCTTCGATCTGGAGGTCGACGTTTCTTTCCCCGCCGAGAACCTTGACGAATTGCACGCTGAGATAATTGGCATTGACCACAAACTGCCGGAAACCACTTCTGCGCAGCTGGTCAAGGAGATGAAAAACCAGGGGCCGGCCGAGAACGGGAAACAGCGGTTTCGGACGGAATAACGAGTACGGCCTGAGCCTGGTGCCCAGACCGGCGGCCAGAATCATGGCTTTCATATTATCCTTCCGGGGCGTTAACCGATACCGAGATCAAGTTGGCCGGGGCCGATCTCCTCGACCCCGACAACCACGATACCGGCCCGGTTGGCCCGGTCGATCATGGCCGGGCCGTCAAACAGCAGGGCCTGACCGGCTTCAACCGCCAAAACCGCGGCCCCCACCTCAATCATACTGTCAATGGTCTTTACGCCGATCGCGGGCAGATCGAATCTGAAATCCTGGTTCGGTTTCTTGACCTTGACAACCACACTCTTTTCCTTACCCAATCGGCCGCCCCGCTTGATCGCGGCATCCGTGCCCTCGATGGCTTCCACCGCCAGAACGGTCCGGTCCCTGACCACGACGCACTGACCGATATCGAGCCGTCCGACCTCCCTGGCCATTCGCCAGCCGAAATTGATATCTTCAAGCTGGCGGGCTGAAAATTTCCTTTCGGTCAGCACCCCCTTGGGAAACAGCAGCTCTTGCAGATAACAGGTGGATTCGAGAATCTTGATGCCCTCCCCTTCCAGGGCGTCGGCCACGGCCCGCAGGATCGAATCATCCTGCCTGACCTTAAGCCGGTTCCACAAGGCCAACCCTTTCATATCCGGCAGAATATCCCTGAAGATTCTGGTTTTGGTAATGGTCCCCAGCAAGACCGCTTCATTGACCCCTTTCTGCCGGAAAAACTTGACTACCTTGCCGAGCTGGCCGAGCTTGACCCAGCAGATCTCGTCGGCGACTTCCTCGATCTCGGGGCTGGATTCACCTTTATGGGCGGCGATCACGACCTGACGTCCCTCCGCCCTGGCGGCCTTCGCGAAGAGGATGGGGAATTGACCGCCGCCGGCAACAATCCCGATCTTACTCATCCTCGCCGACCCTCCGGACAATGCCGCGCTGGGAGGCCCTGATAAACTCGACAAGATGAACAACCAGACCACAGCCGGGATATGCCTCCAGGGTCCGATCGAGAGCCTCCTTCAACAGCAGCTCCTGGTTGAGAAAAATTATCTTGAAAGCGCCGCGCAGTTTCTTGATATCGTCGGTGGAGACCCCGTTTCTCTTGAGGCCGATGTGGTTGATTCCGGAGACCCGCATCTGGTTCCTGGTCCCGGCGACGATCATATAGGGCGGCACGTCCTTGGTAACTCCGGAGACCCCGCCGACATAGGAAAAGGTCCCGATCCGGGAAAACTGGTGGACCCCGACGTGACCGCCGAGACTTGCCATGTCCTCGATGACGACATGGCCGCCCAGGGTGCCGCCGTTGGCGATAATGATATGGTTGCCCAGCACGCAATCATGGGCGACATGGCTGTACCCCATCAACATGTTCTCATTGCCGATCACGGTCTCGCCGCGGCCCCGCACGGTGCCGCGGTGAATGGAAACGTACTCCCTGATCAGGTTATTGTTGCCGATTATCACCCTGGTCGGCTCGTTTTTGTAACTGAGATCCTGGGGAGGACCGCCGACAATGGCAAAGGGGCCGATCTTGTTGCCGACGCCGATCTCGGTAATGCCCTGAATAACGGCATGGGCTCCGATTTCCGTATCGGCGCCGATTTTGACTCCTTTCTCGACAACCGCATACGGTCCGACAATAACCGTGGAGTCCAGTTCCGCCCCGGGGTCAATAACCGCAGTTTGATGAATATTCATTAATAATTCCGATCTGTTGATGATTTTTGCAGCCCGGTTGTCAAAAAAACAGGGCCGTTGCAGTAAAGAAAGCCGGACTAACTCGAAGATAGCGCAGACTTCGAAAAGGCTCGGCATGGCTAAGCTTTATACCCACAGGGCATAAGTTTCGTACGAGCAGACAAGCTGCTCAACTCA
>JARGFN010000190.1 GCA_029210665.1 Desulfobulbales bacterium
GCATGAAAAATTGCGGCGCGATATTACAACATTTCATCCTTGACACGACACTAGCTATGCGCCGCTTTTGGGGGGTATATTCGCGGCCAGATCGTTAACCAGTTCCCGCAAGGCCTTTTCGAAGGCCTTGTCGAGAATGGTCTCTTCCGGGTCGATGGAGCCGGTCTGGGCCCCCATCGCCACCTTGACGGTCTGCTGCTCGACCGCGCTGGCCTGGCCGACCGCCACCAGTTCGCCCTTGGCGATATTCACTAGCCGGCCGTTTAATCCCACCTCGAAGCCGCTGGTGTTCATATGGGCGATGCCGACGGTATCCTTGCTTTTAATCGACCGGATCGAGGCGATGGCGCCGATCATTACCATCTCGGCGCCGAGTTGCTTACCGATCCGGTCGGCCATGTCACCGGCGGTGATACCGGCCTGACCCAACTGAATCTCATTCAGCACCGCGCTGATTCGGCTGCGCTCGACAATCCGGAACCGTTTGGTCTTGAACAGTTCGATCATGGCCATATCCATGAGTTTATCGCCGCTATGCCGGTATTCCGCCTGTTCTCCCTTGAATTCGAAGGGCATGACCGCGATCACATAGCGATCTTCCGCCGCAAATGGTTCAAGCTGTTTCAGGGCGGCGGGTTTGCCGGTGTAACCACTGCTGCAGGACACCATGGCTAAAGCGGCCAGGATCAGGACAACTCGGGATGCAACTTTTCTGGGAAAATTCATATATTCCTCCGGCAAGCTCTTTTTTCGCGCGGGTAAATTAAGAGTTACATCGCATGGCATGACTCGCAATCGTCGGCGACGCCGAAGGCCGCCGAGCCGTCGTGGCAGGCGCCGCAGGATGCGCCGCTTTGCATTTCCGCCATGGTCGCCTTGTTGGCGCCGCGCCTTGCTTTGAACAACTCGGGATGACACTCCTCGCAGCCGAACATCTCGATATGGACGGTGTGCGGGAAGGTGACGGCGCCGGCGTCCGGATTGCGGTAGACAATATCACCGGCATGGCAGGTCGCGCAGTTTTCGGCGACGGTGAACGCTTTCTTGCCGTTGTGGCAGGCGCCGCACGACCTGCCCTTTTCCATGGCCTTCATGGTGGCATGGTTGCTGTTATTCTTTTTCTTAAAGATTTTCGGATGACATTGATTGCAGTCGGCGCCGTGCCTGGTGTGGTCGAAGGTAACCGTGCCGACCTTTTCGGTCCGGATCTTGACCTCGAAAACCATGCCTCCCATATCCATGCCGGCATGCAGGGCAGCAGGCAGGACAAGGAGCGCCGGCAGGATAAAAAGCCACCGTTTTGTCATTTTATAAACCCTCCATGAAGAATTTTAATCGACATTATACGCATTTTATCCGATTCGTCACAGTATTTTGCAACCGGTCAGCCGGCCGAGGCCAATAAGGCCAGGCCATTAAGCCGAAAAATTCTCTCCTCAAGTTCCGCCCCCAACTCCAGGGCGCGAAACTGCCCGATCACTTCTTCCTGGCAGATCCACGGTGAATCGGTCCCGAACAGCACCCGGTCGGCGGGATGGGCAAGGATCATCCGGCGTGCCTCTTCCCTGGCGAGATATTGAAGCGAATAGGAAATATCCACATAGAGGGGGCGGCCGATCAGCAGCTCTGCCACCTCGTCCCACATCTGCCAGGCTCCGAGGTGGGTGGCGACCAGCTTCAGATCGGGAAATTTCTCGATAACCCGGACAATCCGCGGGGGATCGCAGATCCGCTCACGGGGGAAACCGATATCGAAACCGGTATGCATCACCAGAACCAGACCGGCCTCGCTGATCCGCTCATAAAGGGGGAACATTCGTTCCTCGTCAAGGACGAAATCCTGGTAATAGGGATGCATCTTGATCCCCTTGAATCCCTCGGCCCGAATCCGTGCGATGTTGGCTAAGGCCTCGGGATTATCGGGATGGAAGGAGGGAAAGGGGATGATCCGCCCGGAGCGGATCTCCTTCGACCAGGCCAGGATCGAGTCGAACTGCCCCGGCCTGGTGGCGATCGAGCAGAGTATAGACCTTTCGATACCGGCGCTGTCCATGGCGGAGAGCAGCGAATCAAGGCGGCCGTCCAGGCAGGGGGTGACATTGCCCGCCCCGGCCAGGGCCGGCACCGCCCCGGCCGCGACCTTATCGGGAAAGGCGTGGGCGTGAAAATCTATGATTCCGGTCATCATCAAGCAAACTCCCTGGACAAATATCATGTAAACATGGCCAATCTACCAGCTCCAGCGGCCAATGCAAGCGGGAGATGGCGCCCGCCTGGCGATTCTCCTTGACACCGTTCAACCATACTTATTAAAAACATAAAATATATTAATTCGGGTGCGGTTTGTGGTTGCCGGCGGTAGCCTACTTATAACCGGGGATGCGGCCAAGGCCTGTACTATTTCCAAAAACCGGAATCTCTTACGTCGACGTCAATCTGAAATCTCAACGAGGTCACCATGCGCAAACAAATCATCCTGCCTTATGAAGATAGAGTCACCCAGTGGTATAACGTCCTGCCGGATATCCCGAACGGCCTGCTGCCGCCCCTCGATCCGGAAAACAATCAGCCGATCGCCCCGGAAAAACTGGGCGCCATTTTCCCCCCCGGCCTGCTCGAACAGGAAATGAGCCCCGAGCGCTGGATCGACATCCCCGAAGAGGTCCAGGAGATTTTCGCGATCTGGCGGCCGTCGCCCCTGGTCCGCGCCACTTTTCTGGAAAAGGCCCTGGGCACCAAGGCCAAGATCTACTTCAAGCACGAAGGGGTCTCGCCCTCCGGCAGCCACAAGACCAACAGCAGCGTGCCCCAGGCTTATTACAACAAGCAGGCCGGGATCAAAAATCTCGCCACCGAGACCGGCGCCGGTCAGTGGGGCAGCGCCCTGTCGTTCGCCACCCAGAAATTCGGCCTGAGCTGCATGGTCTACATGGTCAAGGTCTCCTTCGACCAGAAACCCTACCGGAAGGCGATGATGCACGCCTTCGGGGCCGAAGTGGTCGCCAGCCCCAGCAACCTGACCCCGACCGGCCAGGCGATCCTCGCCAAGGACCCCGAGTCGCCGGGCTCCCTCGGCATCGCCATCAGCGAGGCATTGGAACACGCGGTCTCCCATGACTCGACCAACTACGCCCTGGGTTCGGTCCTGAACCACGTCTGCCTGCATCAGACCATCATCGGCCTGGAGGCCAAGAAACAGATGGCCATGGCCGGCGATTATCCGGACGTTGTTATCGGCTGCTGCGGCGGCGGCTCCAACTTTGCCGGCATCGCCAATCCCTGGCTGCCCGACAAGCTGGAAGGCAGGAATATCCGTCTGCTCGGAGTCGAACCGGCTTCCTGCCCGTCGATGTCCAAAGGGGTGCTGGCCTACGACTTCGGCGATCTTTCCAAGCGCACCCCGATGATGCAGATGTATACCCTGGGCCACGACTTCATTCCGCCCGGCATCCACGCCGGCGGCCTGCGCTACCACGGCATGTCGCCGATCGTCAGTGCCCTGTACCGGGAGAAACTTATTGAGGTCCAGGCCCTCCACCAGCTGGAATGCTTCGAGGCGGGCATTCTCTTCGCCAAGACCGAGGGCATCATCCCGGCTCCGGAAACATGCCACGCGATCCGGGCCGCGATCATCGAGGCCACCCGGGATCTGAACGACCCGAAGACCATTCTCTTCAACCTCTCCGGCCACGGCCTGCTCGATCTGGCCAGCTATGAGCAGTACCATGCCGGCGAGCTGAGCAACTACGAATATCCGGCCGAGGCCATCGCCGAGGCGACCCGGCACCTGCCCAAGGTCTGATACTGTGGTTATTCATGGACCGGCCCCAGGCTGATATCCCCGGACAGAACCTCATGGAT
>JARGFN010000191.1 GCA_029210665.1 Desulfobulbales bacterium
CCCCACGCCTCAATCTTTTTTCGCGATTCATGAACGCACTAATTCAGGTAACGGACCGTTCCATGACGATCAGCAGCCTGAGTGCCAAAGGATGCGGTCAGGAAATTTAGCCGCCCTCTTGCTTTTTTCCCGGCGCCAACCTGAATCCGATCCCGGTGCCATCGGCAGCTAGTAACGAATATACATTGACTTACGGGAGACGGCACGGTACTGTACTCCTATCACCGCCGCAAAGTGGCCATACGGTTCTTCTGGCAATTGAATCCCTTTTTTTCCCACTTACTTCTTTTCTGTCCTACGACCAGGCTTTATGCCCTTCAGCTCCAATTACTCTGCCAATCGGCAGGGAATGATAGCTGGATCATAAAACTGTACCGCGTTGTTTCCAGCGTTATTTAGTTCGACCTATTACTTGCTTTTATGCCTTTCAGCCGGATTAGCTGGTCCAATCGGCAGCATACCCTATCATCTATAAGCTGTGCCGTGTTGTGGTCCCCGACGTGGTCCGGTTGTAATTCGGAGGAAAAATACATGGAGCACAGAAGTGTTGGTCCCGGCCGCAAGAATGAACCGATAAGCACGGCCCTGCTGTTGGCTGCCGGTACCGGCAGCCGCCTGGCCCCTTTGACCGATGGGATGCCCAAATGTCTTGTGCCGGTCAATGAAATATCAATTCTGAAGAGGCTGGTCGATTCCCTCCAGGAACATAATTTCAAGCGGCTGGTGATCGTTGTCGGTCATCAGGCCGGCTGTATCCGAAAGTTTCTGGGAGCCTTCGCCGGGGGGATGGAAATCGTTTACGTCACCAGCCCTCTATACAAAACCACCAACAATATCTATTCCTTATGGCTGACCAGGAAGTTAATCGATGAACCCTTTCTGTTGCTGGAAAGCGATCTGGTTTTCGACTCGGAAATGCTGAAGGATATGCTGGTTCCCGACCGGATTGCCGTGGCCAAATTGAATTCCTGGATGGACGGCACCACGGTGACCATCAACAAGCAGCAGAAGATCGGGGCCTTCTACGGCAGCGACCACAAACGGGATGATCAACATTACAAGACCGTCAATATCTACAGCCTTTCCCGCCAAAGCTGGGATCTGGTCCGGGAAAGACTGGAGCGGCGGATTTCCGCCGGTAAGAAGAGCGGTTATTACGAGACGGTTTTCGCGGATCTGGTCAACGAGGGCTGTCTGTCGTTTTCGCCGGTTTTCTTCGATCCCAAACGGTGGTATGAGATTGACAATCATGCGGACCTGCGGGCGGCCGAAAGGATGTGTGCGCGCTCTTCCCGCCCCCCGGCCCTGGGCGCCGACCACCGGACCGACAAGCATCAAGAGCGGAGTTCCCCTGCCGCCAGGTCCTTAAAAGGCCTTGACCCTTTCAACAAGGTGGCGGCGCCGGCGCCCGCCCCCCTCAACACTTAAATTTATATAAAGATACCGAAGATGACCAAAAATCACTCCAGCGCTGAACAGCGCTACGCAGACGTTTCCGGGCAGCATGGCGGCTATTGGCGGCATGATTTCATTGACCATAACTATCTTTACAACCTTTATTTCCCGCCGGAAGATTTTTTCAGCCGCCTTAGCCGACAGATCCGTCAGCTGGTCTTAAACTATCCCGTAGGCCAGCAGGAGGTGGCCGCCCTGGTCGGCGAGCTGATCGGCCAGCCGGCGAAGCGGATTGTCGTCGGCAATGGGGCGGCGGAGCTGATCAAGATTCTCGCCGGCCTGGATCGGAAATTAATTGTACCGGTGCCCTCCTTTAATGAATACGCCAATGTGATGCCGGCCGGCAAGGTCGTTGAATTTGCTCTCGAAGCGCCTTCCTTTCAGCTGGATGTGGATAAATTCGCCGCCGCGGCCATCCGCTCCCGGGCCGGTCTGGCCGTGGTGGTCAGCCCGAACAACCCCACCTCCCTGCTGGTTCCGAAGGCGGAGCTCGGGCGTTTAGCCGATAAACTGGCCGCGCACGACTGTCTGCTCATCGTTGATGAATCGTTTATCGATTTTGCCGCCAATCGGGACCGGGAAAGCCTGGAACCGGAGATTGACCGATATCCGAACCTGGCGATTTTCAAGAGCATGAGCAAGGCCTACGGCATCTGCGGGATCAGGATCGGTTATATGCTCACCGCCAACCCCGACTTCGCGGCCAGACTCCGGCAGGGACTCCATATCTGGAATCTTAATGGCTTCGCCGAGGAATTTCTCCGC
This sequence comes from Desulfobulbales bacterium, assembly GCA_029210665.1. GTDB lineage: Bacteria > Desulfobacterota > Desulfobulbia > Desulfobulbales > JAGXFP01 > JAGXFP01. The sequence continues at coordinate 2,221 of JARGFN010000191.1, forward strand.
CTTGCCCCCCGGTACCGGCAACCCTTCAGCGAGAGCTGCGACAAGGTCAGGGCGGACCGCGATCATTTTTACGAGCAGCTGCGGATGATCCCGGGCATGACCGTCTATAAGCCCGAGGCCAATTATATCTTCTGCCGGCTGCCCGAGCATGCCGCCTCCGGGCCGGAGGTTACGGAACAGCTGTTCGTGCAGGACAATATCTATATTAAACATTGCCGGGGTAAGACCATGCCGGAAGCGGACCGCTACCTGCGGATCGCCAGCCGCACCCGGCCCGAAAACATGAGGCTGGTTGCCGCCTTAGGCGAGCTTCTCGGCCGGGAGAGCGGATCATGACCGACCTTCATCCGAAAGATTCCCCTCCGTCGATCCTCTCTTTCGCCAAAGAGCTGCCGAACCTCTGTTCCCTGGCCGGCCTGCTCTGCGCGCTCTTCGCTATTTATTTCGCGGTCCTGGGCAACTTTCCCGCCGCGATGATCGGCCTGGTCTGGGCGATATTCTTCGACTGGAGCGACGGCATCATCGCCCGCCGTCTCGAAGGGCGAAACGCCAAACAACGGGCCTTCGGGGGCCAGCTCGATTCCCTGATCGATATCATCAGCTTCGGCATTTGTCCGGCCCTGGTCCTGTTAAGCTACGGAAACTTCAGCCCCTGGTTTCTGCCCGGAGCCTTTCTGGTCCTGGCGGCCGGCGTGCTCCGCCTCAGTTATTACAATGTCTTCGGCCTGGTTGGCGGCTCGACTTACCGGGGCTTGGCAATCGACAACAACGGCATCATTCTGACCTTTGTCTTCCTCTTTAACACCGTGATCGCCAAGGATCTTTTCACGGTTGGCCTCTACATCCTGATTGTGGGGCTGGCCGCCCTGAACGTGGCGCCGATCCATACTCCCAAACTGACCGGGCGCTGGTATTACGTCCTGATCGCCTATACCCTCGCCCTGTCGGTGATATATGGCCGGCAGTTATTGCCCGGCTTGAATTAAGATGGCCCCCTACCGACCACTCCGGGAATGCATCTCGGATAATGCCGACGAACTGGTAATTTACGGGGCGGACAGCTTCTCCCAGTTCCCCCGGCGCGACGGTTCGGTCCGTTCAAAGTGCGACCGGGCCCTGGCCGCCGCCGGCGGGGAAGATCTGGTGATTCTGCGCACCACCCTGGACCGTGATTACCATGCCTGGCTGCGCGGGTGCGGTCTGGGCAGCGGCCATATCGTCGAATATGATACCGCGAGCGCCGGGATGAGTCTCGCCGAGCTGATCATCGCCGATCCCGGCCCGGTTTTGCGGGTCATCAAGGAGCTCGGCCGGCAGCCGGTCTACGCGCCATGGTTCAGCGGCGTTCTGGAGGAAAAGGCGGCCCGGCTCCTCGGTGCCGCCCATTTCGGAACCTCCCCGGCGGTTTCCCTGAAATATAACGACAAGGGCTCGTTTAAGGCGATCTGCCGACGCCTCTCCATCCCGGTGGTTAGCGGCGATACCTTTACCTTGCAGCCCCGGGACCCGGCCAATTGCCGGGCAATGCGCGAGGTGGTCGAAGGCTGCCTGGCCGCCCACCAAACCGTGATTATCCGCGGCACCCTGGCCGAATCGGCCATGTCATTATACAAGACGGCGGGCATCGACCTGGAG
>JARGFN010000192.1 GCA_029210665.1 Desulfobulbales bacterium
ACATCGTTGCCGCCTTGCATCCGCACCGTTCTCGAACGCTCACGGATTCAGGTTTGATTTACGTTGATGAATTCCACTTAATGGAGTTGCAAGTTGTCTGAATTATTGAAAATAATTATATTTATCTCGTTGCTGTTCACCCCCGTGACCGGATTCGGCCGCCAGGTTGTCGATCAGGCCGGGCGCGCGGTCGCGGTTCCGGCCGGGATCAGCCGGATCGTTTCGCTGGCCCCCAGTATAACCGAGGTGGTTTTTTCCCTGGGCCGGCAGGATCTTCTCAAAGGGGCGACCCTGTACAGCGATGATCCGCCCGAGGCCAGGGAGCTGCCGCGGGTCGGCTCTTATGTTCAACTCGATATCGAGAAGATCGTGGCCCTGCGTCCCGATCTTTGTCTGGCCATCAAGGACGGCAATCCCCTGCACACCATCAGGCGGATCGAATCGCTGGGGATCCCGGTCTATGTCGTTAATCCCCGCAGCCTGGACGGGATCATCGAGATGATCAACGGTCTCGGCGATATCCTTGGCGCCGGCGACCGGGCCGCGCAGATTACCGGCGACATGCGGGTCCGGATCGCCAGGGTCCGGGCGAGGTTGGCCGGCGAGATCGACCGGCCCCGGGTCTTTTTCCAGATCGACGCGGCCCCGATTGTCTCGGCCGGACGCGATACCTTTATCCATGAACTGATTGTGACGGCCGGGGGGATTAACCTGGCGGCGGATGCCGGCACGGCCTATCCCAAGTTCAGCTGGGAGGATATCCTGGTTTTCCGGCCCGAGGTGGCGATTGTCGCCTCCATGGCCGGGGGCTTTTCGGTTGAGGAGCTGCGCTCGGGCTGGCGGAAGTGGCCGCAATTGCCCGCCGTCAAGGATAACCGGCTCCATGTGGTGGAGGCCAATCTGGTCGACCGGCCCACTCCCCGGCTGGTCGACGGACTGGAAGCCTTTGCCGCCATCATCCACCCCGAACTGTTCGGCGGCGAACCGGATGATTGAATCGCAGCGGATGACCCGCAAATTAGCGGTTATGGTGAGCAGCCTCGGCGGTTTGCTGGTTCTCGCCTTTCTGATGGGGCTTTCCCTGGGCTCGTCGGAACTCGGCTTCGGCGAGGTAATCCGGGCCTTTAAGGGGGAGCTTGACCCGGAATCGGTGGCATCCGCGATCATCTGGCAGATCAGGTTTCCCCGGGTGGCCCTGGCGGCGATAGTCGGCGGCACCCTCGCCCTGGGCGGCCTGGTCTTCCAGGCCCTGTTGCGGAACTCCCTGGCCGAACCCTATATCCTCGGGGTCTCCGGGGGCTCGGCCATCGGGGCGATTATCGCCATGCTGCTCGGCTTTTCGCCTTTCCCCGGGGTGGCGCTGGCCTCCTTCGGCGGCAGCATGCTGGTCCTGCTTCTGGTTCTGGGCCTGGCGGCGGGGCGCTCTTTTGTCCAGCGCGACTCCCTGCTTCTGGGGGGAGTGATGATGAACGCCCTCTGCGGGGCGGTGATCATGTTTCTCATCTCCCTGACCAGAAACACCCAGGTCCATCATATCCTCTTCTGGCTGATGGGCGATCTGTCGATGTTTTCCCTGGGGCAGCTGCCGATGCTGCTCTCGATCCTGCCCTGTTTCGCGGTGATTTATATCCTGGCCCGGCCGATGAACCTTCTGCTGATGGGGCGGGAGAATGCCGCGGTTATGGGGGTCAACGTCAAGGCGGTGACCAATATCCTCCTGGTCGCCACCACCTTCATGGTCAGCATCGCGGTCTGCAATTCCGGTCTGATCGGTTTCGTCGGGCTGGTCATCCCCCATATCCTGCGGCTTATGGTCGGCTCCGACCACCGCTTGCTGGTTCCCGCCTCCATCCTCGGCGGCGCTTCCTACCTGATCTTCTGCGACCTTCTGGCCCGGAGCCTGCCGGCCGGGGGGGAAATGCCGGTGGGGATCGTGACCGCCCTGATCGGCGCCCCTCTCTTTATCTTCCTGCTGTGGAGGAGTTCCCGATGAGCGCTATAAGAGTCACCGGGCTGAACCTCCATTACGGCAAGGAGCATATCCTCAGGGAGATCTCCGTAGCGGTCGAAGTGGGCGAGTTTGTCGTGATTATCGGCCCCAACGGGACCGGCAAGACCTCTCTTCTAAAGGCCCTGGCCGGGCTGGTCCGGGTCAGCGGCGAAATCGAAATCCTGGGGTGTCCCCTGGCCGGGTACAAGCGAAGGGAACTGGCCGAATGCGTCGCGGTGGTGCCCCAGCAGGTGCCGATCGAATTTCCCTTTACCGTCGCCGATACGGTGCTGATGGGCCGCTCGCCCCATCTCGGCCTGCTGGCGGTGGAAAGCGCAAATGATTATCGCATCGCCCGGCAGGCCATGGAGTTTACCGAGATCGGCCATCTGGCCGAGCGGAGGCTCGATGAACTATCCGGCGGCGAACGGCAGCGGGTGATCATCGCCCGGGCCATCTGCCAGCAGCCCCGCCTGATCCTGCTCGATGAACCGACCGCCTCCCTCGATCCGGCCCATCAGGTCAGGATCATGGATCTGATGGAGCGGCTCCGCCGGGAACAGGGGGTTACGGTGGTAATGGTCTCCCACGATCTCAACCTGGCCGCCATGTACGGTGACCGCTTGCTGTTAATGGATAAGGGGTGTATTATTCAGGACGGTCCGCCCCGGCAGGTATTGACCGCCGGGCTGCTCGACAAGACCTACGGCTGCCGGATGATCATCGAGGAGAGCGAGACCTTGGAAGTGGTCCGGGCCTTTCCGGTGCCGGATAGATTCCCGCTTTCGTAAGGCTCCCCGGCTTAATCCGGGTTGACGCTGGAAGCCGGGAGATTTTTCAAAAATCAGTAAACGAGGTGTCATGTGAAGAGAGTATTGATTGCAATCATGCTGGGACTGTTGTTTTGCGCCGTCGAGGCCAGCGCCGAGATGGTTACCACCGATTCCGGTCTCCGTTATGAGGACAGAAAGATCGGCATGGGTTCCGAAACGGTTCGCGGCGACCGGGTCGAGGTCCATTACACCGGCTGGCTGGACAATAACGGCGAAAAGGGTGAAAAGTTCGACAGCTCGGTTGATCGCGGCCGCACCTTCTCCTTTATTCTCGGGACCGGCCGGGTTATCAAGGGCTGGGACGAAGGCGTTGCCGGCATGAAGATCGGCGGTAAACGGACCTTGTACATTCCGGCCGAACTCGGTTACGGTTCGCGCGGCTCCGGGCGAGCGATCCCGCCCAATGCCGATCTGATTTTCGATGTTGAGTTGATCGGTATCAAATAACTCAACTTTCTCGGTTGTTGATCCGCTAATCGTCAAAAATCAACTTGGGATAAATAACCCCCATTTCCTTAAGGCGCAGAAAAATCTCCCGGCCGACCCAGGCGTCGGTGGCCGCGTAGCTTATCTGCTTTTGGGTGAGGGTCTCGCTGCCCCAGTTGGAGCGCTGGGCGCCCTTGGAAATGCGGAAGCCCAACAGAACGGCGGCAAGACCGCGCAGGCCGTGGTTTTTGATCCCGGCGCTTTTTGCTATCCGGGACAGACCGACAAACCCGGATTCCCTGAATGAACCAAGCCTTTGCAACTGCAGAAGATCATGGTCGATGGCCACGCCGGTCTTGATGATCTTTTTGTCCGAGAATATCTTCCGCAGTTCTTTAGAAAAATTAAGGTGGCGCAGCTGAAAGATATAAACGGTCTCGTCCGCGGCGAGCTGGATGAGGGAGGGCAGGTTGTTCTGGCCTTTCGTGAAGTTCGGCCGGGTTTCGGTGTCGAAACCGAGCAGGCTCTCCCGACTCAGTTCGGCAAGCGCTTCGGCCAGGGCCGAATCGCTCCTGATCACCCGGATT
>JARGFN010000193.1 GCA_029210665.1 Desulfobulbales bacterium
CAAGTTAAAGCTGAGTTGAGCAGCTTGTCTGCTCGTATGAAACTTATGCCCTTGTGGTATAAACACAGCGTTTGGTAGTTGATGATCTCGGCCCGGACGGTCAGCCTGGATTCCCGCCTGCGCGGGAATGACGGCGCCGGCTTCGGAGTAATCCACGCCACCTATTTCGCCTGGATTCCCGCCTGCGCGGGAATGACGGCTAAGGAGTAGTGGAGCGCACTTCGACAAGCCCGGCACGAGCGTTAAATCAGTAAGTTATTCGCCCACCCTGAGCCTGAATTTACCCCGCTCATCCTGAGCCTTTCGAATGAAGGGTTTTCCGGCTTTTCGCGAATGCATAAATAAAAAGAGAGTATAGCCATGAATATATTGAGGATATCCCGATTTTGCTGTTTGATTTTCATGGCTGCCCTCTTTGTCGCCCCCCCCGGCCATGCCCGGCCGGAAGGCAAACCCAGACTAGCCATTTTGCCCTTCACCCTGAATGGCCCCGAGGAATTCGGCTACCTGAAGGAAGGGGTGCGAACCATGCTGGCCAGCCGCGTTGCCGCCCGGGCCGGAACCGTCTTGATCGGCGGCGCCGAGATGGCCAAGGCGCCCGACGGTTCGGGAGAATACGACCTTGAGGCGGTCGCGGCTGAACTGGCCGCCGATCTGGTCTTGACCGGCAGTATCACCGTGCTGGGGCCGACTGTCAGCATCGACGCCCGCTTGCTGATGATCGAGAAGGATATTACCGAGAGCTTTTTTGCCGCCGCCGAGAACCAGGCCCTGGTAATCGGCGCGGTGGATCGATTGGCCACGGAAGTAAGCGGCGTGATTTCGGGCGAGGGGGGCCGGGTTTTCCGGAAAGAAGAGTCTTCGCCGCCGCCGACCTCCTCCAAACCATCTCCCGAGGCGGATGATCAGTCTATCCATCCGGACCGGATCTTTAAGACGCCCGTCATCGTTCCCCCGCCCGTCGCGGTTCCGCTGGAGATCCCCGCCGCCCCGCCGTTACCGACTGCGTCGCTGCCCGGTTCCGCAAGGGGTCCGGCCGCGACCCGCAGTCAATTTCTCGACATGGAAATCCAGGTTATCGATGTCGGCGATCTGTTCGGCGACGGCGGCGAGCAGATCGTCATTGCCGAAAAACGGAAAATCACGGTATTTCGCCGCGACAACGGCCAACTGCAAAAAGTCGGCGGGGTTCCGGAAGCACCGCGCCATGTCAGGATTATCGCCCTTAATCTTGCCGACCTGAACAATAACGGCCGGGCCGAGATTTATATCAGCGCGGTGTCCGACAATTCCCCTTATTCCTATGCGGCGGAGTGGGATGGCCGGCAATTCGTCAAGACGTTCGACCGGCGGCCCCACTATCTGCGGCCGCTTTTCGTGCCGGGCAAGGGTTGGGGACTTTACGGCCAGCAGGCCGGGTTCGATGGTCCCGCCAGGCCGGGCATCTATAAAGCAGATCCCGAATCGGGTTCGCTTGATACCGGCGACAAACTCGATATCTCCGGTTCGGCCAATCTGTACGAGTTCGTTCTGGGCGATTTTACCGGCGACGGCCGGCTGGAAACCGTCGTCCAGACCCAGAAAGGCGAGCTCCTCATCCATAACGGCGGGGGGGATCTTCTCTGGCGGTCCAGCGGTGATTACGGTTATACCAAACGTTTTATCGGCGAGCCCTATTCCGGCGCCGGCGATCATGAAAATCTTCAGGTGGGGACCCGGCTGGTGGCCGAAGACCTTAACGGCGACGGCCGCGCGGAACTGGTGGCCATGGAGAACCCTTCCGGGGTGGCCGCGCTCCTCAAGACCGTCGGCAGTTTCATCGGCGGCTCGATCAAGGTGCTGACCTGGGACGGTGTGGGTTTTACGGAGCTTTGGTCGACCGGCGAAATCGGCAGTTACGTGGCGAGTTTCCAGGTTGAAGGCGCGCGCCTGCATCTCGGCCTGGTCGCCGAAAAATCGGGCGGCCTGTTTACCGGTCTCCACAGTTTCATGGCCTCCTACGGTCTGCCCGGGCCGGCAGGGGAGTGATTTTTCAGGGCCAAGTTAAAAGTTAAAAGTTGAAAGTTAAAAGTTTGTTGAATTCGCAAAAAAATCAAAAAAGGTCGTCATTTCGAACGAATGTGAGAAATCTTGTTCTTTAACCCCATTGATACTATAAAGATTTCTCCCGTTGGTCGAAATGACAGCATGGCAATCCCGGCTTTTTACCTGGCAATCCCTTTTCAACCTTAACTTAAAACTTAAAACTTAAAACTTAAAAAACCGTGTTCTTTATTCCACAACCGGCCCGGATGTTGTTGTTTGGACACACCGTTGAGCGGCAAGATTGCTTTTGTATCTGGTTGAAGTTCCTTGTTTGTCAAGGAAGGTGGCGGGGATGGCTTGAAATTTGCATAGTCCAGGCCTGAGGTGGTTTGCGGAACGGTCGGGATCAGGGCGGCAGCCGAAAAAGATGGTTGCGCACGATACCACAATGTGGTAATAACTCCCAAAAAAGGGCGGAAACCGGCGGGGCTGAAAGGATTTTGCCCGCCGGTGGGCCTGATTTTTTCGGAAAAATGGATGCAAAACACTTGACAAGGTTAGGTGGCAAAGGGTAGATAAGTCATATTTAAATCTGTGTGTGTCAGTTGGTTTACCCGGTTATCCCGGGCGATCATTGCAACTGCAACTGATCGGTTAACCTGCTAAATCTAACAAAAGGAGAGTAAGGATGAAGAAAGCGTTAAGTTTTGCAGTTGCGCTCGGTCTGGTTGCCGGTTACGCCGCGACGGCCTCAGCGGTAACGATGGATTGGGCCGGGGATGCACGCTGGCGAGGGATTTACCGCGATAATGCTAATTTTGACGATACAAAAGCCGATCTGCGACAGAGAATGGATCAGCGCTATCGGATCTTCGGTACCCTGAATGTCAACGACGATGTCAAGATTTCCACCAGGATCGTTCTGGCCGATCAGGTTTTTGGTAACAATTTTGGCATTGATGTTGATGGTAACGGGACCAACGATGGTCTGAAACATTATGTCGATCGGGCTCACATGACCATCAAGATGCTCGGCGGCAGTTACCTGATCGGCCGGCAGAACGCCAGTTGGGGCAACAAGTTCCTGGGTTGGGGCTCCCAGGTCGACCGGATCAAGGCGGTTTACAAGAGCGGCGATCTGACCTACGGCGGTTATCTGCAGAAGAAACTCGAAGGTAACGATCCCTATGGCGACGGCGACATTGATATCTATGGGGCATTCGTAGTCGGCAAGGCCGGCGATACCAAGTGGGGCGTCCTGCCTAATTACATCTATAGCGACACCCATAGTGCTGTCGGAGGAGGTTCCGAGGACGGTTACCTGGTTGATGCCTTCTTCACCACCAAGGCCGGTCCCGCCGCCATCATGGGCGAGCTGGTTTACTCCGGCGGTGATCTCGGCGAGAATTCGGACGGCGACTCCTTCTACGGCGGTTTTGTCGGCGGCGCCATGGGCATGGACGCCGTTACCGTCAAGGGTCTGGTTGCCTACTACCAAGGTAATGATGGCAATACCGGCTCAGGGCGTTCTTGCGATAACGACTTCGCACCCTCCCTGCTGATCGGCACCTGTCAGGAGACCGCGATAATTAATTTCGGTAGCACCACTAATCCCAACAAACTTGTAGCGGAAGCCGATGACTCCACCTACCTGGTCGGGGCCGGCGTCGACTTCAAGGTCAACGACAAGCTGACCCTGGGCGCCCTGGTCGGTTATCTGATGGCTTCCGAGAACGGCGTTGGCGGCGATGACGCCACCCTGGTCGAGTATGACCTGAGCGCCCGTTATCAGAT
>JARGFN010000014.1 GCA_029210665.1 Desulfobulbales bacterium
CGCCGTTATCGGGCGCCCCGCAGGGCGGCGGGGTGAACCCTGGCAATCCAGGGAATAACGATTATCTAATGAAATTACAAACTGATAAGTAAAATTCACCACGAAGCCGTCACGGATTCAGGCATAAGGCAATATATTATTGAACATCGGGAAAACCGCAAGCGCCAAACTCCACCATAGCGTCAAAAAAACAGATTGACGATCTTTTTGGCGCCGCCCTGGGGTTTCCGGCGTTGGTCGCCGTTTAATCGGGACGGAAGGATTTTACCTTGCATGGCATACCCTTCAGCGGTAAAATTAGTTGTTTCGCCGTGCCGAACCAGTTTAAACAACGGAGAGTATTATCCAAAAGTCGCCCATGAGAAAAAACCCCGGCAAAAAAGGCGGCCCGCTGTCCGCCCGTCAACAGTTCCTCGACTCGCCGGTCCATATTTTGCCCCTGCCGCCGCGCAACGGCGAGCAATTGAATAAAATGGGGTTTACCACCGTCAAGGAGGCGTTCCGTGCCGCCCTGACCGGCCGGATAAGCTCCCGGAAAAACGGCGGAGCTGACCTGGAAAACCGGGTGATCACCACCGGCTGCACCGCCCTCGGTCATCCCGAGCTGACCAGAACGGACCTCAAGGATTTCCAACCCGCCACCCACGAAAGAACCGTCGCCGATGCCATCTTCCGCCTTAACGGCTGCCGGGTCCGCCTTTCCGACGATCTTCTCGCCACCTCGATCAGGAACATCCTCCTCCCCGCGACAATGCACAAGGCCATCGACCTGGCGGGCATCTCCACCCTGGCCGAACTCCTTGGAACCCATATAAGCGCCCTGCTCAACATGGAAGGGATGAGAGAGATGAACCTGGGACTCTTTCTGGCCCACATCTTCGATTATGTCTTCATCCTCCATGAACAGGAAAATCCGGCCGGCGGTTTTAACCCGGATATCCTGCACGACAGCACTCCGGCCCAGGGCAATGCCGCGACCTTCTCATTTGCCCCCGCCCCGGAAGACGAAGAGATCCGCCAAAGCGGCCGGAAAATGCTCCGGGAGGAGCGGATGCAATTTTTCATGTTTTTCAGAAACGCGGTCGGCGCGGTATTCAGGGAAGGCGCCCGCAGCGGCATCGCCTGCCTCTCCCTGGATAGCCGGCCTGAAACCCCGCCGGAGCGGCAAATCATCACCGCCGACTGCGAAATGTGTCCGGCAACCGCCGAAACCCGGCCCGGTCACTGCCCGCATATCGCCGCCCTTATCTTGAAAATTACGGAACGGTTCGCCTCTCAGACGGAGAGCTTGCCGTCATTGCCCTTCCGGTTCGCAAGCGGCCCCTGGCACGTGGTCGGACAGATCATCCATGAGTTGTTCGGCCGGGACCAGATGCTGGAAGTGGTCTGCGCCAGAGAGGGCGCCGACCGGCTGCTGACGATTCCCGACCTTGACGGGCATCCCTGGGTGACCTGGCGGCTCGACCGGGAGACCATGGCCGTGACCAGCGCCCTGTTCGGTCGGCGGCAGAAATGGCTTGACCATAAGCCCGGCGGGGAGGTGCCGCCCGAGGTTGTCGTCCTGCGCGAAACCCTGGTGGAGATGGGCCGGACCGCGGCCGAAATCGAACTCAATTCCTTTGGCAAACGCTCCCCTGCCCAGGAGCGGGACGAATCGATCTGGATGTGGCTGGCCGCCAGCCAATGCCGGGATATTCCCGCCGGCAACCTGCGAATCACCGGCCCCGGCGGGGACGGGCTTTTCAGCCTGGTCGCCGCCTCCCCCGCCGACGGTCGCGAGCTATTCAGGATGATCATCCCCAGGGCCAAGACCCCCGAGGTGATCGATGCTCTCCACCGCGGCGGCAAGCAATCCTTACTACTGCCCGCGGCCAGGGCCCTGACCAGAATGGGTCTGGCCGAAAACGGCGACATGCTGGCCTTATCCCTTCTCCGGTTGGCCGACGGCAGGATATTTAACCGGCACGACCTGAAGGAGCGCCAATACGGCCATTATTACTATCTGGAAAACGAAGGTTTCCTGCCGGTCCTGGAGCAGGACCCCGGGCACACCGTCCCGGAAAACACCGGGGGCCGCCCGGCCATTTTCCATGCCGACAAGGTCCCGGAACTGCTCAGGCAATATTCCCGGGCCATCACCGCCCCGGAGAACGAGATCGACCCGGACCTGCTGGCCCTCGATTTTATCGCGATGCCGGACCGGCTTGAGGTCGGTTCCTTCGCCGCCGACGATGACTGGTGTTATCTCTCCGGCCATTACGGTCTCGGCAGCCGCCATATTTCCCTGGCCGAGCTGTTGTCGGCCAGGATTGTAAAGAAGAGGTTTATGCCGGGCGGTGATAAATGGCTGAAACTGACGGACAGCCCTCTGGAGTGGTTCCACGATCTCGGCGAAGAGCGGTTATGGCGGGACGAACGGGACAAGGTTAAAGGGGTGCGCCTTACCAGGCGGGAGATGATCATGCTCTCCGCCCTGATTCCCGATCTGCGCCTGAAACGGAACACCAAGGGGCGCGGTCAGCTTCTAAATCTGCTCGACACCGACCGCTGGCGGGAAGAGGATCTGCCCTGCAAAATGCCGGAACACCTGCGTGACTATCAACGGCACGGGGTTTCCTGGCTTTATCATCTATATCGGAACGGCCTGGCCGGCATTCTGGCCGACGATATGGGGCTGGGCAAGACCCACCAGGCCCTCGCCCTCTTGCAGGCGATCCTGGCCAAAGACAAAGAGGCCAGGTTCCTGATCGTCTGCCCGGCCACCGTGGTCCCCCACTGGGTGGAAAAAATTGAGAAATTCTTCCCGGATCTCTCTCATTATGTCTACCACGGCAGCCGCCGTGACCTTGACAAAGCCAACGGCAACAACATCTATATCACCACCTACGGCATAATCAGAAGAGACGCCAAAACCCTGGCCGAGCCGGGTTTCGGGGTGATCATCTTCGATGAGATCCAGAATCTGAAGAACCGGAAAACCGACGCTTACAAGGCCGCCGCCCGCCTGGACGGCCGGATCGTTATCGGCATGACCGGCACCCCTCTCGAAAATTCGGCCCACGACCTGAAGTCCATTTTCGATATCTGTCTACCGGGTTACCTGGGCAGCAACCGGGACTTCAAGGCGAAATATCTCGACCCGCTCGAAACCGACAAAAGGGATGACGCCAAGGAATCCCTGGCCCGCCTGATCAATCCGTTCATGCTCCGTCGCACCAGGGAACAGGTCCTGACCGAACTGCCCGAAATAATCGAGGACATCAGGACCTGCGAGCTGAGCGGTGATCAGATCAGTCTCTACCGGGAGTTGACCAGCGGCCGGGTCAGGACCATCATGCAAATGGTATCGGCGGATCAGGATGAAGGCAGGCTGCCGTACATGGAACTGCTGGCCGTGATAAATTACCTCAAACAGATCTGCAATCATCCCTGCCTCCTCAAGGACTGTACCGACCCGACCCGTTTCAGGAGCGGCAAATGGGACCTCTTCGTGGAACTTCTGGACGAGTGCCTGGAATCGGGCATCAAGGTGGTGATCTTCAGCCATTACACCAGGATGCTGGATTTGATCGAACACCATCTGACCGCCCACAACATCTCCTTTTGCGGTTTGCGGGGCAATATGCCCATGGGCGTCAGGCACCAGATGATCAAAAGATTCAACACCGACGACTCCTGCCGGGTATTTTCCGCGAGCCTCCTGGCCGGGGGAGTCGGCGTCGACCTGACCGCCGCCCAGGCCGTTATCCATTACGACCGCTGGTGGAATGCCGCCCGGGAAGACCAGGCCACGGCCCGGGTCCACCGGATGGGCCAAAAAAACGTGGTCCAGGTCTTCAAGCTGATCACCATCGGCACCCTCGAAGAAAAGATCAACCAGATGATTGCAAAAAAGAAGGATCTCGCCAATCACCTGGTCAGAGAGGATGATGCCGCCATTATCAAAAAACTGAGCCGCTCGGAACTGCTCGAACTTCTTTCGGAGCCGGCCGGCCGTAACCGATCCCTGGAATAAAACGACCACCGCGGTTCGGGAATAAGGAAGACCACCAAGCCATGAAGCTTCATAATTGGGTTAACCAGAAAGACCGCTTCATCGTCGGGATCCATAAACCCTCCTTCACGGTCGCCAACCAGCGGGAAAACGACAGAGTCGAGGCAATCGGCCGGCGGAAGAACGGCGGGGCGATCGACAACCGCAAAAATTTCCCGGCCGGCGCTGTCGACGTTGAAAAGACGGCCTGGATCTTCGAAATTCCCAACCCCTTCTCCTTTCGCGGCGTTACCTACATAAAGAAAGACTGGGCCGACAAGCGGGCCGCCGACCCGTCTTCCATAAGATTGCCGCCCCGGCCGGCGGTTTCCCTGGCGGCCAGCCTCGGCCGGATCATCGGCAGTAACGATCCCGGGGCACTGGAAAGGGCCTTTCGGGAATTACCGGAACCGATGCTGCTGGCCGCCGCCACCATCTCAAGCGATCCGGCCGACCTGATCCGGCTGGCCGGGATATCCTGTTCCTTTGTCCTTGATCGGGAAAACCGCCCGACCGGCCTTGTCTACGAAAGCGCCGGCGCCGACGAGCCGCGACCGCTTATCCACAACCACCCCCTCTTCGAGGCCGTAGCCAACAATCCCAGCCTGCCCGCGCCCTACAAGGTGGCAATGGTGTTAAGGCCGGGAGCCCAGGGCGGCAGCGAGATCGTCGGGGAAGCCCGCACTCCGGATTCGGCGAGCCACGTCTTCGAATATCTGCGCCGCAACAGCTACATCGCCTGGGGCCACTATGCCGCGAACATGGCGGACGACACGGTGCGATATTCCGTCGGTGAGCTGAGCGAGAAAGACATAGCCGGCTTGCGCCGTCTTTATTATCAACGGACCTTTCTGCGCATGGCGGAGCAGCTGAAGCTCGAACCGGCGCCGCCGCGTAAATCGCTGACCGACGTGGAGCTTGAGGAGCTGCGCACCCTGATCGTTGCCCGGCTCCGGGAAGAACCGAAACCTTCCCTGCGATTCAAGGCCACCCTCTGGGGCTGGAACTACGGATTCGATTTCGCCCCGACCCTTTACCGCCTCCATGCCTCCCACCAGCAGATCCACCAGCAGTTCGCCATGATCCCGGCGGCAATGACCACCGCCGGCGGTGATTCCCAGCCCGCCTACGGATGCGGCGATCTGGTCGCCGACAGCGCCGAGCGCTTCCGGGCGGCGACCGGCCGGGACTTCTTCGCCTCCTACCTGACCGCGATCCATGCCAACACCAGGACCGACGGCCGGGATGAGGGTCCTTCCAGCCTGATCGTCCATCAGGACGAGAAGGTCATCCTCTTTGTCCCCAAGGCCCAGACCTCCCAGTGGGAATTGCAGCTGATCTGCCTCGACCGGGTCGGCAATATCGTCGAGGCGGACGCCGCGACCCGCAAATCCCTGGACCACGCCATGCTGGTGGCGATGAAAACCTTCGACGCCCTGGGCGCACGGCTGGTTACCACCATAGAGTTCCCCAAAAGATTCGATGCGGCCGACCGGGACCAGCGGCTGCTCTACTCTTTTCTCCCCAAACTGCCCGAATCGCCGGGTACATTCAGCGAGGCCCAGCTTCGCTGGATCAACGGCCATTATCCCGAGGATTTTGCCGAAGCCTGCCGCCAGGCCAAAAAACGGATTGAACTATGATGGAAATTTTCGACCATCCGGAACTCCGCAAATACGTGAGAAGCTGCCCGGCCGGTTTTATCATTCTGACCGAAGGGGACCAGGCCGACGCCCTTTACATCCTCATCGAAGGGAGCCTGGACGTCATCAAGGGCGGTAAGAAAATCCACGAGATAAACCGGGCGGGCGCCTTTTTCGGAGAACTGTCATTCCTGCTCGGCACCGTCCGGATCGCCTCGGTGATTTCCGCCACCGAGGACACCAGATTCCTCTGCCTGCCCAATTCGGAGGTCGAGCGGATCTGGCGGCAATTTCCGGAGTTCGCCCGACATCTGGCCCGCAACCTGGCAAGCCGCCTCCACGAAACGACCAACGTCGCTCAGGGCTTCCGGGAATTCTGCGACCGGATGCCAGACGCGGTAATCATGACCAATGCCAAACACACCGTTTTGTCCTGGAATAGGGCCGCCGAAAAACTTTACGGCCGCTCCTGGCACCAGATGAGCGGCAATTCGATCGAAGAGATTTACGACAACCAGGCCGCCTTTAAACAATTCATGGCCGAGCTTGAGGCCAAGGGAGCCATCCGCGAAAAGACCCTCAAGATAAATCATCCCGAAAAAGAGTGGTTCTTCGTCTCGACCAGCACCACCATGCTGAAGGATCCGCACGACAACATCCAGGGCTATCTGTTTCTGGGCCGGGACGTGACCTCCGTCCGTAAACTCGAAAAAAAACAGCGGCTGGTCATGAAATGGCTGCTGCCGCTATTGATCGGCCTGGCCCTGCTGACCGGCTGGCTATGCTGGCGGCAGCTGACCATTTCGCCTCGGATACCCCCCCGGTTCACCGGCCAGCTGCTGCATGACCAACCCGTACTCAATCGCCTCAGCCGGGACACCAATGCCCTGGAACTGGCCCTGCACCCCGCCCTCGTCGCGGCCTCGCTTGATGACGCCCGCCGGGTCCTGATCGATTACTTCACCCTCTTCCGTCCCGAATTTTACGGGGTCGCCGGCGTCTTGATCATCGACGGCGACCAAAGGATTTTCTGCGGCTACCTGCCCTCCCGGCCTGAAAATACCGGGCCCGCCGGCCAATCATATCAGGGTGTCGAATTTTCGGAAAATACCCCCCCGGACGACAGATCCCCCCGCATCTTCATGGTTGCCCGACCCGAATCGGCCGGCGGCGAGGGTGTTGAACTGGTAACTTCCTTTAAAAGCCATCCCGGCCGTCTGGCATTCCGTCTCGATATGGACTTTATCGAGAAAGAATTCGGCAGCAAGATCAACGACCTGGCCGACGCCCTCAACCGGACCGGCCAGGCGATTCGCCCCGAAAAATCCGGGCTTCAAAAAAATTGGCGTTTGAAAAATTATGAAAAAACGCTAAAATAAGTTGTTCCCGGAAGGTCTGGACAATTCCCGAACAGGGCTGATAGGTTCGCAACAAAATAACGGAACGGCCAGGTAAAAAGTAGAAAAACCCTTCGTCAGGCTCAGGGTGAGCGGAGTAACTCATTGATTAAACATTCGTGCCGAGCTTGTCGAAGTGCGATCCATTAAACTTCGGCGACTTTTTGCGAATTCATCAAGGTTGAAAAATGGATAAAAAAGGTTACTACGGGCAATGGGGGGGCGCATTCATCCCCGAAGTCCTCTACGAGACGTTTCGCGAACTGGGCCGGGCCTTCGAGGAAGCCAGAAGCGACCCCGATTTCTGGCCTGAATATCTGCGCCTGATGTCATCCTACTCTTGCCGCCCCACGCCGCTGACCCACGCCGCCAATCTGAGCGACCATTTCGGCGGCGCCGGGATCTATATCAAACGTGAAGACCTGAACCATACCGGCGCCCATAAGGCCAATAACGTCATGGGCCAGGGTCTGCTGGTCAAGCGGATGGGCAAGAAAAGGGTAATCGCCGAAACCGGGGCGGGCCAGCACGGGGTCGCTACCGCGACGATGGCGGCGAAATTCGGCTTCGCCTGCACGATCTACATGGGCGAGGAGGACGTGGCGCGCCAGCGGCCCAATGTCTTCTGGATGGAAAAACTCGGTGCCACCGTAATCCCGGTGACCAGCGGGTCCCGGACCCTGAAGGATGCGATCAACGAGGCCTTTCGCGACTGGGTCACCTCGATGGACGACACCCACTATGTAATGGGCACCGTCTGCGGCCCGCATCCCTTCCCGGAAATGGTCGCCTGGTTTCAGTCGATTATCGGCCGGGAGGCCCGCCGCCAGATCCTCGCGGCTCACGGCCGCCTGCCGGCCCGGGTTTTCGCCTGCGTGGGCGGCGGTTCCAATGCCATGGGTATCTTCCAGGGTTTTCTCGACGATCCGGAAGTGGAATTAATCGGGGTCGAAGCGGGAGGGCACGGCATCGAAACCGGCCAGCATGCCGCCCGGTTGGCGGGCGACGACGGTTCGGCCGGAGTCGCCCAGGGCTACAAGACCATGTTCCTGCAAGATTCCGACGGCCAGATGCGCGACACCCATTCGGTGGCCGCCGGCCTCGATTATGTCGGGGTTTCGCCGATCCTCAGCGATCTCTGGGAAAAGAAGCGGGTCCGCTTTACGGCCGCGACCGACCGGGAAGTAATGGCCGCCCTGGAATTGACCATGCGCAAGGAAGGTATCATCCCGGCCCTCGAATCGGCCCACGCCTTTGTCCAGGCCTTCAAGGAGGCCCCGGCAATGAGCCGCGGCGAGGCGCTGATCATCAACATGTCGGGCCGGGGCGACAAGGATATCTTCACCATCGCCGACGCCTTCAAGGACCCTTCCTGGAAACAATTCATTATCGATAAAGGCCGTCAATATGCAGCTGACTGAATATCTCCGCGAACAGAAAGCCGAAAAAAAGATTTTACTGATGACCCATCTGGTCCTCGGCTATCCCTCCTTCGAGGTCAACCGGGAGGTAATCCGCCAGATGGTCGATAACGGCGTCGACCTGATCGAGATGCAGATCCCCTTTTCCGAGCCGATGGCCGACGGACCCGTGATTCTGAAGGCCAATCAGGCGGCCATCGAAAACGGCGCCAAGGTCAGGGACTGCCTCGATCTCGCCGCCGAGATCACCGCCGCCCATCCAATCCCCTTCCTGTTCATGACCTACTACAATATCCTGTTCAAATACGGGGTAGCGAAGTTTTTCAGGAAGGCGGCGGCAATCGGGATCAGGGGGTTCATCGTCCCGGATCTGCCGCCCGAGGAAGGCGAGGAGTTCCTGGCCCTGGCCAAGGAGTACGGCATCGCGCCGATCATGATCTATGCCCCGACCAGCACCGAAAAACGGATGCGGGAACTGGCGAAACCCGGCGACGGCTTTATCTACTGCGTGGCCCGGCGCGGGGTAACCGGCCGGAAGACCGAGTTCGACCGCGACTTCGGCGACTACATGGCCCGCTGCCGGCGCGCCACCGACCTGCCGCTGGCGGTGGGTTTCGGAATCGGCAGCCGGCAAGATGTCGATTCCCTAATCGGCCAGGCCGATATCGCCGTGATCGGCACCAAGACCATCCGCCTGGTCGACGAGCAGGGTCCGGCGGCGGTCGGCCCCTTTATCGCCGGTCTGAGATAGTTACCGGCAAGCACCCGGCCAGTCCGTCCGCTTACTCCGCACATGTTGATAATACAGGCAGTTCCGACAGAAATAGATCCGATCTCTCTCTTTAATCGCATCCTTTTTGACCCCCAGACAAAAAGCCAGAGCGTTTTCAACCTCCCAGCATTTGCGGCTCTCCTCTTCGCCGAACATGACGCATTCGCCTTTTCGACAGCTAAAATATTCGTGACACTTTACCATGCCTGGTCACCTGTCAAGTTCGTTCGGATTCAGAGAACAACGGCTCCCTATTCTTAAATGCGGGCCACCCGCCGACTGCCTGAGGTTCAACAGAAAGTTTATCACACATCATTACTATTAAGTAATGGGGGTTATCCCTTAATCGGCTCGCAAACCATCGGAAAATCGGTTTGCCAAGCGAGGCTTTCCGGCTGGGGCGGGATGGTGGGGGAAGATGGAACAGGATAGGGAATAGAGCAGCGCGGTCAACCGGCGGCGGGCGGAGGCGGAGCCGGCCGCTTGGATCAAACGGTCTCGCCGCTGTTGACGGTTTGCCCCGGCGCCAGCAGGCCTCCCGGTTGCAGGATACAGTTGCGGCCGAGCCCGCTCCCGGCGCCGACCATGGCTTCCTTACCGACCAGGGTGATACCGGTATAAAGATGTTTGGGATATAGGTGATTGGCCAGCAGGTGTTCCTGGCCGCTGCCGACCACGGCCCCCTTACCGACCCGGACCCGCTTGTCAAGAATCGCCAGATCGACAACCGCGTCCCCCTCCACGACACAATCGGGAAACAGGATCGAATCGCGCACCGAAGCGCCGGCCGCCACCACCACGCCCGGCGACAGGACGGAATTTATCACCTCGCCATCGATCCGGCATCCCGCCGAAATCGCCGAGCCGCTCACCTGGCAGGCGGCGCCAAACCGGGCCGGACAGCGATCGGCAATCCGTTTATCCGATTCGGGATTTGACCTTACCCCCCAATCCTGGGGGGAAATACCGGAACCGGGCCGGATAATATCCATATTGGCTTCCCACAGGGCCTGAATGGTCCCGACATCCCGCCAATATTCCTCGAAGGGATAGGCGAAAACATCGTCTCGTTCAATGGCCCGGGGGATGATGTGCATGCCGAAATCTACCTCCAGGCGATTATGCGACAGGGCCTCCAGCAGATATTCCGTATCGAAAACATAGATACCCATGGAGGCCAGATTGGTGCGGGGATTTTGCGGTTTTTCCTCCCATTCGACGACGCGGCCTTCCTCGTCGGTGATCCCGGTGCCGAACTGGTGGATCTGATCCCGCGGTACCACCATCATGGCGACGGTCACATCGGCCTTCTTCCGCCGATGAAACTCGATCATCGCCCCGAGGTCCATCCGATAGATATGATCGCCGGAAAGGATCACTACCTGCCGGGAGGGATGGGCTTGCAGAAAATCGATGTTCTGGCGGACCGCGTCGGCCGTGCCCTTGTACCAGTCGGAATCGCTGGCCCCGGTCCGGGGCGGCAGGATCTTGACCCCCCGGCTGCGCCCCGTGAAATCCCAGGCCTCGCCGGTGCCGATATGACGCATCAGGGAAAGCGGTTTATACTGGGTCAGGACCCCGACCTGGTTCAGGCCGGAATTCATCACGTTGCTGAGGCTGAAGTCGATGATCCGGTAAAGACCGCCGAAGGGCACCGCCGGTTTGGCCCTGGTCTGGACCAGAACATTCAGGCGGCTGCCGACCCCGCCGGCCAGCAACAGGACTACGGTGTCGTCCTGGTAATAGGTGGGCGTAACCTTCATTTGACGATCTCCCCGTTGTTGACCCCGCCCTGCAAACGGGCCGAATCGAGCCGCGGATAAAGGGTGCAGTTACTGCCGATGACAGTCCCGGCCGGAATCGCGTTACTCCAGCCGATCACCGTCGGCAGATTCTCTTCACCCGCCGCGCCGCCCACCTTACAACCGTCGCCATAGGTAACATTGACATCGCTGATCATTCTCCGAATCCGGACGTTTTCGCCCACCGTGTTGTCGAAGAACAGGACCGAGTCCCTGACCACCGAGCCCCGGCCGACCTTAATGCCTGGAAAGATAATGGAGCGCTCCACGACGCCGTCAATCACGCAGCCGTTATAGACCAGGCTGTCGTGGATCTCGCCGGCGGGCCCCACCTTCAACGGCTGATAGTCCCGGATCGCCCGATGCTCAAGATTGGTCCTGATCCCCCAGTCCTCGATTCTGATGGCCGGTTCGGCTCCGAGCAGATCCATATTGGTCTGCCAGTATTCGGCCACGGTCCGGGTGTAGCCCCAGTAGTCACTGAATTTGAAACCGTAGACCCGGCGCCCCTCGTCCATCATCCTCGGGATGATATCCCGGCCGAATTCGACGTCGCCGTCATCCGAAGGGCAGCCGGCCAGGACATCGTAGAGCGACTCGGGCCGAAAACAGTAGATGGTCATCGAGGCCCAGTTGAATTCGGGCTTCTCCGGTTTTTCTCGGTAGCGCAGAATCCGGCCGCCGATCGCACCGTCCTCGTTATCGATATCGGCCAGGCCGAAACGGTGGGCCTTGTCGAGGGGCACCTGGAGACAGGCCGCGGTGAGATCGGCCCCCTTGCTCCGATGATATGCGATGATCTCCCGATAATCCATGTGATAGATATGGTCGCCGGACAGGATCAAGATCACCTCCGGATCGTGATACTTGATAAAATCGAGATTCTGGCTGACCGCGTCGGCGGAGCCCCGATACCAGCTCGAGCCTTCCGACCCCTTGAACGGCGGCAGGATCGAGATGCCGCGATTGCGGCCGATCATATCCCAGGCCGCGCCCGAGCCGATATGGTTGATCAGGGAATAGTTGCGATACTGACTGAGGATGGCGACCCGCTCCAGACCGGAGTTCATCAGGTTGCTCAGGGGGAAATCGATGATCCGGGCAAAACCGCCGAAGGGCACCGCCGACTTGGGCCGGTAATAGGTCAAGACGTTCAGTTCATCGACCCGACCGCCGGCCAGAATCATGGCCAGGGTCCCATGTTTCAGTTTCATTCCGGATCCATCTTTTTAATATGCTTGGTTGACAGTCGCATCAGGGTCTTGGTGGTGAAATCGTTCGCCTCGATTTCAAGGCCCTTGAGGGGGACCTCGGCCCTGGCCGACTCGCGATGCCCGCCGGCCGAGCCGATCTTGGCGAAAATATTACCGGCCAGCTTGCCGGCATTCTTCTTGTATCCGTCGCAACGGAAAATCACCACCAGCCGCTCCCCGTGAATGCCGGAGACCAACACCCAGGAGATATCATGGACCCGGTTGAAAAAATCGGCGATGATCACCAGAATATCGGGACTCCTGACCCGCCCCATATGGATGTAGAGCCGCCCCTTGCTTATTTTATATTCATTCAGGGCGGTCTGGAAATAATTAAGTTCGGATTTCCGCAGTTCGGAAAGTTCGATCTTGCGGACCAGATTGTGGTTGGCGATACTGTATAGATAACGGAAAGAGATGGCATCGGCGGCGATGGTCTTCTTCTCGAAGTTATTGGTGTCGACCTTGATGGCGTAAAACATTGCCGTCGCCATCGATACGGAGGGCTTCATCGCGGCGGCCCGCAGATATTCGACCATCATCGAGGCAGTGGCCCCGTAATCCTTCCTGATATCGACATAAGTGGCGACCCAACCCTTGGTGGCGGGATGATGATCGATCACCGCATCGAAGTCGATCCCCTCAAAGGCAGGGAGATGGTTGGGTTGGGAATCAAGCATGACCTTTTTGGAAAAGTCGTCCAATTTGCAGTTCTGCAGCCGTTCGGCCTGAATCTTGAGGAGATCGACCATGGCGATGTTACTCAGGCGGCGGATCTCATTGGGGTAGGCGACCGTGATATTCTTGACCCGATAGCGCAGAAGACGCCTGACCGCAAGGGCACTGGCCAGGGCATCGGGATCGGCGTTGATCACCACCAGAACGTCATCGTCCTTATCGAAAAGATCCCAGAATTCCTGAAGACGTTCCCTGGCCGTGCGCTTGGAAAGACCCCGGCATTTATTGCTGCACCCACTTCCGATAATCTTCAAACATGCCCCCCAACAGAAGAACTTTTAAAAACCCGAATCTACCACAGATAATCGCGCCGATGCAAGAAAGTTGATGGTCTCGCGGAAGCGGGTCCGCTTTAATCGCCGTTAAGGAAGGGGACCGAGGGGAACAAGGTGGCATCCGTATGGGGAATAAAACGGCAGCCGGAAAAGCGGGTCATGAACTCCTGGTTGACATTCAGTTCAAGGTAGGTGATTTTCCTGACCAGCTCCCGGCATTCCCGGCGGGCCGCCCCGTCCAGCAGAACCATCTCGGCCCCGGCCAGGGAACTGTTGCCGATCGGCTTGAAAACCGCCAGGGGCAGGTCGGGCAGCATCCCCAGGGTAATGGCCTGCCGGGGGGAAATATGGCGCCCGAAAGCGCCGGCCACGTAGATACGCTCAAGCTCGTCGAAACCGATCCCCACCTGATTTACCAGGGTGGTCAGGATCGAGTACATCGCCGCCTTGGAACGCATTACCGCGTCCAGGTCGACCTGACCGAACAGCACCGGCTTGCCGTCGGCCGATTCGGCGGCATCGACCAGGACAAATGCCAAGCCTTCGGCGGTCTCGACAAAGCGGGCCGGATTCCGCCCCGGCCGGAATTTGCCGCGAATATCGATAAATCTGCCGAGATAGAGGCCGGCGACCAGATCGATGATCCCCGACCCGCAGATCCCCTTCGGCCTGGCGCCGCCGATGGTTTGATAAGTCAGCCCGCCGCTTGCCGGATCGATCTCGACCCGCGCCACGGCCCCTGGTCCGGCCCGCATGCCCATCCTGACCACGCCCCCTTCCAGAGCCGGCCCGGCGGCGCCGGCGCAGGCGATCAGCCACTCGCGGTTGCCGACGATCACCTCGGCATTGGTGCCGACGTCGATCAACATCGACACCTTATCCCCGCGGGCCAGACCGCTGGCCACCACCCCCGAGACCAGATCGCCGCCGAAGTAGCTGCCGACCCCAGGCACCACCCAGACCGGAGCGCCCGGATCAATTGCCAGACCCAGCTCCAGGGCCCGGCAGGGATCGGGGACATTAACCAGGGGGATATAGGGTTCCCTGATCAGATGATAGGGGTCGAACTTCAGGAAAAAATGGACCATGGCCGTATTCCCGGAAACACTCAGGGCCCTGATCTCTTCGACCGCTGTCCCGGCCCGGTCGGCCAGATCAGCCGCCAGTTCATTCACACAGGAGATTACCGCGGAGTGCAGAGCGGCAAGCCCGCCCGGTTGAGCCGCGTAATGGATCCGGCTCAGAATATCGGCGCCGAATTCGAGCTGGCCGTTTTCACAATCGGCCTCGGCCAGGCGGCGGCCGGAAGCAAGTTCCACCAGGACCGCCTCAAGATGGGTGGTGCCCAGATCCAGGGCGATGCCGACCAGGGGCTTTGCCGGCATCACGACAAAATCGACCAGCTCCGGGCCGGACGGCAGATTGTTGACCACCGCCCCGCCAACGAAGCCGGCCCGGCGGAAATTGCCGGCAACCCTGGGCAGGCAGCCAAAAGGGACCACCGGCTCGCGGCCGCCAAACCGTTCGGCAACCGCCCGCCTCAACCGGTCGAGATCGCCGGTATTATCTTTAAGGCTTGGTAGTTGGGCTTCGATTGCATATAATTCGACCAGAGGCTGCATTGTCAGAAGGCCCGTTGCGATGGCAGGGAATCGCTTAAGGAAATCACGCTGAAATATCCTTTTGAATAAAAATTCCTTAAAGGGTAAGCTACACGGCTCGTACTTCCATTGGACGAAACCATACCCGGATCAACCATGCTGAAATTAGTAGCGGTCATGACCGGCGGTTCCATCGGCGCCGCCAGTCGATACATACTTTTCCTTGTGGTGCAGCGGCTGACCGGCCCCTCATTCCCGACCGGCACCCTGGCCGCCAACCTGCTGGGCTCTTTCCTGATCGGCCTTTTATGGAGCCTGTTCGAGGGATCGCGGCTGAGCAACGAGTGGCGGCTCTTTATCTTTACCGGCTTCCTGGGCGGCTTCACCACCTTTTCGACCTTTACCCGGGAGACCACCCAGCTCTTCCGGGTCGGCGAATGGAAAACCGCCCTTATCTACGCGGGACTCAGCAACATAATCGGCGTGGCCCTGGTGCTGGCCGGCTACTATGTCTCGCGGCGCTATCTGGTCTCGGCCTGAAAGCCGGGCCGACAAGGAAAGCCCATGCCCTTACTGCTATATGCATATCTGGCCGCCGAGATCCTCGGGCCATTCTTCGCCGCTCTCGTGATAATAAACGCGATCCTCTTTCTGGGCAAGCTCTCTTCGCTGCTCGATGTCATCTTCGGGTTCGGGATCGGCATGGCCGACTTCGGCCGGATCAGTGCTTACCTGTTGCCGAATCTGATGCTCTTTTCCATCCCGATGGCCGCCACCCTCGGGGTAATCATCGCCTTTACCAGAATGACCGGCGACAATGAAGTTTTGGCCCTGAAGGCTTCGGGGATCAGCCTCTACCGGATGCTGGTTCCGGTCGTCCTGGTCGCCTGCTTTACCACCGGCCTCACCGTCCTGACCTCGACCCTGCTGATCCCGAAGAGCAACGTCGCCCTGAAACAGACCTTTTTCCAACTGGCCCGGGAAAAGATCGAAAAAGGCGTCCAGGCCAGGGAATTCAGCGACCACATTAAGGATGTGGTCGTCTATGTCGAGCGGATCGACAAGGGGACCGGACAGTGGCGGGGAGTATTCATCTCCGACCACCGCGACCGGGACAATCCCATGACCATTATCGCGAAAAGCGGCAGCCTCGAAGCCGACCTCGACGACATGACGGTCCGGCTGGTCCTGCGTAATGGCAGCATCCATCGGGAAGGGGCCGCGGCCAGCCAGACCATCCGTTTCGGCAGTTATAACCTGAAGCTTCCGGTAACCTCCGCAGCGCCGCTGCAGGGGTGGGACAAGAAGGACATGTCCCCCGGCGAGCTTCTCGCCAAGGCCGGGGAACTCAAGGTCGAAGCCGCGCAAGCCCCCCGGCGCCGGGCAAAACTCACGCAGATTGCCGCCGGCTTGCTCATCGAGTTCCACAAACGCTTCGCCCTGTCGGTGGGCTGCCTGATCCTGACCATTCTCGCCCTGCCCCTGGCCCTTCAGTCCAAACCGGGCCGGAGCAAGGCGGGTCTGCCCCTGGGGCTTTTTTTCTTCTTCATCTATTACATCCTGCTGTCTTTCGCCAAATCAGTGGCCGAAAGCTCGACCATGCCGGTCTGGCCGATCATGTGGGCGCCGAACCTTGTTTTCGCGGTGCTGACCATGCTGATCGTCCGCACCGCCGCCCGGGAGAATTCGGTCGGGATATTCGACCGCCTGATCGATTATCTCACGGAACTGGGCAAATCATTAATCCGGGTCAAAAATAAACTTATAAGATGAGTCTTCTTTATCGTTACATATTTTCCCAGTTTTCCAGAAATCTGGCCCTGGTGATCAGCGGTTTGATCACTATTTATCTGCTGGTCGATTTCTTCGAAAAGATCGACAACTTTGCCGAGGCCGGCAAATCGACCGGGCTGGCAATCCGCTACCTGTTCCTGAAAATTCCGCTGATCATCGACCAGCTCCTGCCGGTCTGCCTGCTGCTGGCCGGGGTGATTACCCTAGGGGTCATGAATCAGAACCGGGAAATAATGGCCCTTGAATCCGCCGGGATGAGCATCAGGGAAATCTATGCCCCCATCCTGCTGGCCGCCTGCTTTTTTACCTTGCTGGGCCTGTTTTCCGGAGAATGGATAGTGCCCGACACCATCAGGGAGACCAACCGGATCTGGTACGAGGAGGTCAGAAAGACCCAGGCCCAGGGCATCGTCCGCCACGGCCGGGTCTTCTACAAGGGGAAGGATGGCATTTATTCCTTCAAAAGATCGCCGAAGAGTAAAGAGCTTTTTATCGATTTCCATTACCTGACCTGGGACGCCGATTTCACTATGACTTCGCAGATCACCGCCAAAAGAGCCGTCTGGCAAGACAATTTATGGCAGCTGGACAACGGCAGAATAAAAACCATTTCCGAAAACGGCCGCTATGCCATCATCGATTTCAAAAGCCGGAAGATCTCGCTGCCGGACCAGCCGGGTGAGTTTTTTGTCCCCGAATACAAAGGCGAGGAGAAATCGATTTCCGACCACCTGAAGGAGGCCCTCCGGAACGGCGACCCCGATCTGGCCGCCTGGCAGGAACTCCAGCGCCGGCTCTCCTATTTATTTCTGGGCATCCCGCTGGTCCTCCTGGGATTGCCGGTGCTGTTGATCGCCAACCGACGCTGGCGGCAGGATCTCTCCCTGGCCGTGCCGATGAGTTGCGTCATGGCCTTTCTTGCCTGGGGCTGGTGGAGCACGGCCCAGTCAATGGTCAACGCCTACGGTTTCAGTCCAGCCGGGGCCTCGTGGTCGATCCATCTCCTGACCGGCGGCCTCGGCCTGCTGATGATCAACCGCCAGAGCAATAAACCGATCTGATCCGCCATGAATGCGATAACACCGGACACAGAAATCGATAGGGTGCTGACCGCCCCCGGCCTGCAAAGGGTCGGGATCGTCGGGGTGCCGCCGCTGCGCCTCATCGATATCCTGCATCGGCGCGGCGTGGAGATTCTCGACCTCGATGCCATGCTGGTCGTCGAAGACATGGAGAGCACCGTTGCCCTCTTGCCCCGGGTCTACTGCGCGATCCTGCGGACCGTTGTCTTAAACGCCATGCATCTTGATCTCGATGCAATCGTCCTTGACGTGGGGCCGGGTAAATGCGACGGCGCCCTGCATGTGGCCGCCGTTCTCGAAGACAGCCTGCCCATTCCGATCCTCCGCGTCATCAACAACGACCGGCAACCGTTCGGCGCCCCGCTCTGCCGGGCCGAAATGGATATGACCGATAAATTCCTGGCCATTACCGAAAGGGTGAAATCGCCGGAGATTCTGAAGAACCCGCCGCCGCCCTGCCGGCCGACCGCCGGCTTCTGGGGCGTGCCGCCCCGCGATTTCTCGATCCTCGCCCTCTTTCCGGACACCACCCATGTCTACGGCTGGACCAGATGCATGGAAAACAAAACCCCGGCCGACGCCATTCTGGAGGCGCGGATCAATCCCGCAATTCCGACGGTATTCTTTGCCCAGTCCTTCTGCGCCAAGACGGCCCTGGCCCGGCTCCTGGCCAAAAAACATCCCCACGCGCTCTATCTGGACATCGACGTCAACACCGGCAGCAGCGCCAAAGCCAAGATCCAGGCCTTTCTGGATCTTTCCGGGGTGGAGATATGATCCTCGCGGATTTCGGCACCTCCTACTCCAAGTTTCTCGACCTGGCCGACCCGGCCCCCGAACCATATATCAAGGCGACCAAGGAACTTGAGCGCGGCCTCAAGGTCGATTTCGCCACCGGCCACAACGGCAAACGGTTCGGTGATATCTATGTTAACGAACTTATCGCCCTGGCCCGGGGCGGCGAGGCCCTGATCGAGGAGGATCGCTACCTGCTTCTCGACTGCGGCAGCCGCGACATCAAGTACATCAGCTACCGGGACGGCAAGCTGGAGGACATGGGCTGGAACGCCGAATGCGGGGCCTCGATGGGCTTTACCATCGAACTGCTGGAGAACTATTACGGGCTTGATTTCAATAAACTGCCGATCCCGGCCAAAACCTTTTCGGTGACCTGCGGCGTTCTGGGAATCAGCAATATCTTCGACGCCATCACCTCCGGCACCGACGAGGCCGAGGCGGTGGCCAGCTTCGTCAAGGGCATTGCCGTAAACGCCTACCGCTTTGCCGGCTCCCCGGCCAAGCTCTATCTCTCCGGCGGCCTCTGCGACAACCGGCTCTTTGTCGAAAGCCTGCCCTGCCAAGTCGTCCCCCTCGGGCGTTTCGTCTTGCTAAAAGGCCTTGAAAGGACCCTCCGGCTGTCATCCTCACGATAAGATCGGAGGCCGGCAGCCCATAATTTGATCGGCTATTCATCAATATGCTTGACCAACCCCTCACAGGCCTATAGAGTAGGCACAACGGCGGCATTTGCCACCACCATTACAAGGGGGATTGGAAATGGTCAACAAGCCCGACCACAGCGACCTTAAACGGACTATTGCCGAACTCGAAAAGGAACTAGCGAGCCAGCGCCGGAAAATAGCCCGTCTCGAAAGGGACCGGATCCGCTATAAAACCATTCTCGAATCGGCCACCCACGCCATCGTCGTGGTCGACGACCGGGGGAGGATCGTTGAATGGCCCAGTCAGGCCGAACTTCTCTGCGGCTGGCACCGTAAGGACATCATCGGCAAGCCGATCTATTCGATCATGCCGCCGCGGTACCGGAGCAAACACGAAGGGCTGCTCGACAAGGTGCTGGCCGGCGCCCACGGCGACATCTTCGGCAAGAGGATCGAAACCACCATCCTCTACAAGGACGAACTGGAAGTACCGGTCGAGCTGGCGGTATCCCTGACCAAGGTCGGCGACCGCCGGGAATTCAACCTGTTCATGCATGACATCACCGAGCGCAAGAATTACGAGACCCAGCTCCACAGGATATCAATTACCGATGAGCTTACCGGCCTGTTCAACCGGCGGGGCTTCATGACCCTGGCCGAGCAGCAGCTGAAGATCGCCCACCGCAACAAGGACACTATCCTCCTGCTCTACGCCGATTTCGACAACATGAAATGGATCAACGACAATCTGGGCCACCGGATGGGCGACAGCGCCCTGATTGAAACGGCCGCGATCCTGCAAGCCACCTTCCGGGAAGCCGATCTGCTCGGCCGGGCCGGCGGCGACGAGTTTGTCGTCCTGATGACCGACCCGGACGACAAGAAAACCGGCGAAAAGGTAATGGCCCGGCTGGAGCGGAACATCGCCGCCGCCAATAAACGGCCGAACCGGAAATTCAAGATCATGCTGAGTACCGGCTCCGTTTTTCACGAGCACGACCACGCCCCTTCGGTAGACGACCTGATGATCAAAGCCGACAAGCTGATGTACCAGAACAAGAAAGAAAAGAAGATAGCCGGCCGGTACAGCCACATCTGACCGGCCGCCCCGACTGAAAAAAACCCGCGAAAGGCACCAACCCCGCCCCAGGACATCCAGCCGCAATGAACGACGACTTTCTGCCCGCCAACCGCCGGGAAATGCTCGCCCGGGGCTGGGACCGTCCCGATGTGGTGCTGGTCACCGGCGATGCCTATGTCGACCATCCCTCCTTCGGCGTCGCCCTGATCGGCCGCTGGCTGGAGGAACACGGCTACAGGGTGGCGATACTGGCCCAGCCCCGCCATCGGGACAGCGGGGATTTCGGGCAATTCGGCGAGCCGCGGCTGTTCTTCGGCATCACCGCCGGCAATCTCGACTCGATCATCGCCAATTACAGCGCCAACGCCAAGGTGCGCGACCAGGACGCCTATTCGCCGGAAGGCAATCCCTATTTCGCCAAGATCAAATCCAGGCAGGAAAGACGCCGCCCGGACCGGGCCGCGATCCGTTACGCCGTCCTGGCCCGGGAGGCCTGCCCGGGTGTGCCGATCATCCTGGGCGGCCTGGAAGCGTCCCTCAGACGGTTTGTCCATTACGATTATCAGCAGGGTCGGCTCCGGGGTTCGATCCTGACCGATGCCAAGGCGGATCTCCTGGTTTACGGGATGGGTGAACGGGCCATCCTGACCATCGCCGAACGGCTGGCCGCCAACCGTTCGCTGACCGGGATCCCCTCCACCTGCGAACGATTGACCGAAAAAGAATTTCAGCAACGCGTGCAAAACGAGGCCCCGCTTGTTCTGCCGTCATGGCAGGAAATCGCCGGAAATCCGGCAGCCTTCATGGCGGCGGAGCTGGCCATCGACGAGCAGGCCCGGAGTCTATCCGACCGCCCCCTCTGCCAGAAACAGCAGGCCATGTACGTCTGGCAGAACACCCCCGCACCGGTGCTGCAAGCGGAGGAACTGGACCGCCTCTACAGCCTCCCCTTCCGGCGCCGGCCCCATCCGGATGCCGGCGAGGTCCCGGCCTGGCGGATGGTCAGGGACTCGGTGACCATTGTCCGGGGCTGCTCCGGCAACTGCGCCTTCTGCGCCATTACCCGTCACCAGGGAGCGCTGGTAATCAGCCGTTCGCCGGAATCCATAGTCGCCGAGGTCGAGGAAATCGCCGGGTCCGAAGATTTTCGGGGAACGATCAGCGATCTCGGCGGCCCGACCGCCAATCTCTACGGCACCTCATGCCGGGTCAGGGAGTGCCGCCGGCACGACTGCTTTTTCCCGGAGCTCTGCAAAAATCTGCAAGTCGACGAAAGACACTTTCTCGCCCTGCTCGACCGCTGCGAAAAAGTTGCCGGGGTCAAGCATCTCCACATCTCCTCGGGACTGCGCATGGAGCTGTTGCTCAAGGCCCCGGAACTCCTGAAAAGATTGATCGAAAAACATCTGCCCGGGGCGATGAAAATAGCCCCGGAGCATACCGAGGACGAGGTCCTGCGCCTGATGCACAAACCGGGCGGCAAGCTGTTGAAGGAATTCCTCAATCTCTGCCGCAAGCTGGCCGGCGCCCGCCCCCCGCGCTTCGTCCCCTATTTTATCGCCTCCCATCCGGGCTGCACCGAACAGCATATGAAAAATCTCGCCGCCAAAGTGAAGGAGTTGGGCCTTGAGGTCAGAAAATTCCAGGACTTCACCCCGACCCCCGGCACCATCTCCACCGCCATGTACGTAACCGGCCTCGACCGGGAGGGGTGCAAGATCGCGGTGGCCCGGGGAACAACCGCCCGCCGCAAGCAGCGGAAGGTTCTGGAGGATATCACTATCAGGGCCAAACGAAAGTCAGCCCCGAAAAAAGACCTAAAAAAACCGGCCGGGAAAAACCCCGGCCGGCGTAAAAGGTGAACCTTTATTTTCTTGTTTAGCCCAGCACCTTATTCCACTCGGCAACCTTGTCGGCGCATTGCTCCAGGAGTTCCGAGGTGTCGCCCTCGATGGTGACCGAATTCAGGCTGTCGCCCTGGGCGATGGCATTGACCACCTCCTGGTCGCTGTCCGACTCAACCGCGCCGAAGACTGCATGCTTGCCGTCCAGCCAGCCGGTCGGGACATGGGTGATAAAGAACTGGCTGCCGTTGGTATTGGGACCGGCATTGGCCATGGAAAGAATGCCGGGCCGGTCGTGACGCAGTTCGGAATCGAACTCGTCGGCAAAGGTGTAGCCTGGCCCGCCCATGCCGTTGCCGTTGGGGCAGCCGCCCTGGATCATGAAATCGCTGATCACCCGATGGAAGTTTAAGCCGTTGTAAAATCCGCGGCCAGCCAGATTGACGAAGTTGGCTACGGTATAGGGAACCCGGTCGGCAAAGAGCTTGACCCTGATCTTGCCTTTGCCGGTCTCGAAAACAGCGGTTAAATTATTCTGCTCACTCATTGGTATCTCCTTAAATGTTTTGATGGCGTCGCAAGAAGTCATTGGTACCCCGTGATCGCTTACGTTTTACCACCGGATTGCGCGGAGCACAGAAGATAATACCCGTCACGCCGAAAAGCAAGCCGCATCTCCGGCAACCGGCGGCCGCTTTCGCCCGGCCCGACCGGGGCCATGCCCCTCTTTATGCTGAATAATCCGGCGGAGCCAATTCCGGATGGCAATTTAGCCAATGATTGAATATATTAACCTCTTGACTTGACCATCATTGAAGTTCGTTAACATTTTCAGCGGGATCCACCTGAACTAAAATGCGCAAGGAAGAAGTCCCCCAGGATCGGGGCATCGCCGGCGGCCTGAAAGAGGTGGCCTACGCGGTCGACGAAAACGGCCGCTACGTCAAGGTCGCGAGCGCCGGTTGGGAGCCGAAAAACATCTCCAACTACCAGGCCTGGGAAATCATCGCCGGCGAGATCGCCGCCACCCGCCGCAAGGTGGAAAAGGGCGAATTATCCCCTCTGGCCTACCACATGGCCCGGAACCTGATGGATGACGCCCTCCTCGCCCAGTACATGGGAATCATGCGCTGGCGGGTCAGACGGCATCTCAAAGCGAAGATTTTCAAGAAGCTCGGCAACGATCTGCTCGAACGCTACGCGAGCCTGCTCAAGGTAACGGTCGCACAGCTGCGGGACATCGATCTGGTCGACGACCCCGAGATCCCGGGCCGGGACCGGGAATAAGAGAATGAAGATAGACTTCGAACACCGCCAGTCGGCCCACTGCGAAAACGGGGCCACCGCCGGCCTGATCTCCCACTACGGAGTGGAGATCAGCGAGGCGATGGCCTTCGGGATCGGGGCCGGACTTTTTTTCGGCTACATCCCCTTTATCCGCTTGAACAACCTGCCGCTGACCACCTTCCGGACCGCGGCCGGTTCGGTCTTCAAGAGGGTCACCCGGGAGCTCGGCGTCAAGATCAAGAGCCGCCGCTTCCGCGACCAGAAGCTCGCCATGCGGGTTCTGGATGAAACCGTCGCGGCCGGCATCCCGGTCGGCCTGCAGACCGGAGCCTGGTGGCTTCCCTACTTTCCCGACGCCTACCGCTTCCACTTCAACATGCACAACCTGGTGGTCTTCGGCAAGGAGGGTGACGACTACCTGATCAGCGATCCGGTCTTTCCGGAGCCGGTGCGCTGCGCGGCCGACGACCTCCGGAAGGCCCGTTTCGCCAAGGGCGCCCTCGCCCCCCGGGGCAAGATGTACTGTCTGGACGAAGTCCCCGCACTGATCGATTTTCCGGCCGCGGTCAAAGGCGGGATCAGGACCGCCACCAGGGCCATGCTGAAATACCCCCTGCCGATCATCGGCATCTCCGGAATCCGCTTTCTGGCCGGGCGGCTGGAGAAGTGGCCCGCCAAACTGGGCGAGGCCAAGGCCCTCCTCCATCTGGGCCAGCTAATCCGGATGCAGGAGGAGATCGGCACCGGCGGCGCCGGTTTTCGCTTCATCTACGGCGCCTTTCTGCAAGAGGCGGCCCACCATCTCGAAGACGACCGATTCTTCGAGTTCTCGCGACGGATGACCGCGATCGGCGACCGCTGGCGGGAGTTCGCGGTCCGGGCGGCCCGCAATTGCAAGGGGCGGGCCGGAGCGGACGACAGCTTCCCGGCCATGGCCGAAATCCTCAGGGAGATCGCCGCCGAAGAGGAAAAACTGTATACCGATCTGGCCGCAACGGTCACGTCATAGGGAGAGCCATAATGAAAAAGATCCTGCTGATCAGCCCGGCCTACCGCACCAAGCTCCTCGAAAACGTCCGGGTTCTGGCCCTGCCGCCCTTAAACCTCGGTCTGATCGCCGCCCATACTCCCGAGGGCTACGAGGTCGAAATCATCGACGAGGCCTTCGACGACATCGACTACGACGCCAGGGCCGATCTGGTCGGCATTACCTGCATGACCCCTCTGGCCCCCCGGGCCTATGAGATCTGCGGCGAATTCCGCAAACGCGGGGTACCGGTGGTGCTGGGCGGCATCCACCCCTCGATGATGAGCGAGGAGGCGGGGTGCTTCGCCGACGCGGTGGTGATCGGCGAGGGGGAGGAACTCTGGCCCCGGCTGCTGGCCGATTTCTCGGCCGGCCGGATGGCAAGGTTCTACCGGGCCGACAACCGGCCGGACATCACCAACCTGCCCGCCCCGCGCCGCGATCTTTTGACCAACAAGTATTTCGTCCAGACCGTCCAGACCTCCCGGGGCTGCCCGCACAACTGCAAGTTCTGTTCGGTAACCCTGTTCAACGGCGGCCAGTACCGGCAGCGGGAGATCGACCGGGTCATCGCCGAGATCAACGACATCCCCGACAAGCGCCTTTTCATCATCGACGACAACATCATCGGCTCGGGCAGGAATGCCATCGACCGGGCCTTCCGTTTGTTCGACCGGTTAAAGGGATGCAACAAGGAATGGGGCGGCCAGACCTGCCTGAATATCGTCGAACACGACGGCTTATTAAAGGCGGCGGCCGACTCCGGCGCCAAGGCCTTCCTGATCGGTTTCGAGTCGATCGAGCAGGAGATCCTCAACGGGATGGGCAAAAAGGTCAACATGCGCCCCACCACCCGGAACTTCAAGGACGCCATCAAAAAGATCCACGACCACGGCATCGCCATCGTCGGCGGTTTCATTTTCGGCACCGACAGCGACGACGGTGACACCTTCAAGCGGACCCTCGATTTCATCATGGAGGCCGAAGTCGACGCCGTCCAGCTCAGCATCCAGACTCCGTTGCCCGGCACCGCCCTCTACAAGCAGCTGGCCGCCGAAAATCGCCTGCTCCTCAACGATTACCCCAAGGACTGGGAGGCCTACAACATCTTCGAGCCGGTCTACCAGCCCAAGTACCTGGGTCCCGACGAGCTCTACCAGGGGCTGATCGACGCCTACCGGACCGTCTCCTCGCCCCTGCCCTCCCTGAAACGGGGGTTGAAGACCTTCCTCAAAACCAAAAGTCTCTTCGCGACCGGGATTTCCTTCTTCTGGAACTACGACAGCTACAAGACGATCAGCAAGATCACCGGCCCCCGGCTCGATTCCCGCCCATAAAAAAAGGAGCCGTCCGAAGACGACTCCCATATCTATAACCTGATCCGTGTGCGTTCGAGAACAGTGCAGATGCAAGGCGGCAACTCGTTGATAATACCAATGGTATATCAACGAGTTGCCAACGCGGCAGATGCGCCGATATCGGACGCACGCGGATTCAGGAATAAACATGGCCGAACTCTTGGCCATGGAGGGGCGTGCGGTTAAAGCTGATTGAGCAGCTTGTCTGCTTTTATGCCC